>JASHSS010000467.1 GCA_030038565.1 Bryobacteraceae bacterium
CGCATCGTGGGGCCAAGGCCGCAGAGCGCCTACGGAATCTCTATCCACGGCTTACGCTCGTGCATGCGCCGGTTCATGCCAGTTGGCTCAACCAGATTGAAATTTACTTCTCGATCGTCCAGCGAAAGGTCCTGACGCCCAATGATTTTCCCGACCTCAACGCCGTCGCCGAGCGCCTTTTGGATTTCCAATACTACTGGGCAACTACGGCCCAGCCCTTCGAGTGGAAGTTCACCCGTCCAGACCTCGACGAACTCCTCGTTAAGCTCAGCACTCCGCGATGATCCACGAAAAATACGTTAGTGAACTTCTGAAGTGACCGACTAAGCTGTCGCCATGACGACCGGGAATGAAGACTGGCATGTCTTAGCCGGCCTGCTCCCTTCCGATTGGCAACACTTGGCCAGAACTACCGGCGCAGTGAGGCGACTGCGGGGCTTCGATTCGCTGGACGCAGTGTTGCGCACGCTGTTGATGCATGTGGGCCATGGCTGGTCCCTACGAGAGACAGTCGTACAGGCTAAACTGGCCGGGATTGCCGAAGTCTCAGACGTGGCGCTGATGGATCGCCTGCGTCTGGCCGAACCGTGGCTGCGAGCAATGTGCGAGCAGTTGTGGAAGGCGAACGGCGTAAGGCTGGAGCCCCTACATCAAAGGCCGGTGCGGGTAGTGGACGCGACCACAGTGAAGGAACCCGGTAAGACTGGCAGCCAGTGGCGCATTCACTACAGCTTGCGGCTGCCGGGCCTGGAATGCGATCACTTTGAGCTCACTCCGACCCGGGGCAAGAGCACCGGCGAGAGACTGGGACGTTTCGCGTTCCAACCAGGTGAGTTGGTTTTAGCCGATGCGGGGTACAGCCATCCAGCAGGTATCGCGGCGGTGGTGGCTAGTAGGGCCGAGGTATGCGTGCGGTTGAATCCGTTGTCGTTACCTTTGCAGTCAACTCATCAACGGCCATTGGGACTGCGCGCCAAACTGCGGGCGTTGAAGGTGGGAAAGATAGGAGACTGGCCGGCTGAGGTGGTCTGTGGAACGCAGGTAGTTGCGGGGCGGGTGTGCACAGTCCGCAAGAGCGAGCAAGCGATTGCGCGAGCGCAACGCCGCATTGACCAGAGGAAGATCCGGGGCGTAAGTGGTGGCACGGAGGAATCCCGGGAATATGCTTGTTACGTGATGGTGTTCACCACGCTGGCAACCGCCGAGGCCAGCGGCGTAGAGATCCTGGAGTGCTATCGCCAGCGGTGGCAAATCGAACTGACGTTCCAACGTTTGAAATCCATTATCCAACTCGGGCACGTGCCCAAACAGGTGGACGCCAGCAGCCGGGCTTGGTTATACGCCAAGCTACTGGTGGCCTTGCTGGCAGAGCGGTTGGCAAGGGTGGGGAGCACGATTTCCCCCTGGGGCTACTACCTGGTCAGGGACAGCGCCGATTCGGAGCCGGTGGCGCGAGTTTAGTTTCGCCTTCGAACGCGTTCTGGAGGCGATTACGCCGCGAACCGAACTGCTGGCGACATTGGGCCAGTGGAACCAGATCGCCGCAGACTTGGGAGAACGGAATCGCCGCCGAACACCGCGGGTGCAGGCACTGGGAGGCGTCCGATGACGATCACGACTCCCGAATCGACTGCGTTCTGCTGGTTTTCATATGACGGCATCAACCATCGGCTAACCGTCGGGTTTCGCGATCAGACCAGCTATGAATATAGCGGAGTGCCGGAAGATGTCTTTATATCGCTATCGTCTGCACCATCGCGCGGCACGTACTTCAATCTGACAATCCGAAATTCTTACCCCAGCCGAAAAGTAGGTATTGGCGAAAGGTCGGAGGATGACAACTAGCTAATTCCTTATCTTAGCGCTTATGGGCGATGCGCCTGCCCTAGCTTCGGGCGCGGTCGATTTCACCCGGCCGGGACCAGGCGGGCAGCCGAATCGGCCGCCCCACCCACCGGCGCACCAAGCCACAGCGGTACCGCCCCACCGCCGCCTACCCGCCAGCCGTGCTGCTAGAATTGGCTCAGTTATGATGGGCTTCGACCGGCGCGCCGCGTCCTACGTATGGACCGCCATTCTGGTGGTCGCCGGGGTCTATTTCATCTACCTGGTCCGCGACACGTTGTTCGTGTTCATTCTGGCCCTCCTGTTTGCCTACCTGCTCTCGCCGTTGGTGAACCTGCTGGATCGTTTCCTTCCCGGCAAACGGACGCGCACCCTCGCGCTGGCCCTAGCTTACGTGATCTTCGTGGGCCTGGTCGTGCTGTTCGCCGTCCAGATCGGCTCGCGGATTGGCGAACAGGCGCGCGATCTCGTCACCGACCTGCCCAACCGGATCGCTGCGTGGCAGACTAAGGACCCCGATCTCCCTCCCGCCATGGACAACGCGCGTCTGGCGCTACTGGCCAAAATCAAGGATGACATCAGCACCCGCGCCGGCGAACTGATCACCGCCCTTCCGCAGGCCGGCCTGAAATTCCTCAACGTCGCCAGCAGGCTGATTTACCTGGTGATCATCCCCATCCTCTCGTTCTTCTTCCTGCAGGACGGGCGCGTCATGCGCGATCATATTCTGGACCTGGTGGACGCCGGTCCAGGGCGCATGCTGCTGGACGATATCCTGGCGGACGTGGATCTCCTGTTGGCCAGCTACATGCGAGCCCTGTTCCTGCTCGCCGCCGCCACCTTCACCGCTTATAACATCGCCTTTCTGATCATGGGCGTGCCCTACGGCCTGCTGCTCTCGGCGCTCGCCGGGATTCTCGAGTTCATCCCCATGGTGGGGCCGCTCAGCGCCGGGGCGTGCGCCCTGATGGTGGCGGGCGTGGGGCGTGCCCCGGTTCTGGCCGTGCTCATCTTTCTGCTGGCCTATCGTTTTTTTCAGGACTACATCCTCTCGCCGCGCCTGATGGGCAAGGGCGTGGAAGTCCATCCCCTGCTGGTGCTGTTCGGCGTCTTCGCGGGCGCTGAGGTGGCCGGCATCCCCGGGACGCTCCTCTCAGTGCCGGTGCTGGCTCTGGTGCGGATACTCTATCACCGCATGCGCAAAGCGCGCGTGGCGCGGCACGGTCCCGTGACCCCCGTCGGCCTATGAGCGGACGCGCCTGGCTGCTGGCTGCTTTGGGCGCAGCCAATGCCTGGGGCCACGCCGTGAGCATGAGCTCCGGCGATCTCACCATCGTGGGCGCGCAGGCCCATTACACCCTGCGCATGCCGCTCTACGAAATTTCCCACACGGCCCACCCCGAGGATGCTCTGCTAGCCCACATCCGCTTCGCCGGCGCGCTCCTCCAGGACCACGCCTGCCACCCCGAACCCTCGCAGGATACTTTTATCTGCGAAGCCGATTATCAATTCCAGGCGCCCCCCACGCGCGTGGATGTCGAATGTACCCTGTACGCCGCCACGGTCCCCAATCATGTCCACCTGCTGCGCGCCACCTTGGACGGCCGCAACGACCAGGCGATCTTCGACTTTTCCTTCCCGCGCGCCACTTTGCGTTTCCGTCCGCCCACCCCGGCGGAAATCGCGGCCACCGAATCCGGAGCCGGTTTTGTCCGCGCGCTGGGAGGCGCCTCGCAGATTCTTTTCCTGGCCGCCCTCGCCATGGCCGCCCGCCGCCGCGCGGAACTGGCCGCCATAGCGGCCATGTTCGTGGCCGGACAGATCGCCGCCGTGCTGGTGACGCCGCATACCGGCTGGCAACCCGCGCCGCGTTTCGTGGAAGCCGCCGCCGCCCTGACCATCGCCTATCTCGCGGCGGAAATGGTGCTGCTTCCCCAAGCCGGCTCGCGCTGGCTGGTGGCGGGACTGCTGGGCATTTTCCACGGCTTGTACTTTTACCTGTTCCTCCAAACCGCCGGGTACCATGCCGGATACGTGCTCACCGGCGCCGCCGCCGCCGAAATCGCGGTCCTCGGGTTGCTCGCCCTGCTCTTCTCGCGCGCCGGAAAACTGGCCCGTGCCGTGCCGCCCGCGCTGCTGGTATTTGGGCTGGTGTGGTTCGTCCTGCGCCTGCGAAGTTAGAGTCGCGATGTCCCAAACGGAGGGTACGCCTTCCGGAAATCCTCTGGGCCGTTGTCTTGGACGTATGTTACTCGGGCGCCTCGCTAAACTAAGCTGGAACCTCTGCGCCGCGGAAGGCTGGTATAACGACCAGTACGCGTTCGCGCGTGTCACGGCGAGAGATTCGGTGCTGGTGGTTCTGAACAACGCCGCCACGGAAGCGGCGCTGAGAATTCCTATGGGCGGCTCGCGGATTGGCGACGGCGTTACAATTCGGGATGAACTGGACGCAACTCCGGCCGTGACCACACACGCCGGGGCTGTGGAACTGCGGATCGCGGCCCGATCCGCGGCGATTTACCATTGAGGCGGGACTTAATTGGGTGGATCCTCCCGGAGGGACTCTTCCACCAGTTTCACTGCATCCTTCGGATCGAACGGCTTCGCCAGAAGCCGGCACCGCGACAGGAACGGGCACTCCTGGCAGTCGACATCGTCAAAACCAGTCATGAGGATACAGCGGATGTGAGGGTAAGAACGTACGGCCCAGCGCACCAGTTCGTGACCATTCATCTCAGGCAGCTTGACATCCGAGAGCAAAACGTCAAAATGTTCCGAGGCGCAAAGCGCCATAGCCTCGCGTGGATGGGCGGCCGTTCGAACTTCGTGACCGGCGCGTGTGAAAGCATGGGAGAGGAGGAGCCGGATTCCGCCTTCGTCATCCACCACTAGAATCCGCGGCATTGCGTTAAACCCTCCATTACAATATATGAGAACCTGATTGTCGTAAATTATATCATGGGAACCTGCATGGACACGTAGAGGGATGGCGATGTTGCCCGCACCAGCCGCTAGCGACTCAACAAAACCGAGCGACGAAGAGCGATTACGCGATGCGCGCTTTGCCATCCATCTCTCCCTGATGGTTGGCCTGGTTATGCTGGTGGCCAAGATTACGGCGTATCTCATTACCCAATCGGCCGCGATTTTCTCCGACGCAGCCGAGTCGGTGGTCCACGTAATGGCCGTGGGCTTTGCCGCCTTCAGTCTTCGGCTCAGCGCCAGGCCGGCGCGGCCGGAGTTCCTTTACGGCTACGAGAGGATCGCGTTCTTCTCGGCAGGATTCGAAGGCGCCATGATCATCGTCGCGGCAATGGCCATCATTTTCGATTCGATCCGGAAGTGGATGGCGGGGTTGCAATTGGGGAACCTGGGGGCAGGCACGGCGCTGTTACTGTTGGCCGGCATCATCAATGCGGGCTTGGGCTACTATCTGCTGCGCACCGGCCGGAGGACGCATTCGTTAATTCTCGAAGCGGACGGCAAACACGTGCTGACCGATAGCTGGACCAGCTTTGGGGTGGTGGGAGGACTGGGGCTGGTAGTTCTGACGCATTGGAAACCAATCGATCCGCTGGTCGCCATGGCCGTGGCCATCAACATCCTCTGGTCGGGGGGACGCCTGGTCTGGCATTCGGCGGTGGGGCTGCTGGATTATTCCGACCCGCAGGCCGGGCGGAAGATCCGAGACGTACTGGATACCATCTGTGCAGAGCTGGGCATCCAATACCACGGGGTGCGTTTCCGGAACACCGGCTATCGCCAAATTGTCGAAGTGCACCTCTTGTTTCCGCAGGCGACGGCGGTGAGCGAGGCGCACCGGCTGGCCACAATACTGGAAGAACGAGTGCCGGTGGCCTTGGGAATACCCGCCGAGGTCGTGACACATCTGGAGTCTCTCGAAGACCATGCCGATGTCCACCGCGGAGCGCACTACACTGGCAAACCGGTGTAACCAGGCGCTCCGGCCCCGCAGCTGCCGGGGGCCGGGAAGCGGCCGAATCGTACCACGCCCGGGCTGTTACCAACGAATGGAAACTCTCGCATGCCGGACCATCCATAGCGGAAACTGTCTTTACCCATTGGACTCGGGTCAGCAAGTCCTGGTCGAATTCGGCGCGCCGCAGGCGTACGGGCACCACTTATGATCGCGGCTCGGTTCCGTTGCCAAGCAGGTCGCAGGAGGGGCGCCCCCTCCGTAAGCGCAGCGGAAACGTTATTCGATCCAGCCGCCGCCCAGCACCAGGTCCGCTCGATAAAACACCGCGCCCTGCCCGGGCGTCACGGCGCGCTGCGGGTCGTCGAAGATCACGCGCACGCGCGCAGGGTCGCCGGTGGCGAATAGCGTGGCTGGGGCGGCGGTGTGCTTGTTACGGATCTTGACTTCGGCGCGCACGGGCGCGGCGAGGCCGGCGACGGAAATCCAGTTCACCGCGCGGGCCGTGAACTCGCCGCGCAGCAACTCGTCCCGGCCGCCCACGACGACGCTCTGAGATTGGGGATTGGTCGAGATGACGTACAGCGGCTCGCCGGTCGCCAAGCCCAGGCCGCGGCGCTGTCCCACGGTGAAATGGTGGACGCCCGAGTGCTCTCCCAGCCTGCGGCCATCGGTCGAAAGAATCGGGCCGTGGGTGGCTTCGGGCGCGGCCCCGCTCTCCTTCAAATACGCGGTCATGAAGGCCGCGTAATCGCCGTTGGGCACGAAGCAGATTTCCTGGCTGTCGCTCTTTGCGGCTACCGCCAGGCCCATGGATTGCGCCAGCTCCCGCACCTCGGGCTTGGTCAGCTCGCCCAGCGGGAAGAGCGTCCGGGAAAGCTGCTGCTGGGTGAGGCCGAACAGGAAATAGGTCTGGTCCTTGGAAGCATCCACGGCGCGCAGCAACTGGTAGCGGCCGCTGGCGACGTCGTAGCGCGTGCGGGCATAGTGGCCGGTGGCCATGAGGCCCGCGCCCACCGCATCGGCCATCTCCAGGAAGCGATCGAACTTGATGTAGTTGTTGCAGAGCGTGCAGGGGATGGGCGTGCGCCCAGCCAGGTACTCGGCCACGAACGGCTTCACCACCTGCTCTTCGAACTGGCGCTCGAAGTTGACCACGTAATACGGGACACCGATCTGCTCGGCCACGCGCCGCGCATCGTAAACGTCGTCGAGCGAACAACAGCGCCCGGCGCCGGGAGCGGAGGAAGCTCCGCCTTCCATCAGCTCCGGCAGGCGGCGCTGGTTCCAGAGCTGCATGGTCATGCCCACAATCGAGCGGCCCTGGCGCACCAGGAGCGCGGCCACGGTGGAGCTATCCACTCCGCCGCTCATGGCCACGGCGATGGGCGCCTCAGGCATTGACGGAAATCCGGCGCAGGTGCGCCACGGAAAACTCCAACGCTTCCACCAGGGCGTCCACCTGCGCGGCGGTGTTGGAGCGGCCGAGGGAAAACCGCAGGCTGGCGCGGGCCCGTTCGCCCGATAGGCCGATGGCGGTGAGCACGTGCGAAGGCGTGATGGCGCCCGAAGAACAGGCCGCGCCGGTGGAGACGGCGAAGCCGCGCAGGTCCAACCCGATTACCATGGCCTCGCCATCCACGCCATCGAAATACAGGTTCGACGTATTGGGCGTGCGACGCCAGCGCGAGCCGTTGACGCCGGTGCCATGGATGCGCTCCAGGACGGCGTTTTCCAAACAGTCGCGCAGGGCCTCCAGGCGTTCCGCGTCGCCGGCCAGGCAGCGCCCCGCCAGCGTGGCCGCCGCGCCCAGAGCGGCGATGGAGGGCACGTTCTCGGTTCCCGGACGGCGCTCGCGCTCGTGGTGGCCGCCGAAGCTGACCGGCGCCAGGCGCGTGCCCTTGCGCACGTACAGCGCGCCGACTCCCTTGGGCGCGTAAATCTTGTGGCCGCTCAGGCTGTAGAGGTCCACCCCCAGCTCGTCGACATCCACGGGAATTTTGCCCAGCGCCTGGACGCCATCCACGTGCAGCGGCACGCCGGCTTCGCGGGCGATGCGCGAGATTTCGGCAATCGGCTGGATGGCGCCCAGCTCGTTATTGGCGTGCATCACCGAAATCAGCGCGGTCTCGGGGCGCAGGGCGCGGCGCACGTCGTCGGGCTGGACCACCCCGCCGGATCCCACCCGCAGGCGCGTTACGGCGACGCCCTCGCGCTCCAGTTGGGCGCAGGTGGCCAGCACGGCGGGATGCTCGATGGCCGTGGTGATGAGATGGCGCGCCGTTTCCGAAGCCCGCGCGCGCAGCACCCCCAGCAGGGCCAGGTTGTCCGCTTCGGTGCCGCCGCCGGTGAAAACAATCTCCGCGGGGTTGGCGTTGATGAAAGAGGCCAGCTCGCGGCGCGCCTGCTCCAGTCGCTGCTTGGCGGCCTGCCCAAAATAGTGGATACTGGACGCGTTGCCATACACTTGACCGAGACACGACACCATGACCTCGAGCACTTCGGGCGCGAGCGGCGTGGTGGCGTTATGGTCGAAATAGAAACGTTGCACAGACCTCATTTTACCAATGCCTAAACCGATCCTTACCCTGACTACCGATTTCGGCCTGGCCGACCATTACGTGGGCGTCATGAAAGGCGTTATTCTGGGCATCTGCCCGGAGGCGTGGATCGCCGATATCAGCCATGAAGCCGCGCCCTTCGATATCGCCGAAGGCGCCTATCTGATCGCCCAGGCGTGGAAGTATTTTCCGAAGAAAACCGTGCACGTGGTGGTGGTGGATCCGGGCGTGGGGAGCGCGCGGCGGCCCATCCTGATGGAAGCCGGCGGCCACTACTTCGTGGCGCCCGACAACGGCGTGCTGTCGATGATCTATTCCCGCGAGAAGCACAAAATCCGGCTCATCTCCGCCGAACGCTACTTCCGCCAGCCGGTGAGCCGCACATTTCACGGCCGCGATGTTTTCGCGCCCGTGGCGGCGCACGTGGCCCAGGGCGTGCCCGCCGCGCGCATGGGACGGGCCATCGACGACTACCTGCGCCCGGCCTTCGAGAAACCGCAGCAGACCGGCAAGCACATGTGGAACGGCCGCATCCTGAAGATCGACCACTTCGGCAACATGGTCACCAATTTCCACAGCGCCGATTTTCCGGACCTGGAGAAGCGCGACTTTCTGCTCACCGCCGGAGGCCGGCAGATCGGGGTATTGGCGCGCCATTATGCGGAAGCCGGATCGGGCGAATTGTTCATCATCGTAGGCAGCTCGGGATACCTGGAGATTTCCGGCAACCAGATCTCGGCCGCCAGGGAGACCGGCTGCCAGAGCGGCGGGCCCGTGGAGTTGAACGTGTGGTAGCAGCATATTCTCATCGAAGGATGAGCCTGAACCGAGGGGGGTACAGGTAGGGAGCTGAGGTCTCCTTTCTAGTGAGATTGCAGAGCCTCGGGCCGACCAACGGGAGGCGCTCGGATGCCTCAACCGTAGGTTGGTTTTTCCTTCCAGGGAAGGTTTGGGTTTTCGCCTGACCCAAGCACAGGGTCCGATCGCCGACCAACGGGAGGCGCAGGGGGTCTCTTCATGCCGTCTGCTCTTGGATACTGCCCAGTAGCTTGCGCTTGGCGCGCTGCATAGCAAGGCAGCCTCCGTATCGGACTGCCGTTGAGCGAAATCCTCCAACTCGGCCAAGGTGATGCCCGGGCGCAGGAAGCTCTCGCACTGTGGCAACTCCCGAAATAATTCCCATGGGGTAGCCCACCGCTGATAGATCCGGCGGCGTTTGCCGTTGGCCTCGGTGAGGACGGTAGGCACAGCACACGGCCGGTGGAAGT
>JASHSS010000468.1 GCA_030038565.1 Bryobacteraceae bacterium
TTTGGAGTAGGACAGGGCTTGCCCCATCTCCTTGGAAACTACCGGCAGGTTATTGCGAACGAAGTAAAACGTGGCGTAGCCGATGAAGGTGGATTCGAGGATGCGCCAGCGAAAGCGGGGATACAGCTTGTGGATTTGCGGTTCCGGCAGCCTGGCAACGTGGGCCGCCGGGCGAAACACCTCGGTCAAGCGCGCCAATCAACTCCCCCTATCGTGCTACCAGCCAATAGTATGCCAATTAGATTTTCGGGTCAAGCACTCCGAAAAAGATGTTCACGTGTGTTTGCAGGGTTTTGGAGGCCTGCCGGCCGCGCCGCGCCCGCCCGGAGTTACGATGAAGCCATGCTCCCCCGTCTTTCCCTGATGCTCGCGATGGTGAGCGTGCCGCTGTCGGCTTCCGGCCACGCGCTGCTGCTCATTTCCATCGATGGCCTGCGCCCCGATTACGTTCTCCAGGCCGACGCGCACGGCCTCAAGATTCCGCATCTGCGGCGCATCCTGCGGGAGGGCGCGCACGCTTCCGGGGTACGCGGCGTGCTGCCCACGGTCACCTATCCCAGCCACACCACTCTCGTCACGGGCGTTTGGCCGTCGCGGCATGGAATCTACTCCAACCTTACGTTCGATCCGCTGGGGCTCAATTTCGAAGGCTGGTATTGGTACAGCGAAGACATCGCCGTGCCGACTTTATGGGACGCCGCGTCCAAAGCGGGGCTGGTTACGGCCAGCGTTTCCTGGCCCGTGACGGTGGGCGCCAAAGCCATCCGCTACAACATTCCCGAATTCTGGCGCGCGGCCAAAAGTCCCGACGATCTCAAACTGCTGCGCGTGGTGAGCACCCCGGGAATGGTGGCGGAGATCGCTCGCGAAGCCGGGCCGTACATCCTCGATCTGGATGATGCCATCCCCGGCGATTGGGCGCGCACACGCTACGCCCTCTGGATCCTGCGGCACGGGAAACCGCAGTTCATGACCCTGCACCTGGCGGCGCTGGATCATTTGCAGCACGCGACCGGCCCGTTCAGCCCCGAATCCAACCGCACCCTGGAGCAGATCGACGACATGCTGGGGCAACTGGAAGACGCCGCCCGCGGCGCCGTTCCGGATGTCGCGGTGTGCGTGGTTTCGGACCACGGCTTTTCGGCCATCGCCCACAGCCTGAACCTGATGCGCGCTTTCGCCGGCGAAGGCCTGGTGACGCTCGGGCCGGGCGCCGGGTTCCGCGGCGCGCCGGTGGTGCTGGATTGGAAGGCCTTTCCCAAAGTGGATGGCGGATCGGCGGCCATTCTTCTGAAGGACCCCGCCGATGAGGCCACCCGCGCGAAGACCGCGCAACTGCTGGCCCGCCTGGCCGCCGACCCGGCCAACGGCATCGCCCGCATCCTGGACCGGCAGGCGATCGCCTCCATGGGCGGAAATCCCCAGGCCGCCTTCTGGGTGGATATGCAGGCGAATTTCTCCGCGGTGAATTCGGTGGGAGCGCTGGTTATCCCAGCCAAAGGAGGCACCCACGGTTATGCGCCTTCACATCCGGAAATGCTGGCTTCGTTTTTCATGGCCGGGCCGGATGTGGGCCACGGCCTCTCGCTCGGCGAGATGGATATGCGTTCGGTGGCTCCCACGCTGGCCGCCTACCTGGGTTTCCCGTTTCCCTCCGCCGAATGGAAGCCCCTGGCATTAACGGGCGGCGCGCGGCCTTGAGGCGACCAGGCCGTCCGCTCCCCAATCGCCCACGGCAGTGCCCGGCTTCCTGAGTTCCAGCCGCGATTGCCGGCCCGAACCGGTACCGCGCCGGGAAGCCACTTCGCTACCGCGACCCGGAAATCACGGCTTCGAGCCAGGGCCAGGAAGCGTGCGGGAAGGCCCGGTACCGCGCCATAATCTACCCATGCTGACACGCGCGTCTCTTGGCAGGATGGCGGAACTGGTGCGTGCGCACCAGGTTTCGCCGGTCGAACTCGTGGAGGTGCATCTGGCCGAGATCAATGCGCGGGAATCGTCGCTGAATGCCTTCCGCATGATCTTCGCCGAAGAGGCGGTGGCCGAGGCGCGCGCGGCCGAAGAGGCGTTGGTGCATACAAAGGATGGCGGCGCCGATCGCCTGGGGCCGCTCGCGGGCGTGCCGGTCACAGTCAAGGACAGCTTCGACGTGGCAGGCTACGCGACGCAATCGGGAAGCCGCCTGCGCGAGGGTCACCGAGCTGCCGAGGACGCGGCCGTGGTGGCGCGCCTGCGGAAGGCCGGGGCGATTGTGCTGGGCAAGACCAACACGCCGGAGTTGCTGGCCAGCTACGAAACCGACAACCTGGTGACCGGGCGCACCAATAATCCGTGGGATGTGGAGCGCACCCCGGGCGGATCGAGCGGCGGCGAAGCGGCGGCCATCGCGGCGTTCTGCTCGCCGGGTGGGGTGGCCACCGATGGCGGCGGCTCGATTCGCATTCCGGCGCATTTCTGCGGGATCGCCGGCCTGAAGCCTACACCGGGGCGGATTTCGACGCGCGGCCATTATCCCTCCCTGGGATATCCCGGCGGCCTCACGGGAGTCGCGGGCCCCATGGCGCGGACGGCCGCAGACCTGCGGTTGCTGTTTTCGGTGCTGGCGGGCTTCGACCCGGAAGATCCTTTTTCCACACCTGCTCCGGCCGCTGAGCATTCCCAGGAGAGGCTGCGGCTGGGTGTTTGGTTGAGCTTCTACGGGGTCCCGGTGGATCCCGAAATCACCCAGGCCATCGACCATGCGGCCGCGTTCGGAGAAGCTTTGGGCTGGGACGTGAAGCTCTTCGAGCCGCGGGGGCTGGAACGCGTTCCCAATCAATGGGCCACCCTGTTCCTGTGGCTGGCGGCGGCCCTGCGCAAAGTGGTGGAGGGTCATGAGAAGGAATGCCATCCCACACTCCTGGAATCGCTCGCTGCCGCGCCCCCGCCGCCCACCGCCGAACAACTGCTCATCACCCTGGCCGCGCGGGACCGCGTGCGCGCCGCGCTGGTGCGCCAGATGCAAACGCTGGACGCGTTGCTGATGCCGGTGGCCTCCATCCCCGCCTTCCGGCACGGCGAGCGGCAGTGGGCCATCGGCGACGGCAAGCCGATTGGCCTCTTCCAGGCCAC
>JASHSS010000469.1 GCA_030038565.1 Bryobacteraceae bacterium
GCCTGCGCGGCTTCTCTCTTCGCCCAGCCCGCTGCCGTCCAACCCATGTCGCCCGGCCGCGACCCCGCCCAAGCCGTAGACGACGCCTACACCGCCAAAATCCGCGAGTACACTACCGAGCCGTTTTTTAATTCCCCCCTCACCGACTACCTCCCTGCCTCCAAAACCGTCCCCACCCCCAAAGCTGTCCTCGGCGACGTCTCCGGCGCCCCCGGCATCCTGCCCTATTCCACCCAGGTCTACGCCTACATGCGCATGCTCGAAAAGGCCAGCCCGCGCGTCAAGGTCTTCTCCATCGGCCACACCGAAGAGGGCCGCGAGATGATCGCCGTCGCCGTCGCCTCCGAGCGCCTCATCGCCGATCTCGACTCCAACCACGCCCGCCTCGCCAAGCTCGCCGACCCCCGCACCATCAACCTCGACGACGCCCAGGCCGCCAAACTGGTGGCCGCCTCCGCCCCCATCTACTACATCACCGGCACCATTCACTCCACCGAGAGCGGCGCTCCCACCGCCCTCATGGAACTGGCCTACCGCCTCGCCGTTGACGATAGCCCCTATATCCGCTTCATCCGCGACCACGTCATCACCCTCATCACCCCCATCGTCGAAGTCGACGGCCGCGACCGCTATGTGGACATCTACCGCTGGCACCTCGCCAATCCCGGCAAGCAGTGGCCCTCGCTCATCTACTGGGGCCACTACGTCATGCACGACAACAATCGCGACGCCATGGGCCTCACCCTCGCCCTCACCCGCAACGTCCTCAACACCTTCCTCTACTGGAAAGCCCAGGTCCTCCACGACCTCCACGAATCCGTCCCCTACCTCTACGACAACACCATCGGCGACGGCCCCTACAACGCCTGGATCGATCCCCTCCTGGCCGACGAGTGGCAGATGATGGGCTGGAACAACGTCTCCGAAATGACCAAATTCGGCATGCCCGGCGTCTTCGCCCATGGCACCTTCGATACCTGGTCCCCCAGCTACCTCATGTTCATGGCCGCCACCCACAACGGTATCAGCCGCCTCTACGAAACCTTCGGCAATGCCGGCGCCGATACCGAAGAGCGCACCCTCCGTCCCAACGAATACGCGCGCACCTGGTTCAAACAGAATCCTCCTCTGCCCAAAGCCAAGTGGTCCCAGCGCGACAACAACAACTACGAGGAAACCGGCCTCCTCACCGCGCTCAACTTCTTCGCCGCCAACGAAAAGCTTTTCCTCAACAACTTCTATCTGAAGTCCAAGCGCGCCATCCAGAAGCCCCGCATCGAAGGTCCCGCGGCCTATGTCTTCACCGCCGATGATCCCCGCCCTGGCGCGCAGGCCGAACTCCTCCGCCTGATGCAGGCCCAGGGCTGCGAGATCTCCCGCGCCACCGCCCCCTTCACCGTGCTCATGCCCGCCAAACGCCAGTCCGGCCGCGGCGGCCGTGGAGGCCGCGGCGCCCCGCCCACCGATGGCGCAACCGACGGCGCCGCCGGCGGCCCCACCGACGGAGCAACCGATGGCGCCGCCCGCCGCTCCGCCGAAAAGCCCAAGCCCGAGCCCCGCACCTTCCCCGCCGGCTCCTACATCCTGCGCATGGATCAGCCCTATAGCCGCATAGCCGATACCCTCCTCGACTATCAGTACTGGGCTCCCAACGATCCCCAGAAGACCGTCTACGACGATACCGGCTGGACCTTCGGCGAGCTCCAGAACGTCCAGGTCGCCCGCGTCACCGACGTCAAAGTGCTGGATGCCTCCATGACCCGCGTCGAAGGCCCCGTCGCCGCTCCCGGCGGCGTCCAGAACACCGGCTCCGTCTTCCTCGTCAATCACGACGCCGACCTCGCCCTCGTCACTCTGCGCTACCGTTTCCCGCAGGCCTCCTTCGAAGCCGCCGAAGATCCCTTCGAAGCCGCCGGCCATAAATTCAACCGCGGCTCCTTCATCGTCCGCAATGTCCCCTCCGCCGATCTCTCCAAGGCTGCCCAGGAACTCGGCATCCAGGCTTACGCCGTGGATGCCGCCCCGCAGGTCAAAACCCATCCCCTGCGCGCCGCCCGCGTCGCCCTCCTCCACACCTGGAGCAGCACCCAGCACGAAGGCTGGTGGCGCATGGAATTCGACCGCCTCAAAGTCCCCTACGACTACATCAACGTCCAGACTGTCGCCGCCCGCGGCGACCTGCGCTCCCGCTACGACGCCATCGTCTTTCCGCCCGCCGGCCGCGGCAATCCCCAATCCATCGTCAGCGGTATGCCCATGTATGGAAATCCGCTCCCCTGGAAAACCACCCCCAACACTCCCAACCTCGGCAAGATCGATCAAACCGACGACATGCGCCCCGGCCTCGGCTGGACCGGTCTCCAGAACCTCCAGGAATTCGTGCGCCAGGGCGGTCTCTTAGTGGTTGCCACCGACACCACCAACTTCGCCGTCACCTTCGGTTTCACCCCCGGCGTCAGCATCTCCGCCTCCCGCAATTTAAAGGTGACCGGCTCCGCGCTGCGCACCAAAATGGTGGATGCCTCGAGCCCCATCGCCTACGGCTACACCGATAACCTGGCCGTCTACGACTACAACCCCCCCGTTTTCAATCTCAGCAATATGGCCGGCGGCGGTGGCGGAGGACGCCGCGGCGGCGGCGAGAGCGCCCGTCCCACCGGCCGCGGCACCGCCGACGACCCCGACCTTCCCGAAGGCCGCGCCCCCTCCGAAATTCCCGAAGAGCCGCACGCCGAGGCCTGGGAGGCCCTCCCTCTCACCGATGAGCAGCTTCGCAACCCCGTCAACGTCATTCCGCCCGTCGAGCGCCCCCGCGTCATCCTGCGCTACGCCAACGCCAACGAATTGCTGGTCTCCGGTCTCCTCGATGGCGGCGGCGAACTGGCCCAGCACCCCGCCGTAGTCGATTCGCCCTACGGCCAGGGCCACGTGGTCCTTTTCTCCAACAACCCCTTCTGGCGCACCGAGACCAAGGGCAGCTACTTCCTGGTCTTCAACGCCATTTTGAATTACGACAACCTCGCCGCCGGCCGCAAATTAGCCGCCCGCTAGGGTTGCCGCAAGCTCAGGTGGGGCAGGCATTCAGCCTGCCCGCCGATTTTCGCGAACCCACGATCCCCACGCGCCGCACCCCCCTCCCGCACATTCCCGGCCGAAATCCTCCCCCCGCCGCCCTCCGCCCCCGAAATCTTTCCCCCACCGCACCTCCGCCGCACCCCCTCCCCCCTGAAATCCCTTCTCCAGCCGCGGCTCCGCAACCCTCCGCCCCCCGAATTCCTTCCCCCACCTGCTCCTCCGCCGCACCCCCTCGCTCCC
>JASHSS010000470.1 GCA_030038565.1 Bryobacteraceae bacterium
TGTCCTTCGATGGGGCCACCATGAACGGAGGTCCGGGAAGAGAAATGGTTACGGAAGGCGAGGCGGCCGGCGCGTTGCAATCGGCCGGTTGCGCCAGCGCCGCCGTAGTCAGCACCGCCGCGAATAAGGTGTAGGCAAACGCTCGAAACATTCCGCCGATTATATTCTTTCCGATTGCCGGGCGCATCCGGTGAACCGGTGAACCGATGAGTGTCACCGGTTCACTACCCGGCAAGCACCCGGCATCACCCGGCAAGCAAGCATTCCGTCGCCCGAGCAGATGTTATATAATCCGCCACGTCCATTGATGCGATCGGGAAGCCCGGAAGGAGACGCATGACCAAGCGGGAATTCCTCGCCGCGCCCGGGGACAACCGTCGAACTGGAGGCTATCACGGGATTCCGCCGGGCGACGGGACCAACTGGCGGGTGTTCGGCAACGACAGTAAGCTCGCCATGCACGAGGGGAATCTGATCGGTTTGGATGGCGGCATTTATCCGCGCTGGCCCAACCACGATAGTCCGGCAGCCGGCCCGATTTTTCGCATCGACTTTATTTGATTCGCTCAGGAGGCGGTTTGACAAACCGAGGAGTCTACGTCTGAAAGGAGGGATATGAAAAGCATTGGGGGGAGAATCTGCCTGCTGGCTCTACCGCTGGCCCTGGCGTTCGGTGTGGCGGTGCTGCTGGCACAAAACGGCGACCCGGCTTACAAGCCGAAGCGGATCAACCGCGCGGTTGAATTGCTTGCCGACGGCCAGCCGATCTATTACACCGGATCTCATACCGGAACACCGGGCGGAGGCGGAGGTCCAACCGCCAGCTTTGAACAGGGCAAGAAGGACGCCCAGACCTATGCCGATTACATCAGCTACGACATGGAGCACGCCCCCTATGACATCGTGGGTCTGACTGCCTACATGAAAGGCCTGGTGGCGGGCGGCCCCACCAGGAGCGGCCATCGTACGCCCGCGGTGATCGTCAATGTGCCGGTCAACGGCACCGATGAAGCGGCTGTTCACGCGAATGCCTGGATGTTCCAACAGGTCTTGGCCGCGGGCGTTCACGGCATCATGCTCACCCACGCGGACACGCCGGGCGCCATCAGGGCCTTCATCGAAGCGGTGCGCCTTCCTATGCACAAGGAAGGAGTCGGGCCGCTGCTCGGCGAAGGGCGCCGGGGGGTACACGGAAATCCCACGGCGGCGCAGATCTGGGGAATTTCGGTGCAGGAGTACGAACAGAAGGCCGATCCGTGGCCCCTCAACCCGAACGGGGAGCTTCTGCTGGGCGTAAAGGAAGAGGACAAGTACGCCCTGGCGAACGTAGGAGAGAACCTCCAGATTCCAGGCATCGGGATGGCGGAGTGGGGGCCGGGAGACATGGCCATGTCGCTCGGTGTGCCGTCCGGCCGGGGAGCGGTCGATGACCCCAGGATGCGGGCAGCCAGAGCGAAGGTGTTGGCGGCCTGCAAAGCCAACCACATTGCCTTCCTCAACACCATGACGGCCACGGACGTAGTGGACATGATCAAAGAGGGTGTCATGGTGGGGCCGGCGAGTGAGCAGACCGCCGAGATCGGCCGCAAATTCACGAAGCGCCAAATGCCATGGTAAGCATGAAAGTCCTACTGGCAGGATCGCTTCTCCTCATCTCAACCGCGGGGCTGTTCGGCGCCGACAATGTTCTGACGCCGGAGGAGAAGGCCGCGGGCTGGGTGCTCCTGTTCGATGGCCAAAGCCTGAACGGCTGGACTTCGGCGAATCCGCAGGCCCCGGCGCGAGGCGGCGGCGCCGGGCGAAGTGCCGCTCCCGGGAAGTCCAGCGGTTCCCCGCAGCCGGGCTCCGCGCCGGCGATCGGCTCCCATCCGCGGACGTGCTCTACACCCCAGGGGCAAGCCGCCGCCGTCCAGGGCGCGTCCCACTGGGATGTGGTTGCCGGAACTCTCTCGCCGTGCGGGGATCCGGCCGGCTACCTGACTTCCAAAGCCAGTTACAAGGACTTCGTGCTGAAGGTCGATTTCCGGACCGGCGAGGACACCAACAGCGGCGTATTTATCCGCTCCCCGAATGGAGCCGGCGGTTACGAAGTGCAGATTTGGAAGGCACAGCCGGCGGGCTATAACACCGGGTCGATTGTAGGAACAGCCAGGACCGATGGAGAGTTCAAATTCGTCGCGGACCAGTGGAACCATTATGAGATTACCGCCGACGGCGATCGTCTGGTGGTTGTGCTGAACGGAACCAGGACGCTGGATGTGCGCGACGCGCGCTTTTCCGAAGGTTGCATCCGGCTGCAATATCAGAAATACCCGATCGAGTTTAAAAATCTCAAACTGCTGGCGATCCGGCATTGAGGGGAGCGGAATAGGATGATCAAGCTTCCGCCTGGCTCCGAACTGCTTCCTAAAGCGCCGTCCGATTCAACTCAGCCTCCGGCCAGCGAGGTGCGGTACCGCGTATTGGGCCTGAGTTTCCTGATGGCCTTCATGATGTACATGGAGCGGGGGGCGATCGGCGCCGCGGCCCCCGCCATCATGCGTGAATTCCATGTGGATAGGATTTCGATGGGCTGGGCCGTGTCGGCCTTCAACTGGTCCTATGCTCTGTTTCAGGTGCCGGCCGGCTGGATGGCCGATCGGTTCGGTCCGCGCATCATTCTGGCTGCGGCCATGGCGTGGTGGTCCGTTTTCACCGCGGCGACGGGCTTCACTTTCAGCGCCTCCTCGTTGGCCGCTACGCGCTTCTTGTTCGGTATAGGCGAAGCGGGCGCGTTTCCGGCCGGTTCGCGGGCTCTGGTGCGCTGGCTGCCGGTCAGGCGGCGCGCCTTCGGACAAGGATTCCAGCATTCCGGCTCGCGGTTGGGCGCGGCCCTGGCTCCGGCGCTGGTGGTAGCGCTGACCGCATTATCCGGCTGGAGGCCGGTCTTTTATCTCTTTGGCGTTGTGGGCATCGTGTGGGCCGTGGTGTGGTATGCCTATTATCGCGATCTTCCATTCGATCATCCCGGCATCAATGCCGCGGAACTGGCGATCATCAATCCTCGGCCGCATGATTCGCTCGATTACGGGGCGCCCAGCGGGCCCGTCTTCGCTCCGGTTCCGAGTCGCGTCCAGGGGGTACTCCGTCAGCCAGCCGAAGAACTGAATCGCCCGGTCGAAGACCTGGGAACGGCCGGCTCGTCCATTCCTCCGGCCGTGCGGCCCGCCGTGCCGTGGGGACGGATCCTGCGCTGCCGCGATTTGTGGTATCTGAGTACCATCTATTTTAGCTATGGCTGGGTGCTGTGGCTATATCTGGCCTGGTTTCCCACATACTTGCGGGAAGCGCGCCACTTTACCAGCCTCGGATCGGCGTCGGCCAGCCTGCCGCTGCTGGCGGCCACCGTAACCAACGTCGCGGGTGGCTTGTTATCGGACCGCTTGGCCCACCAATGGAACGATCTGCGGCGCGGCCGGTTGATCGTTTCGATGGGCGGCTTCGCCATTGCCGGAATCGCTCTGTTGCCGGGTGTCCTGGCGCCCAGCGCCGTCGCGGCCATGGTTTGCCTGACCGTCGCGCTGGCCGGGCTGGAACTGACTGTCTCGGTATCATGGGCGATCTGCATCGATATCGGCGGCGACTTCAGCGGCTCGGTCTCCTCGGTGATGAATACCTGGGGTAATATGGGTGGGGCTGTTTCCGCCGTGATGGTCGGCTATCTGGCTACTCTTCTGGGATGGACCTCGCCGTTTCTTTTAGCCAGTGCCCTGTGCCTTTTCTCTGCGTTACTCGTCAGCCGGATCGATCCACGGCGGCCGGGCGCCGGAGAACCGTTCAAGACTTAGAGGAGTAACTCTATGCGAATCGACCCTGATAAGTGCGTGGCGTGCGGAAATTGCACTTATGTGTGTCCCATGGGAGCGATCTACATCGATCCCGCCATCAAGCGCGCCACCGTGAACCGCGACGAGTGCGTGGAGTGCTATGCCTGTTATAACGGCCTGAGCCAGGAGCACCTCAATCCCACGCTGGTGCGGACCACCCGCAGGATATTCCAGGTGATGCGCCTGCGCTTCGATCCCGAGCCCGATGTCTGTCCCACGGCCGCGTTTGCGCCCGAAGATCTGGCCTGGCCGAGAATCGTGCGGCGCGCGTTTTCCGATCCCCGCGTGCCGCATGAATCGACCGGCGTGGAAGGGCGCGGTACCGAAGAGGTGAAGACCAACGACGTCAGCGGCCGGGTGAAGGTGGGCGAGGTCGGATTCACCATTGAATTGGGCCGCCCGGGAGTGGGTGTGTGGTTCCGTGAGATTCAGGAGATGACCTGGGAACTGGCCCGCGCCGGTGTCGCGTTTGAAAAGAAGAATCCCGTCACGGCCCTGATGTCCGATGTTGCAACCGGCGCTATCCGCGAGGATATCTTGAATGAGAAAGTGCTCTCGGCGATTATCGAGATCAAGGTACCGGTGGAGCGCACCGAGGAGATTGTCCGGCTGGTGTGGGACGTGGAGAAGAGACTCGAGACGGTGGTTGCGCTGGGAGTGGGAACGCGCTGCGATGCGGATGGGGAAGACCGTACCGTGGCGCCGATTCTGGAACGGCTGGGTTACAAGCTGGAGCGGGCCAAGACCAATACGGGCCTGGGCCGGATCACCAATCCGCCAGCGGACGTGCGCCAGGGTGAGGTGGCAGCCAGATGACCAATACGCTTCACCGGTACGGAGACGCGGAGAGTTTTCGCGACGATTACGTGGTTTTCGCCATTTGCAGCCGGGGGAAGAATGATCAAAATGCCGTTCCCAGGCTGCGCAGGTTTTTGGAGATGGCGCTGCCGTTTAACCCGGTGAACCTGGGGGATGCCAGGCACGGCGGCGCGCTGCGGCCGTCGAAATCGATGAGCCCGGTGTCGCATTGGAAGCGGGATGTGCAGCCCGATTTTCAAGCCGTGATTGCCGGCCTCGACACTGCTACCACGGCGGCCGCGGTATTCGATAACCGGGCGGCGGCGGAGGATTTCGTAAAAAGCGTCAAGGCGGCGGACCTCGGCCTGAGCGTGAATATCTCCACCTCCATCGAAGGCGCCGAGCAATGCTGCCACGAAGCCGGCATCTGCCGCCACAGCGTGGGCTACTCGCTGGGGTTCGAAGGCAAGACCGGACACCTTCCGAATGAGGACGTGTTGACGCTCTCCACCATGTGCGGGCACGGCATGGTGAGTTCTTCGTTGGCGAAGAAGATGGTGGATTGGGTAAAGGAAGGCCGGCGGACTCCGGAACAGGCGGTGACTTACCTGACGCGCTTCTGCTCCTGCGGAGTTTTCAACCCTTCACGCGCCAAACGGATTCTCGAAGATGCTCGCAAAAGAACCAAGTAAAGCCGTCTCGGTAGCCGCGCTGCTGCTCTGTGTATTTCCGCTTCGTGGCGAGATCAAGGTCCTGACGAACTTCACCCTGATCGATGGATCGGGCCGGCCGCCGCTCTCCAGGGCCGCCATGGTTGTCGATGCCGGGCGCATCGTCTGGGTGGGTCCGATGGCTCAACTGAAGGCCCCGTCCGGCGCTCAGGCCGTCGACCTTAGCGGCAAATACGTCATGCCCGGAATCATCAATCTCCACGGGCACCTCGGTAACACCATCGACCTGACGCAGAATGCCAAATTCTTTACCCGCGAAAACGTGGAGAAGAACCTGCAAACTTACGCATCGTACGGCGTTACCTCCGTGTTGAGCATGGGCACCGACCAGGACCTGATCTTCCAGATTCGCGATCAACAGCGTGCCGGAAGGCCATCGATGACCCGCGTCTTCACCGCCGGCCAGGGTTTCATCTTTAAAGGCGGCTACGGCGGAATCGCGGGAGTGAACCAGGGCTTATCCAGTGTTGGGGAAGTGGAAGCGGCGGTAGAGGCCCAGGCGCGCAAGAAGGTGGACATCATCAAGCTTTGGATGGACGACGAACTGGGCAGGCTCCCCAAGATGCCCTATCCGATCGCCAAAGCGATTATCGACGACGCGCACCAGCATCACCTGCACGTGGCTGCGCACATTTTCTATTTGCAGGATGCCAAACAGTTGACGGATTATGGCGTGGACGGTCTGGCCCACAGCGTGCGCGACAAGCCCGTCGACCAGGCGCTGATCGACAGCATGAAGAAGCACGGCACCTGGCAGATGGCCGCGACGCTCGCGCGCGAAGCCTCCATGTTCGTCTATGCCGGCACTCCCTCGTTCCTGAGCGATCCTTTTTTCACCCGCGCCGTTTCGCCGGCGGCCCTCCACACGCTTGGCAGCCGGGCGTATCAACAGACGATTTCAACCGGCCCTCATTTCAAGGAATACCCGGGATTTCTGGAGACCGCTGAGAAGAACCTGAAGAAGCTCGTCGACGCCGGGGTGGAGTACGGGTTCGGCACGGATACGGGACCTCCCGGACGCTTCCCGGGCTATTTCGAGCACTGGGAACTGGAACTGATGGTGGAATCCGGGCTGACGCCCATGCAGGTTCTGGTCGCCGCCACCAGGCGATCCGCGGAGTTTCTGGGCGCAAAGGACCTCGGTACGCTGGAGGCTTCTAAATGGGCGGACCTGATTGTGCTCGACCGGAACCCGCTCGATGATATCAAAAATACCAGGGCGATCCACGCGGTTTATATCGCCGGCAACCTTGTGAAATAGCGGTCGCGGCGGCCAGGGTGGGCGCTGTCTCAACGGCCTTGGGTCCGATCGTCTGCCGTGCGTAATATCCCCGTGGGCGAGTCCTCCCCGGTGCGCTCGTAATCTTTTCGTTGTAGACTCTTTCCAATCACTCCTTGGGTAGTGCAAATCACCATGAGGTGAATTTACAAATGCGAACCACGTTGCTTTTCGGAGCGTTCCTTTGCCTGGGTACTTACGCGTTGGGCCAGACCTTCGGAGAGATCACGGGAAGAGTCACCGATCGAAGCGAAGCCGTGATACCCAGCGCAGCCTTAACCTTGACCAACACCAGCACCAATGCTGTCCGTCAAACCATCAGCACTAGTGATGGAGACTACACTTTCCCTTCCGTCCCGCCTGGCATTTACAATGTGAAGGCCGAACATACGGGATTCAAAGCCACAGCCAGCCAGGTAGAGGTCCAGGTGCAACAGACCGTCCGCCTGGATTTCACGCTTGAGGTCGGCCAGGTTACCGAATCCGTCGAGGTTTCGGCCACCGCCAGTCTGTTGCAAGCCGAAGACGCGACCGTGGGCACGGTGATCGCCAACGCCAGCATCACCGAGCTTCCATTGAATGGCCGCGAATACTTAAACCTGGTGGCGTTGACCTCCAACGCCAATACGCTTTCCCCGGCGGCCGGCCAGGCACAGTCCCGGCAGGGCGGCGACCGCGCCAACCAGTCTATCTCCACCGGCGGAAACCGCATCTTTTTCGACTATTACACGCTGGACGGGGTCAATAACACGGACTTTGACTTCAACACCTACATCGTGCTCCCGTCGATCGACGCCATCCAGGAGTTCAAAGTGCAGACCGGCGTGTACCCGGCGGAATTCGGGCACGAGGCCACGCAAATCAACGTGGTCACCAAATCGGGCGGCAACGCTTATCACGCCGCGCTGTTCGAGTTCAACCGCAACGTCGATTACGCCGCCCTGCCCTACCAGTTCACCACTACCAAGCCCGTGGCGGCGGCGTTCAACTGGAACGATTATGGTTACGAACTGGACGGCCCGGTCCGCATTCCGAAGCTCTTCAACGGCCGGAACAAGCTCTTCTTCATGTCCAACTTCGAAACGCTGGCCCAGCGGCAAAATGCCCAAGCCGTCTACTCCGTGCCCACGGCCGCGATGTTCCAAGGCAACTTCAGCGCCTATCCGACCATCATCTACCAACCCGGCCAGGGGATTCCGTTTCCGAACAACACCATCCCGACCAGCCTGCTCAATCCAACCTCGCTGGCGCTGTTGAAGTTCTACGACTCCGCCACGCTGCCTGGCCTGGTGAACAACTACGTCCAGAACAACCAGTCTCCATTCAACCGCGACGGATTCATTATCCGCATGGACTTCAACGAATCCTCCAAATCGCAGTGGAGCGGCCGTTATAGCTGGGGCAGCGAAGTTCAAAAATCCGGCGGCCTGAGCATCACGGGAACCAAGGTCACTACTGGAGATGAGCAGTATCTCGGTACGAATACGCGCAGCCTGACGCCCAACATGGTGAACGAAGCGCGTTTCGGTTACACGCGCATCTTCAACGCGATCAGCACCGCCGACGCCTTCAGCGTCAACACGGTGGGATCCCTGGGCATTCCCAATTTGAGCGCAGGTCCGCCGGTGCAGTGGGGTGTCCCCTCCATGTCTTTCACCGGCGACGGTTTCAGCGCCCTCGGCGACTCGAGCGACGACCCTTACCAGATCGCCGACAACACCACCCAGTTTGTCGATAACCTGTCCTGGGTCAAAGGCAAACACACCTTCAAATTCGGGTTTGAATACAATCGCCAGAATTTCGACACCTTAGGCAATCAATTCCTGCGCGGCCAATTCACCTTCCAGCCCAACGCGACGCAGAGCCTGACCCACACCGGCGGCGACGCCTTCGCCGAGTTTCTGCTGGGCGACATGTACGATTCCACGGTGGCGTTTCAGGACGCCGTCGCCAATTTCCAGCGCAACGCCGCGGCTGCGTTCGTCGACGATACCTGGAAGATCACGCCGAAACTAACGCTGACGCTGGGCCTGCGGTGGGAGTTGACTCCGCCTTTCACGGATCAGTTGGGGAATTACATCAACGTCGTGCAGCCGCAGATCATCGACGCCTCCAACCAGCCCGCGGCCAACCAGCCCTACTTCATCCGGCAGGGCAATTGCCAGAATGCATACGCAGGCAACCCTTCGGCCGGAAACCCTGCCATTCCCTTCACCTGGGCGAGCACGCCGATCGTCTGTAATAACGGCGTGGAGAGTAATGCCCTGAACAAGACCAGGTACGACGATTTCGCGCCGCGCATCGGCATCGCGTGGTCTCCCGATACCAAGACCGTGGTCCGCGCGGCCTACGGAGAGTTCTATGTCCAGGACGGCGGGAACTCGATGTATTTCGACATGGCGCGCAATCTCGGCGTGCGTCTGACTCTGACCGCGAACACCGGTCAGGCGACCTGGGCAACGGCAGGAGCGGCACAGGGGCTGCCCTCTACCTGGGCGAATGCCGTCACCCCGCCCGGCGCCAATGGCGCGGGACCGTCGTTTCCAGCGCCTTACGCATACTTGGGCGACTACCAACACTTCACCTCGTATACCGAGCAATACCTGGTGAACATCCAGCGCCAGGTCAGCAACAACTGGGCGGTTGAGCTTGGCTACCTGGGTTCGGAGAGCCATCACCTGTACGGCTTCCAGGACACCAACCAGGCTCCTCCCGGGACGGTAGGCAGTTCGATCTCGCGTCTTCCGTGGTCCGATTACGGCATTATGCAGTATGTCGCCGACGGCTTCAACGGGATTTACAACTCGCTGGCCTTGAAGGTAACCAAGCGTTTCAGCCAGGGCGTGAGCGTCATCGCTTCCTATACTTACTCCAAATCGATCGACGATTCCAGCGGCATTCGCGTGCAGGGCTATGACACACTGTTCCCGCAGAACAGCTATTGCCTCACGTGCGAACGCGGCCTGTCGGCTTTCAATGTGCCGCAACGTTGGATCACGTCCGTCCTCTATGAACTTCCTGTGGGTAAAGGGAAGCTTTTGGACATCAACAGCCGGGCGCTGAACGCGGTCATCGGCGGATGGCAGGTCGGCGGCACCTCGACGGTCCAGGACGGGGTGCCGATGACTCTGACGATCGGCGGAGTGGATAACGCCAGTACGGACGAAGGGGGCTACGACCGGCCGAATTATATCGGCGGTCCGGTAAATGCCGCGAACCAGACTACCGCGGGCTGGTTCAATCGGTCTGCGTTCGCCGAAGCACCCGCCGGCCAGTTCGGCGATGTCGGACGGAACACGGCGACGGCTCCCGGAATCTTCAACATCGACGCCGAATTGCACAAGGACTTCGTCATGCCGTACAACGAGCATCACCGGCTCCAGCTTCGCTTCGAAGCTTTCAATACGCTCAACCATCCGAATTGGGGTGAACCCAACGCCGATATTCTGGCGGGATCGGCGATCGCCGGAGCGCCGGCCGGGGCCGCGCACTCGGGATTCGGAGTCATCAGCGGCACCTCTACGTCTATGCGCCAGTTGCAGCTCGGGTTGAAATATACGTTCTAAAGGAACTCGACCAGAGCGCTCCCTGGTGGCCGCGGTTCAGGACTGGAGCTACCCAGCCGCGGCAGCCAGGGAGCGTTGGAAGAGCTATATTGGCAAACGGTGCTTACTCGGCGCAGCCCAGCCGGCGTTGCAGGTCCGTGCGATGGATGCGAAGAGTCGCCTCGCAAAGATCTCGGTGCACCATCGGGCAGGCGGGATTGAGAGTGGGGCCGTGCGCGCCGGGCTTGATGGCGCAGCCATTCGCATCGACGCCGCCCCGATAGAGTTTCAGTAACTCGCCGAGTAAGTTGCGGTCGCCGGTTGCGAACATTCCCTCGGCCAGAGCGATGGCGGCGTTCTCGCCGTGCTCCTGGGCAAGTTCGGCATCGGCGATCTCTTCGTACACGCCGGTGTTGGCCGGATCGATTCCTTGCGCCTGAATGGCCGCCGCCAACGCCTCCGGCGCCCGGTTGAGATGAAGGTAAGCCGACGCCAGCGTCCGGTAGCCCTCGGCGGCGCTGGCAGGAACCGCGGCCTTCATCCCATGCCGCCGATCGTATGCCCCGCGCGAAGCTATGTCGATGGCGATCGAGCGCAGCGCCAATCGGGCCGCCTCTTCGTACTGCGCGCGGGCGTCGTCCCGCGGCAACCTATCGCCCTTCACGCGGTGGCAGACGGCCGCGAGATTCCACGGGCCGGGTAAGTCCAGATCGTCCGGCAATGACGCCAGAATCGCCACGCTCCGGTCGGCCTCGGCAAGGGCGTGGTCTATGTCGCTTTGAGACGGATCCGTCCCCAGAAGTTGGGCCGCCAGCAATCGATGGAACTTGAAACTCCGCGGGCTGGTTTGAACGCCGGCGGTGGCCATGGTTTTGTCATCCGCCCAATCCAGGTTGCGCAACCAGGTTCTGAAAGCGAGTCCGGCAGCCATCGCCAAAACGCAAATCGCAACTGCGGCGCCGGACAGGCGAAGGTGCCCCGCCGCTGCATTCATCCCGAGAACCGCGGTGGCCACCAGTCCCACCAGAGGGAGATACAACAAGCGCTCGGCCATCATGGTTCCGATGGGAAACAACAGATTCGACGCCGGCAACAGATTCAGAAGCGCGAAGCCGGAGAGGAAAAAAGCCAGACGGCTGCGATTCCAGAGGACCACCATCAGCGCCAGAGCGCCGGCGGCCGCCAGCCAGCCAACCCAGTCTTCGAGACTGCCGCGGGCGAGCGGGATCTGGGAGTACGAGTAGTCCGCGGAGAGTTTCACCGGCCAGAACGCGAGCCATAGATAGCGCGCCAGAACCTTGATGGCGGTAAGCCGGCCGATCCAGAAACCAGTGCCGGCGATCGGATTATCGGTAAACGGGTATTCGGCAGGCAGCGACGAAGAAAGAACCGCCGCGCGCTGCCACAGCATCATGGCAATCGGCGCCAGAGTCGCGAGGCAGCCGGACAGCATGTTCCGCCAGCGTCTCGCGCAACTTAGTTCGTAGAGAACGATGACGGCCGGTAGAACCACGGCGCTTTCCTTCGAAAAGACCCCCATCGCGGTGGCAACCGCCAATCCCACAAGCCAGGCGCTACGGCGCCGGCCGGAGGCTTCGGCACTCTTCAGGTACAAGAGAAGGCCGCTCAGAACCGCGCAGCCCGCCAGCAGATCGGCTCGCCCGACAATGTTGGTGACCGATTCCGTCAATACCGGATGCGCCGCCCACAACATGGCGGCGGCGAGGGCGGTCTGGAAAGCGCGGACTCGCCCGGCGATCAGGCGCAGCACCAGCGCGAAAACCAGAATCACGTTGCC
>JASHSS010000471.1 GCA_030038565.1 Bryobacteraceae bacterium
GGGCGTATGCAGAAAATCCCGGAGGAGCAGGCGAGGTTCCGCGGTCCCCGACGGGTTGTGGAACTGGGGTGGGCGCCCACGGTGACGGCGCTTTATGTGGCGTGGCGTCTGGTGGCCGCGGGGCCGATCGATTATGGGCTATTGGTGGCCCTCGTGGTTTTGAGCGTCACTTCGATTCTGTATGCGCGTAAGCTGCACCAAAAAGAAACGGCGCCCATAGAGGCACCCGGTGAGCCGGCGCGCATCGAGCCGGCGCCGGTCAAGCCGACGGTAGCCCGGAGTGAAACCCCGGCGCCGGTCGCGCCGCCCACGCTGCCGGTCGCGCCGCGGCGAGTCGAACCCGTAGTGGCGCCCAACGAACTCGTGCGGGCGGAGCGGCAGCAAGACCAGGGCGCGCGGGTTGCGGTGGCCGAAAAGACGGCCGATTCGAAGGCCCTCGAAAAGCAACTGGAGTCTCTCAAAGCGGAACTGGAACGCTCGAAACAGGGTGCGGCGGCCCTCCAGAGCGCGGTGGCGGAAAAGACGGCCGCCTCGGGAGCGCTTGAAAAGCAACTGGAAGTTCTGAAAGCGGAGCTGGAACGTTCGAAACAGAGCGCGGCGGCCCTCCAGAGTGTAGTTGGCGAGGAACCCAAACACTCCGCGGAACGCCTGGAAGTGGTGAGCGCCATCACACCTCTCAAGGAGCGCGCCAGGGCCCTTCGCCGCCAGTGGCCCGACGCGGCTTTCTGCCAGCGTCCGCTGCGCGAGCAGTGGTGGACTCCCGGTTCCAGCCAGGCGGCTTCCACGCCCTGGCTGTCCCAGGCTTCTGAGTGGCACGCCCAGTTTAAAGCCGCCCGCTCGCGATTCTTCCCCGGCGCCGCCGATCTGTACTTACGGTCGCTCGACCTGGAAGAAGTGATCGACCTGCTGGACGATGTGATCCTCTCGCGCGAGACCAATCCCCTGCACCGCGACACGCAAGTGACCGCCGCCCGCGCCCCGGTGTTGGTCATCACCGCGTGGGGAGCGCCCGAAGGCGAAGACGAAAAATGCGGCTTCTGGATTCGCAATACCGCAGAGCTTCCGGCAACCAATATCCAACTTACCCGAGCCGCGGTCGGCAGTAAGTGGCTGAGTATCTTCCTGCCGCCCAGCTCGGTACTGGCCAAGGACCAGAAAGTGTTTGCGATTGCCAGCCTGACCGGGGCGCAGAGAGCCACCGCCTACCACCTGGAGGATCAGTTCCGCAAGCTTCCCGCCAACAACCTCAACGGGGCCAACCCGCTGGGTGTCGGGTTGCGGCTGATTTACGACTCCAAGGATGGCAACCGGTACGCCAGCCGTCACGAGATGACCCTGGAGGATGGCGTGCTTAAGGTCGGCTATGTGAACACAGAGATCCTGGCGATGCCGGTTTGAGAGGCTCGCCGCAGCCGCCGGCGTCCGGCGATCGCGAAGTTACTGGGCCTGGCCCGGTTTGGAGGGGTGCAGCTTACGATGAATGTCGGGCCAGAATTCCTTCACCGCATAGCTCAGGGTATCGTAAGCCACCTGCACCGCCCAGACGTCCATGGCGTTCGCCACGTTCTTCTCATCGTGAGTGTGGTAGGCGTAGGTGGAGATTCCGGCGGCTGTGGCGCTCCCCAGGATCTCGGAGAAGTTAACTTGGGCGCTGCCGGAGTCCGAGCGGGTAACCACCACGCGGCTGACGGCGTAACCCAGCCGGTGCCAGAAAGTCCCCTCCCCTAACTGGTAGTAACGCGGGTCCTGGTGCAGAACGGATGGGAAGACGGCCTTAACCATGAAGTTCTCGATAGTGCCGTCCGCAAACCGTATGGCATACCGTTGGGCGTAGCCCGCGACTCCCTGGCCGTACTCCGGTTCGTGGTTCTCCGCCTGGGCGATGCCGGCCACCGCCCCGTACCATAGAAGCTCGATCGGGTCGAATGTGTCGCGCGCCGTCACCTTGAATTTCTCTCCCGCCGAAAGAGGTGGGACGTCGGCGGCGTGGGACACCGTCAGAAAATCGGGCAGGGCGAAGAACAGCCGGTCCTTCGAGGTGCCGTTCTTTCGCATCTGGCTGTCGCTGTTGCTGTCGCCGTTGGTGTTGGTGTTATTTTTCGTCCGGTCGGCGGACTGGGCTTGTGGCGATTGCGGCGGTTGCGTCTGTGCCGGCTGGGCGGGACTCTGTCCCGGTGTCTGATTCTGCCCCCAAAGAGGAGCCAGCAGCAGAAGCCAAGGCAGGAAACCGAACCAATATTTCATGAGCATTCCTCTCCTGAACCCCGAGCGCGCGGGTTGACAGTGAGGTTTGCAATTGAGCCGCCAAGGTTGTTGGAGTACCTTTTGGGATGATGTGCGCGGACCACCTTCCCGCACCTGTGCCGGGACCGCGCCGGCAAGCCCAGGCCAGCGCAGCCATCGGCGGCGAGTTGCCGGCGGCTTCGCGAGTCCGAGGGGGTCGTTTTGCGCGGCTTACGTTGTGGGTGGCGGCCGGCAATGTCGGCCAATGGCGTCAAGCACAGTCGGGATATGGACACCCGGCTCCGGAAGACCGGCGTGGACCCGAAGGGGTTTTGGACATCGCACCGCAGCGCGGCGCGTGATCCCGGTCTGTCTTTTATGGGTCGCTATTGCGCGGCGGCCTGAGCGACGGCGGCTTGCTCCTTGAGCGCCTCGGCCTTGTCGGGGGATTCCCAGGTGAAGGTATCGCCGGTGCGTCCGAAATGGCCAAAGGCGGCCGTCCTGCGGTAGATCGGGCGGCGCAGCTTGAGATGGTCGATAATGCCGCGTGGGGTCAGCGGGAAATTCTCGCGCACCAGTTCGGTGAAGCGGGCGTCCGGCACCGCGCCGGTCCCGAAGGTGTCCACGCGCACGGAAACGGGGTCGGCCACCCCGATGGCATAAGCCAGTTGCACTTCGCAACGGCTGGCCAGCTTGGAGGCCACGATGTTCTTAGCGATGTAGCGGGCCATGTAGCAGGCCGAACGATCCACCTTGGTGGGGTCCTTGCCGGAAAACGCGCCGCCGCCGTGGCGGCCCATGCCGCCGTATGTGTCCACGATGATCTTACGGCCCGTGAGGCCGGTATCGCCATGTGGCCCGCCCACCACGAAACGGCCCGTGGGATTGATGTGGTACTTGGTTTGGGAATCCACCATGCCGGACGGAATCACCGGGTCGATGATGTGCTTCTTGACTTCCGCGCGCAGTTCCTCGGTGGAGACTTCGGGCGCGTGCTGGGTGGAAACCACCACGGCTTCGATGCGCACCGGCACGCCACCCGCGTATTCCACGGAAACCTGGCTCTTGCCATCGGGCCGCAGAAAGTCTAAACCGCCCTCGCGGCGCACCACCGAGAGCCGCTCCACCAGTTTGTGGGCCATCATGATGGGCAGCGGCATCAGCTCGGGCGTTTCGTCACAGGCGAAGCCGAACATGAGCCCCTGGTCTCCGGCGCCGCCGGGATCCACCCCCATGGCGATATCGGGCGATTGCGCCTGGATGAGGTTGTGCACGCCGCAGGTGTGGCAATCGAATCCGTAATTGGCGTCGTTGTAGCCCACGTATTCGATGGTGCCGCGCGCAATCCTCGGAACATCCACGTAGGTGGTGGTGGTGATCTCGCCGGCCACGATGCACGTGCCCGTGGTCACCAGAACTTCGCAGGCCACCCGGCCGGTGGGATCGTCCGCCAGAACGGCGTCTAACACGGCGTCCGAAATCTGGTCGGCGATCTTATCGGGGTGCCCTTCGGTGACGGATTCCGAGGTGAAAAGGTATCTCTGCTTATTTCCCAAAATTATCCTCCTGCGATTGTTTCCACTGTATCATGCAGCGAAATATTTGAACTCCCGCGCCCACCCGATTCAGTACCGGTAATGGTCCGCCTTATAGGGGCCTTCCACGGGCACTCCCAGGTAGGCCGCCTGCTTGGGCGTGAGGGTGCTCAGTTTGACGCCGATTTTTTCCAGGTGCAGGCGCGCCACCTCTTCATCCAGGCGCTTGGGCAGGGTGTACACGCCCGGCTTGTAGTGGCCCCGGTTCTTCCACAAATCGATCTGCGCCAGGGTCTGGTTGGCGAAGCTGTTGCTCATCACGAAGCTGGGGTGGCCGGTAGCGCAGCCCAGGTTCACCAGGCGTCCCTCGGCCAGAACGAAGATGGAGTTGCCGCCGGGGAAGGTATACCGGTCCACCTGAGGCTTGATGTTGGTTCTGGCGGCGTCCGACTGGTTCAGGCGGTCGATCTGAATCTCGTTATCGAAGTGGCCGATATTGCACACGATCGCCTGGTCTTTCATGCGCTGCATATGTTCCAGGGTGATGATGTCGCAATTGCCGGTGCAGGTGACGTAGATATCGCCGCGCCCGAGGGTGTCTTCCACGGTGGTGACTTCGAACCCCTCCATGGCGGCCTGCAGCGCGTTGATGGGGTCGATTTCCGTCACCACCACGCGCGCTCCCATGCCGCGCAGGGAATGCGCCGAGCCCTTGCCCACGTCGCCGTATCCGCAGATCACCGCCACTTTGCCCGCCACCATCACGTCGGTGGCGCGCTTGATACCGTCTGCCAGCGACTCGCGGCAGCCGTAGAGGTTGTCGAACTTGGATTTGGTGACCGAGTCGTTCACGTTGATGGCGGGCACCAGCAGCTTGCCGGCCTCCTGCATTTTGTACAGGCGGTGTACCCCGGTAGTGGTCTCCTCGGAGACCCCGCGCCACTCCCGCACCACCTGGTGCCAATGCGTGGGATCGTCGCGGTAAACCTGCCGGAGCAAGTCCTTGATGACCTTTTCCTCGTGGCTGGCGGAGGGCGAATCGACCCAATCGCTGCCCTCCTCGAGTTCATAGCCTTTATGGATCAGGAGCGTGGCGTCGCCGCCATCATCCACGACCAGTTCCGGCCCCTTACCGCCGGGATGGCTCAGCGCCTGGTAGGTGCACCACCAGTAATCCTCCAGCGATTCGCCCTTCCAGGCGAACACCGGCACGCCCGCGGTGGCAATCGCCGCGGCGGCATGATCCTGGGTGGAGAAAATATTGCAGCTCGCCCAACGCACCGAAGCGCCCAGGTCGGCCAGGGTCTCGATCAGCACGGCGGTCTGGATGGTCATGTGCAGCGAGCCGGTGACGCGCACGCCGGCCAGCGGCTTTTCCGCGGCATATTTGCGGCGGATGGCCATCAGGCCCGGCATTTCGTGCTCGGCGATGGAAATTTCCTTGCGGCCCCATTCGGCCAGCCGAAGGTCGGCGACCTTGAAATCGGCGGCGGTCTGGTTTATCGTTGCGGCGCCCATGCTTTCCTCCAGTACATATCAAAGAATCTTGATACATTGATATTAGAACCATGCGCCCCATGCCGTCAATCCTGAAATCCCTGCGCACGGCCGCCGATCCCTACCGGCTGCGAATTCTCCTGCTGGTGGAGCGCGAGGAGCTCTCGGTGGCCGAGATCCAGGAGATTCTGGGCAAGGGCCAGAGCCAGATTTCCACCTGGCTGGCGCAGTTGAAGCAGGCCGGCCTGGTGGACGACCGGCGCACCGGCAAGAACGCCTTCTACCGGCTGACCGCGCCCGCCGAGCTGATGGCGCTCCTGCGCCGCGGCGCCGGCGAGATCCCCGAAGCGGCCGACGATCGCGAGGCCCTCCGCCTGGCCCTGCGCAACCGGCGCGACAAGATGCGCCGCTACTTCGACGAGCTGGCCGGGAAATTCGGCCGCCAGTACGTGCCCGGGCGATCCTGGAAAGGGATTGCCGAGGCGCTTCTCAAGCTCATGCCCCCGATGGTCATCGCCGACCTGGGAGCCGGTGAAGGAACCATCTCGCAATTGATGGCCCAGCGCGCCCGCCGCGTGATCGCCGTGGACAATTCGGAAAAAATGGTGGAATTCGGCGGCGAGCTGGCCCGCAAGCACGGCATCGGCAACCTGGAATACCGGCTGGGCGACCTGGAAGATGTGCCCATTCGCACGGGCACGGTGGACCTGGCGTTTCTGAGCCAGGCGCTGCATCACGCGGTGCACCCCGAGCGAGCCGTGGCGGAAGCCTGGCGGGTCCTCAAACCGGGCGGGCGGATCGCGGTCCTGGACTTGAACCGCCACGAGTTCGAGGAGGCCCGCGAAATGTACGCCGACTTATGGCTGGGGTTCACCGAGTTGGAGATGGAGCGGTATTTGAAGGGCGCCGGCTTCCGCGGCGTGGAGACCGCCGTGGTGCATCGGGAAACCGAAGCGCCTTACTTCGAGACCATCCTGGCAACCGGGGAAAAGTAGGGCTGTTCCGCTGCTTGCCGGGAGGCCGGCAGGGCTGCGCGCCAGCACCGTTCCGTATGGCTGCCCGTCGTTCAGATCTTCCGTGTACCGCACTTCGGCGCCTCCGGATTCCGCAGCCTCACCATCGCATCCAGGGTCGTGTGGCGCCCGGCGGCGAAAGGCTCCCGCTTTCATTGTATTCTGTGGAGCTACGCTCATGACCGAACTGATCGCAAAGTTACCGGCCGGCGCGCGCGTGCTCGATCTGGGCGCGGCGGCCGGCAGCTTCTCCACTGCCCGGCGCGACATCCTGGTGGTGCGCCTCGATCTGGAACCGCACCACGGTGTCTCCTCCCGGGCCGGCGCGTGGCTGGCGGCCGATGCGGCGCGCATGCCCTTCCGCCCGGACTCCTTCGATCTGATCATCGCCAACCATAGCCTGGAGCACTTCACCAGGCTGGAGGAAACTGTCCGCGAAATGGGCCGGGTGCTGCGGCGGAACGGCCGCCTGTTCCTCTCGGTGCCGGATGCCTCGACGCTCACCGACCGCATTTACCGCTGGATGGCGCGCGGCGGAGGACACGTCAACCCGTTCCGTTCGCCCGAACAGGTCACCGGGCTGGTGGAGCGGCTGGCGGGGGTCGAGCAGCGCGCCACCAAGCTGCTGTTCAGCTCGCTATCTTTCCTGAACCGCCATAACTTCAGATCCCGGCCGCCGCGCAAAATCGCCCTGTTTGCCTTCGGCAGCGAACATTTTCTGGCCGTTTTCACCTGGGCGCTGCGCCAGTGGGAT
>JASHSS010000472.1 GCA_030038565.1 Bryobacteraceae bacterium
GCCCAGCGCGAGGCGGATTTCGATTTCGCGCCGGCGGGCCAGGCCGCGGGCCAAGAGCATGTTTCCGAGGTTGGCGCAGGCGGAAAACAGCACCAAAAGGACCAGCAGGATGAAGGTGCTGAGCAGCAGCAGCTCCGCCGGATTAGTAGCGGCCGGCAGGTTGGACGGCAGGATTGGATCGACCTTGAGCCATTCGCCGGAAGCCAGGTAGACCGGCTGCTGCCGGTACAGTTCGGCAGTCAAGGAGCGGAACTGGGCCTGCGCGGCTTCGAAAGAGACGCCAGGCTTGAGGCGGCCCATCATGGAGATGCGATAGGTGCCCCAGCCGGTTATCTCGGTCTCCGGGGCCCCGGTGACGTAGGCGTACTGCGAGATCGCCATCCAGACGTTGGCAAACACCCCGAGGCCGCCGAATCGGGCTGGAACAATTCCCACCACCTGCACCGGCCGGTCGTTCAGCCGGATGGTTTTGAGGACGACGCCCGGGTCGCCGCCGAAGCGGCTCTGCCAGTAATCGTAGCCGAGCACGGCGACGGGCGAGGCCCCCGCCTGGTCGTCGCGGTCATCCAGCAGGCGGCCGTAGAGCGGGGTGATGCCAAGCTCGCTGAAAAAATTCCCGCTGACCAGCGGGCAGCGCAGACTGGTGGAATCCTGCTCGTAGTGGACATCGCGGACGTCGATTTCCGCGAAGACCGAGGAGAGGACGGTGTTGTTGCGGCGGTAGAAGTCGATTTCCGGGAGGGAAAAGCCGGGCCGCCTGCCGTCCTCGCGGTTGACGCGCGACAAATGAACCAGGGAATCGACGTCGCGGACATCCAGGCGGTGGAGAAACGCGTTGAAGATGTAGGCTTCGGCCAGGTTGACCCCGATTCCCAGGGACAAGACGGCGATGGCGGTGAGGGTGAAGCCGGGAGAACGGCGAAGCTGGCGCAGGCCGTAGGCGAGATCCTGGCGGAGATGGTCGAGGCGGGTCCAGCCCCAATGGTCGGCGGCCTGTTCCTGGAAGAGGAGGGTGCTGCCGAAGTTGCGGCGGCGCTCGGGCGGCATCATATCGCGGTGCGCGGCCATGTCTTCGGCCAGTTGCCGTTCCAGGCTGCGCCGATGGAGCAGGGCGGCGAGACGGCGGAAGAGCTTGCGCATGTCAGGCGGTCCTCAGGATGGCTTGGATGGCCGCGGTGGCGCGTTGATAATCGGCGATTTCCCGGTCCAACTGGCGGACGCCCTCGGGGGTGAGGGTGTAGAAACGGACGCGGCGTCCGGTCTCGGAAACGCCGGCTTCGGCGGTCACCCAGCCTTCCACCAGCAACTTCTGGAGGGTGGGGTAGAGCGACCCTTCCTCGGCCTCCAGCACGGAATCGGAGAGCGCCCGGATGCGTTGGGCGATGGCATAGCCGTGGAGGGGTTCGCTGCGCAGGACGCGCAGGATGAGCATGGCCAGGGTTCCTGGAGGCATTGGTAGCCTAGGCATAGGTTATTTATATACGGGGAAGCTGCCCGGTGTCAATCGGGGCGGCCGGCGTCGCCGGCACCCCGGCACTCGGGCTTCGGGGCCACGCGGAGCGCGGCTTCCAGCACGCTGCTGTGAATTGGGGCGCCGGGAGTCCGGTGTCGCCGGGCTCGCCGGTTTTCCTGGCGACCGGGCTACCGACTTACCTTATCGACTTTAGCCCTCGATCTACCCCAGTAGACCTGCCCCACGTGGCGGTGGCCGCGAGTTTCTGAGATAATCGGCGCCGAAGCCAAATCTTCGCGGGATTGTAATCCGTTCGCGGCATAAACAGTGTTATGAGCAAGTCTGTGACTCCCCAGCAGCGTGTTGCCAAGGAAAACGATGCGGCCGACCCGGAGCGCCAAGGGGGCACAAACGGGGCTGCGGCGGCGGTTCCCGCCAAGATGGGGGAAACGGTCGATCTGGCCGATCCCGGCCTGTATTTGAACCGCGAGCTATCGCTGCTGTGGTTCCAGCGCCGGGTCCTGGAAGAAGCCCTGGACGACGCCAACCCGCTGCTGGAGCGGATGAAGTTCCTGGCCATTCTGGGATCGAACCTGGACGAGTTCTTCATGGTCCGGGTGGCGGGGCTGGTGGCGCAGGCGGATGCCGGCACGGTGGATGTGACGCCCGACGGCATGACGCCGCGGGCCCAACTGGTGGGGATTCGGCGCGAGGTCAAACGGCTGTTCAAGGAGGCGCACCGCTGTTTCCAGGAACTGATGCCGGTGTTGCAGGAGCATGGCATCTTCGTCCAGGAATACGCGGAATTGAAGGACGCGCAGGTTCGCACCGCTCGCAAGTACTTCGAAGAGACGATCTTTCCGGTGCTGACGCCGCTGGCCTTCGACCCCGGCCGGCCGTTCCCCCACATTTCCAACCTGAGCCTGAACCTGGCGGTGCTGATTAAGGACCCCAAGGGCGGCCACCATTTCGCCCGGGTGAAGGTTCCCGATTCGCTACCGCAACTGGTCCTGCTGAATCCGCTGCAGGGGAAGCCGGGGAAGTCGGCGCGCAAGCGCTGCGACCTGGTGTGGCTGGAGCAGGTGATTACGGGGCATCTGTGCGCGTTGTTTCCGGGCATGGAGGTGGTGGAGGCGCATCCGTTTCACGTTACGCGGGACGCCGACTTCTCGATCCAGGAACTGGAAGCCGAGGATCTGCTGGAGACCATCGAGGAGGGCGTGCGGCAGCGCCGGTTCGGCAGCGTCGTGCGGCTGATGGTGACCCAGGAGATGCCGCCCCACATCCTGGAAATCCTCAAGAGCAACCTGGAAGTGGAGGATCGCGACGTTTACCGCGTGGCCGGCCCGCTCTCGCTGAAGCGCCTGATGGAGATTTACCAGCTTGACCGGAAGGAGTTGAAGGACCCGCCGTTTGCGCCGGCGGTGCCGCCGGTGCTGGCCAAGACGACGGATGTCTTCGGCGCCATCCGCGATCGCAACATCCTGCTGCATCACCCGTTCGATTCGTTCCAGCCGGTAATCGAATTCCTGCGTAAGGCGGCGCACGATCCGGCCGTGCTGGCTATCAAGAGCTGCCTGTACCGGGTGGGACGGAACTCGCCGGTGGTGGAGGCCCTGCTGGAAGCCATCGAGGAAGAAAAGCAGGTGGCCGCGCTGGTGGAATTGAAGGCGCGTTTCGACGAGGAGAGCAACATCGAGTGGGCGCGAGCGATGGAAAAAGCGGGCGTCCACGTGGTGTACGGGCTGGTGGGATTGAAAATCCACTGCAAGATCGCGCTGGTGGTGCGCAAGGAGGGGGGGCGGATGATGCGCTACGTACACCTCTCCACGGGCAATTACAACGCCGTGACGGCGCATCTGTACACTGATATCGGCCTGTTCACCTGCGATGAGGATATCGCCGACGACACCACCAACCTGTTCAACTACCTGACCGGGTACTCCTCGAAGGTGGATTACAAGAAGCTGCTGGTGGCCCCTTTGAACCTGCGGCAGCGTTTCGAGAGCCTGATCGAGCGCGAGATCGAGCACGCGCGCGAGGGGCGCAAAGGCCACCTGATCTTCAAGATGAACGCCCTGGTGGACGTGCCCCTGATTCAGTTGCTGTACCGCGCCTCGCAGGCGGGGGTGCGGATCCAACTGCTGGTTCGGGGGATCTGCTGCCTGCGGCCGGAAGTCCCGGGGGTGAGCGATCACATCGAGGTCACCAGCATCGTGGGACGGTTTCTGGAGCACAGCCGGATTTACTATTTCGCCAACGGCGGGGACGAGGAGATTTACATTGGCAGCGCCGACCTGATGCCGCGGAACATCGATCAGCGGGTGGAGGTGCTCTTTCCAATCGACGATCCGGACATGGTGCGGCGCATCCGCGACCAGGTTCTGGCGATCTACCTGGCGGACAACGTGAAAGCGCGGCGAATGACGGGTTCGGGGGCCTACGTCAGAAAGCGCGGGGGTGAGGGGAAGAAGCGCATCGAAGCCCAGGAATGGCTGCTGGAGAAGCGCCGTGGATCGGCGGTTCCGGCGAAACCCAAGCCCAAACGGAGCGCCGACTGAGAGTAGCGCGCGCCGGCTATTTCACCACTTCCAGCCCGTACTCGCGCAGCAGTTCGCCGCCATTGGAATAAACCCGCAGGAAGTACAAGCCCGGCCGCAGGCCCGGAGCGGTGGGGCTGGCCGTGGATCCCTTCCAGAGGGAGCGGCCATCCCGATCTACCAGTTCGAGGGGGTAGGAACCGGCTGCCGGCAGGCCGGCCAGATCGGCGTTCAGGGCCAGTGGATGGCCGGCGGGGGCACGGCTGCCGGGTTGGGCGCCGCGGAGGGCCTCCAGTTGCACCGCTACAGCCGTCGCGGCGCCGGACGGGCGCATCCAACGCCAGCCGGCGACCGCCAAAAGCAGCACGAGGGCGGCAAACGCCAAAACCGGCGCCATCCGCGGAAAAAGCCGGGCGCGGCGGGCCACCGCGGGTGGTTGGCGTCGCAGTTCGAGCGCGGCCATGCGCATGGCGTAGCCGAAAGCGTCCTGGTCCGCCAGGCGAGCCTGGCAGACTTCACAGACGAGCAAATGCTCTTCGAATCGGGCAGCCTCGTCTTCGGAAAGGGTGCACATGGAGTAGCGCTCGATGCTATCGTCATTCCACGCGCAATTCCGGCCGGGGATCCTGGTCATGATCTCCATATGTAACACACGGTTGCTTTCCAATAGTTAAGGTGAGTCGGGAAGCGCGGTTCTCTCAGATTTTGCCGAAAAGGCACGCAATCTTAACCCCGGAAGCCGAAACGCAGCGAAAAGCGCCTTTTCCCGAGTTCCCCGAAGCGCGCCTTGGCCCGCGATTTGATGAGGCGAAACTGGGTTTCCGATAGCCCCATTTCCTGGCAGATCTGCCCGGCGGGCTGTTCCTCGAGGTAGAACCGGATGAGCACTTCGCGGTCGCGTTTTTGCAGGCTGTTCAGGATGCGTAGCGCCAGTTCTTCGTTCTGCCGCTCGATGAGCCCCCGTTCGGGGTTCGGATTGTGATCGCAGGTGTATCGGGAATCGGTCAGGTCGGAGTTGCGCCGCGCCTGGACGGCGTTATCGATATGGGCGGCCACCTGCCGCCGAACAATCGTGCGGACGTAACCCATCAGGCGTTCGGGATCGCGTAAATCGCCGCGCCGGATGGATTGGGTGATGATGACGAAGATGTCGTGCACCTTATCATCGAGGTCCTGGGGGCCGAGTTGACGGTAAAGATAGTAGCGAATGCCTTTGGAGAAGATGCGGTACAACTCCTCCATCCCGGCGGGATCTCCGGCCCGAATCCGTTCGACCATCTGCGGCCAGGACGGTTCCTCTGTGCCCACCTGGACATCCGGAGCAGGTTCAGAATTCATAAGTTGCCTACCAAAAAATACGCGCTCCAATAGCGCGGAAGGGCGCGGCGTCCACCGGAGCGGATCATGGAGAGTTGGGCTGCGCGCAGGGCCTGCCCGGCATCCGCCGGGGTCCCGGTTCCCAGATTGGCGTACAGGGCGGCGAACAGCGCGCCGTCATCGTCGGGGGTGGCCCAGCGGCTGCTGACCACGGCTCCGGCCCCGGCCGCCAGAAAAGCGCGAGTCAGGCCCAGCAAGCCCGTGCCGGGCAGAACCTCTCCGGCGGCGGAGTGGCAGCCGCTCAAAACCACCAGTCCCGCATGCACCTGGCGGTGGGCGATTTCCTCGGGGGTGAGCAGATCGACCTCGTTGGCCGGGTTCAAGCCGAGGGCGATCATGCTGTCGGCCTGCTTACCTGGAAACTCCAGAAAATGTGTTGCAAAATGCAGCACCGCGGGCTCCCGCGCGAATTGGCCGGCCAATTCCCGCCGCGAGGCCTGGGCGCCTTCGAGGAGCACGTGGTCCCCTTTCCAGGCGCGCGCGCAGGCATTCAACTCCACCGCACTGGCCACCAAGCGGGGCAGCATCAGGGAGCCAGAGGGATTGGGCCGCCCGGTCCCCGGAAGCTCGAACGCAAACATGGCGGCGTGGCGGACGCGGCCAGGCGGGGCCAGCCGGCTGTCAGCGGTATTGTAGATGGGATCGCCGACACCCACAAATAAGGACGGGTTGGCGGGAGGCCTCCTGCGTTCGGCGGCATCCAACCAGTAGCCCGCCCCGGGCACCACTTCGGTGCTATGCGCTTCCACGAGATAGCGGCCCCCCGGCGGCTCCCGGAGGGCGGCCAGCGGCACATCGAACAGCTCCTGGTCGAGCGCCAGCAGCCAGCGGGACCTCCCGCGGAAGCGCGGCGCAAGGCTTCCGAACAGAGTTTCGTAGAGCGATTCGCCGGCCGCCGCGGCGGATGGCTGATCTTCGCGGATAGAGTTGGTGGCGGCGCGGATCTGCGCTTGGATCCGGTCTCGAGAAGGCAGCCTGTAAAGCGCCAACCCGTCCTGGTCCACCGCCCAGAGCCAGGAGTTGGTGTCACCCAGGTGAAAGCTGAACCACGCGGAGTCCGGCCCGAGCGCCCGGCGCGTGCGGTCGAGGAGCTTTTCCGGCAGGGTTTGCCAGGCAGGCCCCAGGGAAGCTTCGACGGATACCAGACGCGCCCGAGCACTCGCCAGGCTGTCCCCGGCCGCGCCGCCGGTGGTGCGGAGGGCCTGCACTTCGGCGCGCTCGAGGCCGTCGAGGGCCTCCCAGAAACCGGCCGGGAGCGCATCCGGATTGGCCCGCGCCACGAGCGAGCGCAGGCTGCCGGCGCGATTCTCCTCGGCGGCCTCGAAGGTCTCACGCGCCAAGGCCGGGTCGCCGGTTTCCAGGTACAGGAGGTTGCCCGCCTCGATCAACGCGCCGTAGACCTTGCTCAGCCAACCTTCGGTCCCAATGCGAGCGGCCTGATCGGGAGGGGCCGACCACTGCCAGACCCGCCCCAGTTTCACCGCGACGCGCAAGTCGTCCAAAGCCTCGTCCAAACGGCCTTGCCGCAGGCGGACCAGCCCGCGCTGGTGGTAAATGTCCCAGGTTGGCATCAGCCCTTGGGGGTGCCGGGCCAGTTCCACCGCGCGGTCCAGCAGGATGGCAGCCGACTGCAGGTCGCCTTGGGCCAGGCGCAGGCGGCCGAGATTGCGGTACGAACTATCGAGCGCCAGGTGATTCAGTTTGCGTACCCGGTAGGCCTCCAGGAGGGCCGCTTCAGCGCTATCCAGGAGCCGCCGGCGAACGGCTGGGTCCAAGCTGGCGGTCTCGTCCTCCGGGTCGGCTTGTTTGAGGTACTCCTCGCCGATGCGGTTCCAGGCGAAGGCGTACAACTCCAGGTCTCCCGCCCGGTCGGCTCCCGCCATTCCCTGGCGAAAATATTCCCAGGCCTCGGGCTTCTTCTGCCGCGCCAGCAGAGTGGCCATCTGGATCTGCAATTTGGCGAGTTGGTCCGCGCGATCCTTTCCGCTGACCCGCGCCAGGCTATCCTTCATCCACTGGGCCGCCGCGTCCAGATTTCCCATTTCGGTGTACAGCGAGGCGATGTTGCCCTCAAACGCAGCCGCCACGCCGGTGTCTCCGGCGTCCAAGGCCATCCGGTAAGCATCCTGGAAAGCGCGCAGGGCGGGCTGGTATTGGTGCAGGGCAAACTGGCAGCCACCCATGTTGGCGGTGGCGCGGGCCACGTAATCGAGGTTCCCCTGGCTGCGGGCGACGTCACGGAGGGATTGATATTTTTGGAGGGCTTCCTGGTAGCGGCCGGCGCGGAATAATCCGCCGGGCTCACGCATAAGATTCGAAATCGCGGTGGCGCCGTTCGACCCATCCTGGAGCGACGTTCCAGAATGCCGCGCAGGCGCTAGCCCTGTGCCGGCTGGAATCAAGGCGACCAGACAAACCAACAGTCCGGCGAATCTCAAAACAAAAATCTCCCAGTTTGTTTTAAAAAACTTTACCAATTGGTACTGGGAATTCATTGGGGATACCCCTTAAGAAGTACCCCCATGAATGGTATCAGCATTCAGCCGTGAATTGGCAACCCCCGAATGGGGGTAATGTCAGAACGCGCCTGTGGGGAGCGCGGAAAATACCTTAGAGCCAACCTAAGTTGCACAATACGTTAACGATGATAATAATCGGATCCGTCGGCATTTTTTCCTTGCGGGGGATTTAATGTCGTGCTATCCACCCAACTCCAAATTAGTTTGCGAACTCCGGCAAGGCCGCCTTATAAACTTGCAAGTACTTGAATTCAAATGAACTTTTCAAATATGAACTTTGTGAATGCCAACGGCTGCGCTGCGCTGGGCACGGGAGGGGATGAAAATGGGCGCGAGTCGGGGACACTGTTTGATGGGCGCGGTTGGAAGGTTGGGGGCACAGCGTGGTCGTGGGGCCCTCGGTGAGTGCTAAACCACTGATTCCGTGGTCGCTAGCGTCAGAGATTTTCAAGGGAACGTTAAGGTTGGGCCGGCACTCTGAAGGTTGCGGCCCGAGCGGGCGGGGCCTCGCCGGCGAGAGACGAAAACGGGTACCAAATGGGTACCAATTGACGGGGGCCAGCAATGAGATGGACTCCCGGCAAAATCCGCCGCTCGGGCGGGAGGCGGGAGGGCGTGGTTCCTTGCGGGGTTCGCTATTTTCTGGGCCGGGTATCCTCCTGGTGCTTGGCTTCATTCCAGCCGTCGCGGAAGTCCTTGCTGGCGTTTTGAAGATCGCGTTCGGCCTCCCTGGCATCCTGCTTGGCTGCCTGCGACGCGCGGTAGGCTTCCCTGCCGGCCTGGCGGGCGGCCGGTCCTTCCTGGTGGCGGTAATCGCGATTACATCCAGTCACGGCCATTCCCGCGGCCAGTACGAGTGCGATGCATGAAATGCGCATAAGCGTCCCCCGAACCAGCTTATGCAAATTTAGGCGCGTGGGGCGACGGGATACAGAGCCGCACGGGCCATCGGTTCGAATTACCACTGGCAATACGGCTCCTCAGAGAGAACGGGCCGCTGCGCCCTGAGTGTCCGGAAGGCGTTCGATTTTACCCACCACCAGGATGTAGGCTAGAGCTCCGACCAGAGCCAGACCCGAGATGTAGGTGAGAGCCAGCGAGAAGTCGCCGCCCCGCACGAGCGCACCGATGATGACCGGGACGCTGATGGAAGACAGATTGCCAATGAAATTGAATACTCCACCCGTCAGCCCGATCAGGCGCCGGGGCGCAACCGTGGATATCAGCGACCAGGTGATGGAGGCCAGCCCGTTTCCGAAGAACGCCAGGCCCATGAAGGCGATGATCCAATGCGGCGTGCGGGCGTAATTGGCGCCCACAATCGAGGTGGAGAGCAGCAGCCCGGTGATGATCGGCGTCTTGCGCGCGACGCTCAGCGAGAACCCGCGCCGCACCAGGAAATCCGAAAAGACGCCGGAACAAAGAATCCCGCAGAATGCCCCCAGAAACGGCAACGAAGCCAGCCAGCCGGCTTGCTGGAAGGCGATGCCGCGGTACTCGACGAGGTAACTGGGGAACCAGGTGAGGAAGAACCACAGGGTGGAATTGAGCGCGTACTGGCCGACATAAATTCCCCACAGCTTGGAACTCGCCAGCACCCGGCCCAGGTCGCGAAACTGGAAGGCTTGTTTTTCGGCGGCCATGTTCCGGTCGCTGAGATCCACCAGGCCGCCTCCGCGGCGGATCAGTTCGATCTCCTCGGCATTGGCGCCCGGATAGCTCAGCGGTCCGCGGTAGAGGATGTACCAGACGGCAGCCCAAACGATGCCCGCGAGGCCCACGGAAACGAAAATACTGCGCCATCCGAAATGGATCTGGAGGTACATCAGGACCGGGGTAAGAAAGGCGAGGCCGACGAACTGTCCGGAGGTGTAGAAGCCGATGGCGGTGGCGCGCTCGTTTTCCGGAAACCAGGTGGTCACCACGCGGTTGTTCATGGGATAAGAGGGCGCCTCCATGACGCCGATGGCCAGGCGGAGCGCGAACAGCATGACGAGGCCGGTCGAAAAACCGAGGAGCGCGGTAGCCACCGACCAGAGCGCAATCAAGGCGGCGTAGAGCTCGCGGGGATGCCAGCGGTCCACCAGCCAGCCGCCGGGGATCTGGCAAAACACATAGCTCCAGCCGAACGCCGAGAAGACCAATCCCATCCGGACGGGATCGATGCCGAGCTGCTTCCCCAGGAGCGGCGCGGCGACCGAGAGGTTGGCGCGATCCAGGTAATTGATGACGACGGAGACAAACAGCAGCGCCAGGATGGCGAAGCGGGTGCGGGTGGGCCGGCCGCTCAATGCGATTCCCTCGGCACGGCGAGACCCCGGCAGCCGATCAGAAAGTCGAGATCGGCGCCGGTATCGGCCTGCAGGACATGCTCGAAGTAGAGGCGCTGGTAGCCGCCGGACATAGGCGGTGGCGCGGCCCGCCAAGCGGCCGAGCGGCGCTGGAGTTCTTCCTCGGGCACATCCAGATGCAAGCGGCGCTGCTCCACATCCAGTTCGATCCGGTCTCCCTCGCGGACGTGGGCCAACGGCCCGCCGATGGCGGCTTCCGGGCAGACATGCAGGACCACGGTTCCATAAGCGGTGCCGCTCATGCGGGCGTCCGAGATGCGGACCACGTCCGTAATGCCGCGCTTCAACAGCTTGGGAGGCAGGCCCATATTCCCCACTTCCGCCATCCCCGGGTAGCCCTTGGGACCGCAGTTCTTGAGCACCAGAACGCTGTCCTCGCCGGCATCGAGCGAAGGATCTTCGATGCGCTGCTTGTACTCCTCGATGCTTTCGAACACCACGGCCCTGCCGGCGTGGCGCATCAGATGGGGCGAGGCGGCCGAGGGCTTGATCACCGCGCCATCGGGGGCGAGGTTCCCACGCAGAACGGCGATGCCGCCGCGCTCCACCAGGGGGCGCTCCCATGGGCGAATGACTTCGGCGTTCCAATTAGGAGCCTCGCGGCAATTCTCCCAGATGGTCTTGCCGTTCACCGTCAGGGCATCCTGCCGCAGGAGGCCGTGCTCTCCCAGCGCGCGCACCACCGCCGGGACGCCGCCCGCGTAATAGAAATCCTCCATCAGATATTGCCCCGAGGGCATGAGGTTGACCAGGGTGGGGCAATCGTGTCCGAGGCGGTCCCAGTCGTCGAGGCTCAAGGGGACGCCGATCCTACCGGCGATGGCCAGGAGGTGAATCACCGCGTTAGTCGAGCCGCCCAACGCGGCGTTCACGCGGATGGCATTTTCGAAAGCTTCGCGGGTGAGGATTCGGGACATGCGGAGATCCTCGGCGACCATTTCGACGATGCGGCGTCCGGCCAGGTGGGCCAGGACAGAGCGGCGCGAATCGGCCGCGGGAATGGCGGCGTTCTCGGGCAGCGACAGCCCCAACGCCTCGACCATGGAAGCCATGGTGGAGGCCGTGCCCATGGTCATGCAGTGGCCCGGCGAGCGGGACATGCAAGCTTCGGCCTCCATGAACTGGTTCAAGCCCATGGTCCCGGCTTTGACCTGTTCGCTGAAGCGCCAGAGGTCCGTTCCGGAGCCGATATCGCGCCCCTGGTATTTGCCGTTCAGCATGGGACCGCCGGAGACGACCAGCGCGGGGAGATCGCAACTGGCGGCGCCCATCACCAGGGAGGGGGTGGTCTTGTCGCAGCCGCAGAGGAGCACGACGCCGTCGATGGGGTTGGCGCGGATGGATTCCTCCACGTCCATGCTGGCGAGGTTGCGGAAGAGCATGGCGGTGGGGCGCATGATGGCCTCGCCGAGCGAAGTGACCGGGAACTCGACGGGGAAGCCTCCGGCCTGCCAGACGCCGCGCTTCACGTGATCCGCAAGGTCACGAAAGTGCGCGTTGCAGGGGTTCAGCTCGGACCAGGTATTGCAGATGCCGATGACCGGGCGGCCGTCGAAGACGTCTCCCGGAAATCCCTGGATACGCATCCAGCTCCGATGCCCGAACCCGTGCCTGTCGATCTTGCCGAACCACGCCGCCGACCGATAGGCGGCTTTGCTCTGGGTGCTCATGGCTGCTCCTGAATCCTGCCGATCCGGGCGCGCACGAGGATTGCTTGGAATCCAAGGCGCCGCCGGAGCGAATCTTGATGATACTCCCGGGGCTGGACGGGGCGGGCTGGGCGGCGGGGAGACCCGCGCGACGCGGGTTGGTGCGCCGCCGCTGCCATCGCCGATACGGCGTCCGTGCGGCCTGAGCGGCGCTCGGCGAAACGCCGCTCCCGCCGTCGTATAATGGAAAAGCAACACGGAGAGGTTTTGTGTCCCCAAGCACTTTTTTTCGTCTTTGTGCCCATATTCAATTGATGCCGGTCCTCGAAAGCGGCGAGGAGACCCTCGTGGGAGGGCAGGCCGTGGTGGAGGGAGTCATGATGCGCGCGCCGCATAGCTACTCGGTGGCGGTGCGCAAGGCATCGGGCGAAATCGTCACCGAAGAAATGCCCCTGGCGCGCATGTCGGAGAAGTACAAGATCTTCCGCTACCCGGTTTTCCGCGGCGTGGGGACGCTGTGCCAGGCTTTGCAACTGGGCTTCAAGGCTACCCGGTTTTCAGCCCTCATGGCGCTGGACGATCCCAAGCTGGCGGCCGAGCGGCAGGCGAAATCCGGGGGGCAGCCGGGGGACAAGGAAATTCCCGGTTGGGCATTCGCCGGACCATTACTGTTCTCGCTGGCTTTCTTCATTTTTGCCTACAAGTACCTGCCGCTGCTGCTGGTCACGCGGCTGGAAAAAATCTACCCGGTGCTCTCCGGCCACGTGTACGAAACCCTGGTGGATGGCGGCCTCCGCCTGGCGATTCTGCTGGGGCTGCTGTATGGGCTTTCGCGCTTCAAGGATATCCGCCGCATGTTCGAATACCACGGGGCGGAACACAAGGTGGTGTTCAATTACGAATCCGGCGAACCGGTGAACGTGGCCAACGCGCAGCGCTACAGCACGTTTCACCCGCGCTGCGGCACCAGTTTTCTGTTCGTGGTTTTCGTTCTGGCGATTCCGTTTTACATGCTGCTGCCGTTCACCGGCTTTGCCGCGAAACTGCTGGCGCGGGTGGTGCTCATCCCGCTGATTGCGGGGGTGGCGTACGAGCTGATCCGGTTTGCCGCCCGGCGGCGGGGATCCTTCCTGGCCGCCATGACCGCTCCCGGTCTGTGGATGCAGCGCATCACCACCAAGCCGCCCTCAGACGACCAGGCCGCCATCGCCATCCATGCGCTGGAGGGCGCGATGCAACTGGAAGCCAAGCAGGGCGGCCAACTGGTGATCGCGTAAGGCTCCATGCAATTCGTCCAGAAGCTCGAACAGATCGAACGCCGTTTCGAAGATCTCAACCGGCAGATGGCCGACCCGGCGCTGATCGCCGATCCCGAACAGTATCGCAAAGTCGCCAAAACCCATAGCGAACTGGCCGAAGTGGTGGCCAAGTACCGCGAGTGGAAGAAAGCCGCCGACAGCCTCTCGCAGGCGCGCGCCATGCTGGAGGATCGCGACCCGGAATTGCGCGTCATGGCCCAGGAAGAAGTGGCCGCGCTCGAGCCGCTGATGGTGCGCATCGAGGAGCAGCTCAAGGTGTTGCTGCTGCCCAAGGATCCCCTAGATGAGAAGAACGTGGTGCTAGAGATCCGCGCCGGAACGGGCGGCGACGAGGCCACTTTGTTCGCCGCCGAGATCTTCCGGATGTACTCGCGCTATGGTGAGACGCAGAAGTGGAAGATCGAAGTAACCTCGGCCAGCGAATCGCCGGTGGGCGGCCTGAAGGAAGTCATCGCGCTGGTGAGCGGCGACAAGGTTTACAGCAAGCTGAAGTACGAAAGCGGAGTACACCGCGTGCAGCGAGTGCCGGTCACCGAGCAGCAGGGCCGGGTGCACACATCGGCCATCACGGTGGCCGTGCTGCCCGAAGCCGACGAAGTGGAAGTCAAGCTCGACCCGAAGGATATCCGCATCGACACGTTCTGCTCCTCGGGCCCGGGCGGCCAATCGGTGAACACCACCTACTCGGCCGTGCGCATCACGCACCTGCCCACGGGCCTGGTGGTCTCCTGCCAGGACGAAAAATCGCAGATCAAGAACCGCGCCAAGGCGGAGCGCGTGCTGCGGTCGCGGCTGTATGAAATCGAGCTGGAAAAGCAGCAGGCGGCCCTCGGCGCCGAGCGGCGGAGCATGGTGGGAACGGGGGACCGCAGCGAGAAAATCCGCACCTATAACTTCCCGCAGAACCGGTTGACCGACCACCGCATCGGGCTGACCTTGTATCAGCTCGATTTCATCATGGACGGCAAGCTCGACCAGGTGATCGAGGCGCTCACCACTTACTATCAAACCGAAAAGCTCAAGCAGCAGGGTGACGCCGGCGGGCAGAACGCGGCCGCCGATTAAATGACGGTCGGGACGGCCCTGGTCCAGGGAACGCGCCTGTTGGAGGATGCACAGGTGGCGGTGCCGCGGCTGACCGCCGAAGTGCTATTGGGCTACGCCATGGGAGTGGAGCGCGCCTGGCTGTTCGCGCACCCCGAGCGGGAGCTGAACGAGGTCGAGTGGCTGCACTACGGCCGCTACCTTCACGAACGCCTCCAGGGCAAGCCCACGCAATACATCACCCACCGGCAGGAATTCTACGGGCGCGAATTCCGGGTCACCCCGGAGGTGCTGATTCCGCGGCCGGAGACCGAGCACGTGGTGGAA
>JASHSS010000473.1 GCA_030038565.1 Bryobacteraceae bacterium
ATTTTGCCCGCCGCGTCGACTTATGAAAAGGACGGCACGCTGACGAATACGGCCGGCGAAATCCAGATGGTGCGCCGCGCGGTGGACGCACAAGGCCCGCGCAGCGACTTCGATTTACTTCGGATTTTGATTCACCAGCTGGCGCAGCTCGGCCTCGGCGCGGGAATCAAGCATCGCACGGTCGAAGCGGTGCTCGAGGAAATCCGGCAAAATGTTCGCGGCTATGATGTTTCCGTCGCGGGCTTGCTGACCGGCGGCTCGGAGCAGGTCACGTGCGCTCCTGCCGCAGCGGACAGCTCTTACGACGTGGCCGCGGATTTGGTGTTTTCTTCGCAGGATGATTTGTTTACGAGTGGGACCCTGGGACGCTACTGTTCGAAGCTCAATTCATGCAAGGAATCCAAGGAAAAGCCGTGGAGTTCGTCACCCAGCATCCAGTCCTGGTGGTATCGTTAATTAAAATTGCCATCGCGCTTTTTGTCGTGATGACCGCGCTCGCCTATCTTACGTGGTTCGAGCGCAAGGTCGTCGCTCGCATTCAGTCGCGCTGGGGCCCTTACTGGGTCGGGCCTCATGGATTGCTGCAACCCCTCGCCGATGGCGTCAAGTTCCTGTTCAAGGAAGACATTGTCCCGCCCATGGTGGACAAGGTCGCCTATGTGCTCGCGCCGTTCCTTGCGCTGGCCATCGCGCTGACCACGCTCGCCCTCATTCCCATCGGTCCGGCAACCATCAACGTTCTCGGCCAGCCGACGCAGCTCGTCATTTCGCACAGCAATATCGCGCTGATTCTGCTTTTCGCCATCAGCTCCATCGGCATTTATGCCGTGGTGCTCGCCGGATGGTCATCAAACAGCAAATATCCGCTTATGGGCGGGCTGCGCAGCTCCGCGCAGATGATCAGCTACGAGCTGCCGCTGTCGCTGGCCATCGCTGCGCCGCTGCTGCTTTCCAATACCCTCAGCCTGCACGACCTGGTGGTGACGCAGGAAGGCGGCATCTGGCACTGGAACGTGCTGCGCGGGCCGTTTCCGCAGATCTTCAGCTTCGTGATTTTTCTGATCGCCGCGTTCGCCGAAACCAACCGCGTGCCGTTCGATCTGCCGGAGGCCGAAAACGAGCTGGTGGCGGGCTTTCACGTGGAATACAGCAGCATGAAGTTCGCCTCGTTTTTCATGGCCGAATACTGCAACATGATCACCGTGAGTTCCATGGCGACGCTGCTGTTTCTGGGCGGCTGGACCGCGCCCTGGCCGGCGGCTTACGGCTCCCGGTTTGTGCCGGTGCTGATTTTCGCGCTGGCCGGAGTGGTGGCGCTGTATCACGGGATCGAGACCTTGCGGCGGCGGGACCGGCTCACCTTCCCGGTTTTCGGGGTGGTCTTCCTGGCCATCGCGGGCGTTTTTCTCCTGCCGATGGTGCAGGAGTGGCTTCTGCCGCTGTTCTGGTTTTGCGCCAAAACCGGCGCCCTGCTGTTCGCTTTCATGTGGATTCGCGGCACCCTGCCGCGCTTCCGCTACGACCAACTCATGGGCTTCACGTGGAAGTTCCTTTTCCCGGTCGCGATGCTGAACCTGCTGGTGACTGGCCTGTTAGTAGCCTGGTTCTCGTAAGATGGATGTGATTCTTTTTCTGGTCTTCGCGATCATCGCGGTGGTGTGCGCCATTAACGTGGTGGTGCAGGCGCATCCGATCTCGAGCGCCGTCTCGCTGGTCGGGGTGATGGGTTCGCTGGCGGTCCTCTATCTCCTGTTGGGCGCCGAATTCCTGGCCGCCGCGCAGGTGATCGTGTATGCCGGCGCCGTGATGGTGCTGTTCGTGTTCGTCATCATGCTGCTCAACGCCGGCGCGGAATCGCGCAAGGGCCACTCGTTGATGGTGCAGGTATTGGCCGTGCCCCTGCTGGTGACTCTGCTCGGGCTGCTGGCTTACATTGTGCAGAGGATCTACCGGAGCGATACCACGGTGCACTTCGGCGGATTTACTCACGGTACTCCGCAGGATGTGGGCCGCGCGCTGTTCACCGGCTACCTGCTGCCCTTCGAGGTGACTTCGATTCTGATACTGATCGCCATTCTGGGCGCCATCGTTCTGGCGCGAAAGGAAATCGACTGAGATGGCGGAAATTCCGATCGCCTGGTTCCTGACCCTCAGCGCGGTGCTGTTCGTGCTGGGCGTGGCCGGATTTCTGTTCCGGCGCAACATCATCACGGTGTTCATGTCCATCGAGCTGATGCTCAACGCCGTCAACCTGAGCTTCGTGGCGTTCTCTTATCAGCTCAAGCAGGTGGATGGAAACCTGTTCGCCTTCTTCGTGATGGTGGTGGCGGCGGCGGAAGCGGCCGTGGGGCTGGCCATCATTCTGACGGTCTTCAAGAACCGCTCCACGTTAAATATCGACGAAGTGGAGACGATGAAAAACTAGATGCAACTCTGGCTCATCCCTCTGCTGCCCTTCGCCGGCTTCCTCGTCAACGGCCTGGCCGGCCGGCGGTTCCCGAAGGGCGCCGTCAACGCCGTGGCCATCGGCAGCGTGCTGCTCTCCTTCGCCTGGGTTCTGAAAACCCTCTTCACCATCAACCTGGATGCCATCAACCAGGAGCACTACTTCACCTGGATTCAAAGCGGCGCCCTGACGGTCGGCTGCGACATGGCGGTGGACCGCCTCACCGCCGTCATGCTCCTGGTGGTGACCGGCATCGGTTCGCTGATCCACATCTACTCCATCGGCTACATGGCGCACGAAGGCGGCTACTACCGTTTCTTCTCCTTCCTGAACCTGTTCATGTTTTTCATGCTCGTGCTGGTGCTGGCCTCCAACTATCTGGTGATGTTCGTGGGCTGGGAGGGCGTGGGCCTGTGCAGCTACCTGCTGATCGGCTTCTACTTCGATAAGAAGTTCGCCACCAACGCCGGCAACAAGGCTTTCATCGTCAACCGCATCGGCGATTTCGGCTTTTCGCTGGCCATGTTTTACATGGTGCGGAATTTCGGCTCGCTGGATTTCGGCACGGTGTTCAAGGCCGCGCCGGGAGCCTCGGAAGCCGTCCTTACCACTATCGGGCTGCTGCTGATGTTGGGCGCCTGCGGCAAATCGGCGCAGCTGCCGCTGTATGTCTGGCTGCCCGACGCCATGGCCGGCCCAACGCCGGTCTCCGCCCTGATCCACGCCGCCACCATGGTAACCGCGGGCGTGTATATGACGGCGCGCTCGTGGGTCATTTATACGCATGCGCCGCTGGCGCTCAATACCATCGCCATCATCGGGGTGGCCACGGCCTTCTTCGCCGCCACCATCGGGCTGGCGCAGACCGATATCAAGAAAGTCTTCGCCTACTCCACGGTTTCGCAGCTCGGCTACATGTTTCTGGGGGTGGGCAGCGGGGCGTTTTCGGCCGGCATTTTCCACCTCATGACGCACGCCTTTTTCAAGGCCCTCCTGTTCCTCGGCTCGGGCAGCGTGATTCACGCGCTGGCGGGCGAGCAGGACATGCGCAACATGGGCGGTCTGCGCCACAAGATTCCCTGGACTTTCTGGACCATGATGTGCGCGGCCGTAGCCATCTCCGGAGTGCCGCCTACCAGCGGGTTCTTCAGCAAAGACTCCATCCTGGTGGCCGCCAACCATCACGCGCCGTGGATGTACTGGCTGGGCGTAGTGACCGCCGGGATGACCGCCTTCTACGTCTTCCGCGCCATGTTCCTGACCTTCTTCGGCGAGTACCGCGGGCACGCCCATCCGCACGAATCGCCGCCGCTGATGACCATTCCGCTGGCGATGCTGGCGCTGCTTTCGCTGGGCGGCGGATACATTGCCGTTCCCGCGTTCCTGGGCAGGTTTTTCCCCACCGTGGAAGCGCCCGAAGATTTCACCCTGGTGGCCATCTCGGTGGCCTTTGGCCTGGGCGGCATCGCGTTGGCGTACCTGATGTACATCGCCAGACCGGGAATGGCCGATTCGCTGGCGGGCGGCCTGAAGGGCCTCTACTCCCTGGTGTACAACAAGTACTTCGTGGATGAGATTTACGACGCGGCGGTGGTCAAGCCGGTGGTGGGCGGATCGCGCGTGGTGCTGTGGAAGGGCATGGACGTCGGGTTCATCGACGGCATGGTGAACGGGGTGGGCGCGCTGGCGCGCCGCACGGGCGCGGTGCTCCGCCTGCTGCAATCCGGCAATATCCGCTCCTACGCCACCTGGGTTCTGTTCGGCTCGGTAGTGGTCATCGTGGCCCTGGAACTCGGCGGAGGCGCGCGATGAACCCGCTGCTCGGCGTGCTGGCGCTTCCGCTGGTGGCCTTTCTGGCCGCCCTGGCGATTCCCCGCCGCCAGCCCCAGAACAGCCGCTGGTGGGCGCTCGGGAGTTCGCTCGCGATTTTCGTGCTCTCGCTGATTCTCGTCTTCCGCTTCGACCAGGGATCGGGGCAGGAGCAGTTCGCGCTCGACCAACCGTGGATCGCTTCGCCCGATATTCACTTCGCCATCTCGGTGAACGGCGTCAGCCTCTGGCTCATCGTGCTCACCGCGTTCCTCACGCCGCTCTGCGTGCTAATCTCCTGGCGCTCGGTGCAGAATCGCGTCAAGGAATTCTACGCCTTCCTGCTGCTCCTGGAATTCGGACTGATCGGCGTGTTCGTGGCGCAGGACCTGTTCCTGTTCTATGTATTCTGGGAGATCAGCCTGGTGCCCATGTATTTCCTGATCGGCATCTGGGGCCATGAGCGCCGCATCTACGCGGCGGTCAAATTCTTCCTCTACACCATGGCCGGCTCAATGCTGATGCTGGTGGCCATCATCTATCTCTACAACCGCACCGGGACGTTCAGTTATGCGGGCATCCTGGACCTGCTGGCCAGCGGCAAACTGGTGTTTGGCGCCCAGGAGCAGTTGTTGCTGTTCCTGGCCTTCTTCGTAGCCTTCGCCATTAAGGTGCCGGTCTTTCCCTTGCACACCTGGCTGCCCGACGCCCACGTGGAAGCCCCTACGGCCGGGTCCGTGATGCTGGCCAGCGTAATGCTGAAAATGGGCACCTACGGCATCCTGCATTTCGCGGTGCCGCTGTTTCCACGCGCCGCCCACCAATGCGCTCCCTGGATCGTGGTGCTGGCGATCATCGGAATCCTGTACGGCGCGCTGGTGGCCATGGTGCAGCCCAATCTGAAAAAGCTGGTGGCCTACTCCTCGGTGAGCCATCTGGGTTTCGTGGTGCTGGGTATCTTCTCCTTCACCCGCATGGGACTGGATGGCGCGGTCTACCAGATGCTCAACCACGGCATCTCGACCGGGGCGCTGTTCGCCTTTGTGGGCCTGCTTTACGAGCGCCGCCACTCGCTTGAAATCGCCGATTACGGGGGGGTGGCGACCGTGGCGCCATGGCTCTCCACGGCTTTCCTGGTCACCACGCTGGCCAGCGTCGGCCTTCCCATGCTGAATAATTTCGTGGGCGAGTTTCTGGTCCTGCAAGGCACCGCCACGGTCCATTTCACCTGGACCGTGTACGCTTCCATCGGGGTGATTCTCTCGGCCTGCTACATGCTGTGGATGTACCAGCGGGTGTTCTACGGCGAGGCCGGCCAGGAGGTCCACCACCACATTTTCGACCTGCGCGCGCGAGAGTGGGCGGTGGCCGTTCCGTTCCTCGCCATGATGCTGTGGATGGGCGTTTACCCGCAAAGTTTCCTGCCGCCCGTGGGTAAGGTGAACGACGCCATTTTGCAGGAATCCCAGGTGGACGTGCCCGTGCGCGTGTCGCTGCCGGTTCCCGTGCTGCCGGTTCGCGTGGAGGCCGCCCGTGCCCATTAGCTTCCCCACCACTCTCGACCTGGGGCGCTTCCTCCCCGAGATCCTGCTGACCGTTTTCGGCACCCTGTTCATGGTGCTCGATGCGGTGCTCCAGAAGCGCTCGAAGAATCTGTTCGGGCACCTCACCCTGCTGGCTCTGGCGGCGGCGCTGGGCGCTTCGCTCTACGCCGGCTCCGAGCCAGGCCCGGCGTTCGGGGGCATGCTGGTGGTAGATGGTTTTGCGACTTTCTTCCGCGTGCTGGTGCTGGGCGTGGGCATGCTCATTGTGCTCTCTTCTTACCGGTTCCTGGCGCGCGAAAACGCCGAGACCGGCGAATATCACGCCCTGCTGCTGTTCTCGCTGGCCGGCCAGTGCCTGATGGCATCCGCCAACGATCTGATCATGGTGTTCATCGGCCTGGAAATCTCCTCCATCGCCAGCTACGTGCTGGCCGGCTACCTGCGCGACGACAAACGCGCCAATGAAGCCGCGCTCAAGTATTTTCTGCTGGGGTCCTTCGCCACCGCTTTCTTCCTGTACGGCGTGGCGATTCTGTATGGCTCGACCGGCACCGTGAAACTGGACCAGATCCACGCCGTCCTCACCGGCCCCAACGCGCCGTTCCCGGTGTTCGTGACCCTGGCCGCCGCGCTGATGCTGGTCGGCCTGGGCTTCAAGGTCTCGGCCGCGCCTTTCCAGGTCTGGGCGCCCGACGTGTACCAGGGCGCTCCCACTCCCGTGGCCGCTTTCCTCTCCGCCGCGCCCAAAGCTGCCGCCTTCGCCGTTTTCCTGCGCATCTTCACCACCGCCCTGGAACCCATCGGGACGGCCTGGGAGCCGCTGGCCTGGGGATCGGCGCTGGCCTCCATGACCATCGGCAATTTCGCCGCCCTGCTGCAATCCAACATCAAGCGCATGCTGGCCTACAGTTCCATCGCCCACGCCGGATACGTGCTGGTGGCTTTGACCGCCCGCTCCGATACGGGCACCTCCGCGGCCATGTTTTACCTGGCCGCCTACGCCCTCATGAACCTGGGGGCGTTCGCCGTAGTGACCCATCTCTCCGGAAAGGGCGAGCGCTATCTGACCCTGGACGATTTCGCCGGGCTGGCCCAGAAGCAGCCCTTTACCGCCGCCATGCTGACCATCTTCCTGCTCTCCCTGATCGGCGTCCCGCTGACCGGCGGCTTCTTCGGAAAGTTCTACATCTTCAAGGCGGCTCTCGATTCGCACCTGGTCTGGCTGGCGGTGCTCGGCCTGCTCAACAGCGCCGTGGCGGCGTATTATTATCTGCGCGTCCTGGTGATGATGTACATGCACGATCCCAGCCAGGCGGTCCAGGAAGCCGAACCACTATCCCACGGGCTGCAACTGGCGTTGGTGCTGCCAGCCCTTGGCACGCTGTTCCTGGGCATCTTCCCCAACTGGGTGCTGGAATTCGCGGGCCATTCGGCGGCGCTGATGAAGTAGTGTATGGAAGGCCGGTGGTCATCCCGGCTCTCCGGTAGCCCGCTCACTCCACCGTCCACGAAACCGCCAACCATAACACCATCCGGTTCCCTGGGCCAGGTTTGGTGCGGCGCTCGGGCCGCGTCGAGATTTACAGGGTATGCGACTTCTGGGACGCTCCGCCTACCGCAGAGCCGGCACAAAAACCGTCCGCGGCGCGGAGTTGCCGGGGTCCAGAACCCACAGCGGTCCGTCCCCAAGCTGATTCAGCAGAAACAACTGGCCCATGGGAGCGAGTTGCGCGGGGGCACACTGGCAGGCCACCGGATTGGCTCCGCCGCCCGCCGTGCTGACCGCCACCACCCCGGTCGAGGCAGCCGCAAAGACGGTCGCGCCATCCGCCGAAAAGGCCAGCCCGACCGGCTGCGTCACGCCCTGATCCGCCAGCACCGTTGGCTGGGCCGAGGTATCCACGTCGCGCACCAGAGTCACGCCGGCGCCACTCGCGACGGCTGCGTCATGGCTGCCCGGGGCGAAGGCCGCCATCACTCCGTTCATCAGGCTGCTCCGGCCGTGGGCGCCCGCCAGCCGCACGGTGCCTCCGTTCGCTTCCAGCAGAACCGTGCCATCGTCGCTCAGCGCCACGGTCCCGGCTGATCCCCGCGCCTCCGGACGTGCGCGCGTTTCCGGAGCCGGTTCGAGGGGAAAGACATTGCCCAGCACCGGTGCAACCGGCAACCCGGTCACCACCTGCGCCTGGGCGCTATAAAGCAGCGCCGCGGCGGTCCCCGAAGGGCTGAACACCACGCCGCGCGGAGCTTGCGCGACACCCGCAACCGTCAGTTCGGAAACTCCTCCCGCCGCCAGAAGCAGGAAATGCAGAGTGCCGTCCTGCGCCTCCACCACCGCGCTATCTACGCGCGGTGCCACCACCACCCAATCAGCCGGGTAGTTCAGAGCGATGCCGGCGCCCAGCGTGGCCGCTCCCGGCACTCCCATCACCGGCCTCAGAACGCCCGCCACCTGGTCGAAGACCATCCCGCTGGTGGGGCCGGCCACCGTTCCCTGCTGCGCCGCGGCCCAACCGGCCAATGCCGGCAAAAGCCACAGCAGCCGCGCACCACGCGGCGTTCCTGAAATCGTCCATCCGGTCACGGCCTTCGCCCCCTGTAGATTGCCGGCGCCCCCACCGTTCCGGTTCCCGGAGAGATGGTTGTCGGCGTGGCAGCCGGGCTGCTGCCGCCACCCGATTCCGCGGCATAGACCCCGCCGGCAATGGCGGCCGCCGCTACTACTACAATCACCGCGATCACTTTCCCGGAAAGGAACGTGTGAGCGGGCGCTCCGCCGGCTCCTCCGGTCGCATTGGTCTGGGTAATATTGGTGCTGGCGGTTTGGCCGTTGAACGAGGCGTTGACGTGAATCTGGAACTGTCCTTTTACGCCGTTCGGCCGCAGGCCACGCGCCACCGCCCGCCCCTGCGCGTCGGTGATCACGGTGAGAGAATGGGCCCCGCCTGCAAAGGTGCCGCCCGCGCCCTGAGTGGGCAGGGTAAACACCACCGCAGCGCCCGCTATCGGACGGTGGTTCTCATCCTGAACTTCCACAATCGGTTCGCGCGCCGTGCGCTGGCGAATGTTGTTGATGGCCCCTTCGCCTTCGACTACCACCAGGTTCAACATAGGCGCTTGGGCCATCAGCCCGGTGGCCAGCAACAAACCTAAGAAGCGCATCGGTCCTTCGTCCTCCGGACCCGGCTAGCGGGCCAACCGCGGGAATCCCAGCGGTTCCTACAAATTATACAGCCGTTTGACGATATTCGTAAGTTCAACGCCCGCTTATTATGTCAGGCCCGGTACCTGGTGGAGGACAGTCGTGGTACCAGTCCGGAGGCCTGGCGCTCCAGGTGGGCCGCCTTCCGGCCCGCCGCGGCCGGAAAACCTTCCGGACCTTGGGCGCGATCAACCAAACCCGCGAGCCCGCGGTATAGATGCGCACGCGGTGGAACGAGAAACCCCCGCGCTGAGAGCTCGCGCCCACAACCAAGACGACGCCCAGCCAGCCGTCGAATTTAACTACGGATGCGGATGGCTACCTTCGCAGCGGGTCCTCCACCCATGGCGGCGTGGCCACGATCAGCCGCCCCAGTTCGGGCTCCAGCTCATCCATCTTGCACTTCATCTCCCAGGCGATCTGACGGTAGCTGAAATGCCCTTTCACCCCGCTTCTCAGCCGCGCCATGTACTCAGCCTCGGCAAAATCCATTTTGAACAGGAAGCGCGACCGCGCCCCGAACGGCAGCAGGTAATGCGCCCCCGGCCCCGGTAGCTGCCCGAGAGCCGCCACCGCCGCCTGCATGGCGGAATCGTACACCTCCGCAGCCCCCGCCTCCCTCACCAGAGCCGGCGTATCGTATCCCAGCGCACCCGCGTAACTCTGGCGGAATTTCTGGCAGCGCCGGTGCCGGTGCAAGTCGCGGTACGCACCGATGTCGATCGTCAGGTCGTAGGTATACGGGCCGCCGCGAAAGCCGGCCAGGATCTCGTCGCGCGGCGTGCGCGAACCGAGCGCCACATCCAGCACCTCGCGGCGCAGCGCCTCGCTCCAGCCGCGCGCCAGTTCGTAGAGTTCGCGGAACGGCCGGCCGGTCACCGGGTACAGCAGGGTGGCGGCGATATCGGCGGGCAGGTGCTCCGGCTTCAGCAGGTCCACGCGGCCCGGCTCCACGCCCGCCGGCGGCGGAAGATTCTGTTCCGCCCACTGCTTCAGGTCCTCCCGTGACTGCGCGGCGTGCCGGTCGGCTTCCGCGTGGCGCGCGAGCGTCGGCGCCACCGGTTCGGGAGGGCGCTCTCCCGGACCTTCGGCGCCCCACAGGCAATCCGGCTGAGCAGCGCAAGCCGCCGCCATTTCCTCCCCCAACTCCCGCAGCTCACCATACTCCGACCCCCGCAGCCGCCGGATCTGCTTCTCCAACGTGCGAATGCTGGTCACCTGCCCCACGTTGGTGGGTACGCCCCAGAACAACAGGTAGCGCGCCACATCGAAGGCCCGCGCCGCCAGGTTGCGCTGATAAGCCCCCGGCGGCATGTCCGCGGGACGCGGCAGGCGCTCCCCGAGGCACGCCTGAGCCAGTTCCTTGACTTTCCCGTAAGCCGCCAGCAAAGCCTCGCCCGCGGCCCGGTACACCGCCCGGTCGGCTTCCGCAAACTCCGGCGGCATCACCACACCGGAGCGCGAGAAATCCTGATAGCGCGAGCTTTTCGCCTGGCCGTCCCACAGCGGCTCTTCCTCGATCTCGGTGGCCGCCAGCTCCGAAATTCCCTCGAAGCACATCACCGCGTGGCCCAGGTCGGCAATCGAAGCGTGCCCGTACTGGAAATAAAAGCTCTCTAGGAACTTCTCGGAATCGTGGGTGCGCACCCAGGCGATCGATTCGCGAATGGAGTCCGCCGAGCGGCTGTAACGGGCCAGCGCGTAGGCGCTCTTCTCCGGCGGCATGGGCGCCACCGTAATGACGCGTTTGGTGGGGGTCAAGAGGTTATGATAGCGGGGTGCAAGTGCGAATCCAACGGGTACATCCCGCCGCCAGCCTCCCCACCTATGCCCACGGACCCGCGGAAGACGCCGGCCTGGATCTGCGCGCCGTCGAAGACGCCATCCTCGAACCCGGAGTGCCCCGGCTGGTTCCCACCGGCCTGACCATCGAATTGCCGCCCGGCTTCGAAGGCCAGGTGCGCCCGCGCAGCGGCCTCGCGCTGAAGCACTCGATCGGCATGCCCAATGCGCCTGGCACCATCGACCCCGGCTATCGCGGCGAGCTGCGGGTGATCCTGCTCAACCTCGGCCGCGAACCGTACACCGTGCGCGCCGGCGATCGCATTGCCCAGCTTATCGTGGCCCGTTACGAGCAGGTCGATTGGCTGGAGGGCGATCTGGCCGATTCCCAGCGAGGCCCCGGAGGTTTCGGCTCCTCCGGCCGCTAAGGGCCCGACGTGGAACGGCAATTGACCTATGACCGGCATCAGAATCGACCAGTGGCGCTGGGTGCGCGCGGTCCACGGCGGCGACCGGACTGAAATGCGTGGGCCCGCCCCCGCAGTCCCGGAGCTCTACCGCGAAACCGAAGCCAGCCGTGAGGCGCGGCTCAAGGTGTATTCGCCGCACAGCCGTCGCGCGGCTGGGGACCGGATGTCGTGGTTGCCGGACGCCAGGTAAAAGGAGTCAGGCAGGAACAAATGTAAAATCTGGCGTACCTGGCGCCGCTCGGCTTCGGCGCCGCCGTCGTCCATCCGCTGGGTCGGGTCGCTCACGCCGGCGCTGAACGCCCGGTCGCCCAAAATCGCGAAGATACGGTTCGGATTGCCTGGCGGCAGGCATCCCTCCCGCTCTCGCAAGAACGGCCGCGAAGCTGCCGGCTCGACGGCCGGCGGACGCTTGCGGCAACCGCCCAGCCGAATGCACCTTTCCGCCACCCTCTGCGACCGCGCCTGCCTGCTCATGCCGCGGTTCCACCCCGCCATCGCGGCCGGCGCGGCGCCTCGCGGAGGCCTCCAATAACCGCTATTCGCGCAAACACTCGCGACGGGCGGCCCGGCGGCCGCTCTTTCCAGGAGCAACTGCCGGATCTGGGATGATACGATTGTTCGCGTGGCCCAGTCGCACCCCTTTCGCTCTCTCGCTTGTCTATGCGCGGTTCTGGCTCTACTGGTAATTCCCCAGTCCACGCTCGCGCAAGTAACCGCCGCCATGTCCGGAAAGATTGAGGATGCCTCCGGCAATGGGGTGGGCGGCGTGGCGATCACGGTCAAGAGTCTCGAAACCGGCGCCACCCGCGCAGTCACCACGGACGACGAGGGCGATTTCCGCGTCATGTCGCTCCCCGTCGGCCCGTATCAGGTGCGGGCGGAGAAGACCGGCTTCAAATCCGAGGTTCGCAAGGGTGTCAACCTGGTGGTGGGGCAGGAGGCGGTCGTGCGGCTGCGCCTGGAAATCGGCGACCTGGCCCAGGAAGTAACCGTCACCGAAGAAGTCCCCGTGGTCAATACCACTACCTCCTCGGTTTCCGGGCTGGTGGGGGAGCGCCAGATCAAGGACCTGCCGCTCAACGGGCGCAGCTTCGATAACCTCATGACCCTTAACCCCGGGGTCATCAATTACACCTTGAAAAGCGCCAACACCAGCACCAGCAACGGAAACACGTTTTCCGTGGATGGACGGCGGCCCATGGACAACCTGTTTCTGCTGAACGGCATCGAGTACACCGGCTCCAGCCAGTTGGCCATCACCCCGGGCGGCGTGAGCGGCTACCTGTTGGGCATCGACGGCATCCGCGAGTTCAACGTCGAGACCGGCGCCTATGGCGCCGAATACGGCAAGCGGTCGGGAGCGCAGGTCAGCGTGGTGACCCAGTCCGGAACCAACGCGCTGCACGGGACGCTTTTCGAGTTTCTGCGCAACAGCGATTTCGATTCACGCAGCGTGTTCGCCCAGACATCCTTCACGCCGCCCTTCCGCCAGAACCAGTTCGGAGGCGCGCTGGGCGGTCCGCTCCAGAAGAACCGGCTGTTTCTGTTTGGAAATTACGAAGGCTTCCGGCAGGCCGAGACCCTCAGCAGCGTGGCGGTGGTGCCGGATGCCAAAGTCCGCCTGGGCGCGTTTCCGAACTCCAGCGGAACGTACTTGCCGGTGGCCAACCTGAACTCCGCGATGCTGCCCTACTTCGCGTTCTGGCCGCAGGCCAACGGGCCCGAACTGCTGGTGAACGGCCAGCCCAGCGGCACGGCGTTTTCGTACACCAATCCCAACCAGTCGATTCGCGAAGACTTCGGCACCACGCGCCTCGATTATTCCGCGGGCGGGCGGAACACACTCTCGGCGGCCTACACCATCGACGATGGCAACAGTCTGATTCCCCAGGCCGACCCATTGTTCGGTTCCTACAGCACCCTGCGCATGCAGGTGGCCAGCGTGCAGGATACCTTCATCTTCTCGCCGAATTTTCTGGCCACGCTGCGCTTTGGCTATTCGCGCGCCGGGTTCAACCTGGATTCAGTCCCGGCGTCGCAGTTTCCCTCCAGCCTGTCGTTTGTGGAGGGAGACGGACCGGGCGGCATCGTGGTCAACGGTGGTGTGACCACTACGGGCCTTTCCGGTATCACTTCGGCCGGCCCCAACAACGCCGCCGGGGTGTGGAACCGCCGCAATCTTTACACGATTTCGGAGGATATTGCCTGGAGCAGTGGGCGGCACCAGATTACCGCTGGGGTTGAGGATCAGCGGCTGCAGGACAATGAAGACTCCGCCTCGCGGCAGCTTGGGCAAGCCACATTCACCAGCCTGACCACCTTCCTCCAGGGGACCGTGAGCACTTTCCAGGTGGTTCCCACGGCCAATGAACTGGGATGGCGGAGCTTCTTCGGCGCCGAGTACATTCAGGACGTCATCAAACTACGGCCCAATCTGACCGTACGGCTAGGCCTGCGCGACGAATTCACCACCGGCTGGAACGAGGCTTTCGGAAGGGCCGCGAATTATATTCCAGATTCCAGCGGAGTTCTCGAAACCGCTCCGCGGGTGGCCAATTCGGTGTTCACTCAGAACCGCGCCACCAGCCTCCTCAGCCCGCGGGTGGGCCTGGCCTGGGACCCCACCGGGCACGGGAAGACGGCCATCCGCGCGGGCTACGGGATGTACTATTCGCTGATCGACGATCTGGCCTTCCTGCTGAACTCGCTGCCGCCCTACAACGGCTCGATCTCATCCTCCGGCTCGTTGTTTTCGATTGTGCCGATCGTTCCCGGCGCCGCGGTTCCACCTTCCTGCGGCCCCGGAGTTCCCGCGCCCTGCACCACCTATGCGCCACAGGGCGTAGAGGCGGCAGCCCAGACTCCCACGGTGCAGGAGTGGACTCTCTCGGCCGAACGGGAACTCAGCCCATCCACCGTTCTGAGGGTGGCGTACGTGGGATCGTTCGGCTACCATAACCTGCTCAGCATCGACCCCAACACCATACCCGCGGCGGTCTGCTCCAACGCGGGCGGATGCCAGGCGGGCGGCGTGGCGACCAGCGGAAGCCCGGCCACCGCGGCCAACCAGAGCCACGTGGCCGAGGGCGCGCAGTACATCCCGGTGGGAACGCGGCCGAATCCTTATTTGGGGGCCGGTTTCTTCTGGTACACCGAGGGCAACAGCAGCTATAACGCGCTCCAGACCGACGTGCTGCACCGCCTGAGCCACGGGTTCGAAATCCGCGCCAATTACACCTGGTCCAAAAATCTGGACATGAATTCGGGGCTGACCGGCGCCCAGTCGGAGAACCAGTCGCAGATGGTTCTGGACCGCAACGACGTGCGCCGGGATTGGGGACCCTCCGCGCTGAACCCGGCCTCCCAGGCCGGCGTCTCCGCGCGCTACGAGCTGCCCTTCGGCCCGGGCAAGCGCTGGTTAAGCAATGCGCGCGGGTTCCAGCGCACGCTCGCGGGCGGCTGGCAGTTCAACGAAATTGCCACCTTGCTGAGCGGCTTTCCGTTCACCCCCGTGATCGGCTCGAACCGCTCGGGCGATGGAGACACTCGCAATCCTGACCGGCCTTCCCTGAACCCCGCGTTCAGCGGCCCGGTGGTGCTGGGCCAGCCGGGCCAATGGTTCAATCCCAACGCCTTCATTCTGCCGCCGGCCGGCACTTATGGAGATTTGGGTCGGGGAACCTACACCGGTCCGGGCCTCGCGGATCTGGACCTGTCGTTGTTTAAGACCACGCCGATTTCCGAACGCGCCAGCTTGCAGTTTCGCGCCGAGTTCTTCAATATCCTCAACCATCCCAACCTCGGCGCGCCCAACGAGACGGTATTTTCAAGCGGCGCCATCAACGCGTCGGCTGGATTGATCACCACGCTGGCCACCGCACCGCGCCAGATCCAATTCGGCCTGAAGCTGATGTTCTGAGGCGGCAGCCGGAGCGGTTCGTGACCGCCAGGCAGGCGTAGACGCGCGCGGTTGCTGACGGGGCGCCCCCCCGGGCCCCGCTCAGCGCTGGAGCGGAGCCGCGACCATACGGAAACGACTCATACACTTCGCAGCCCGGCGCCTGCCACGGGCGTTCCTTCGCCTTACCAAATCCCTCCCCGTCCGCCGCCCGCGGCCGCCGCAGTAGGAGCGGGGGGAAGGAACTTCGGATCCAAAATCTTGGCAATCTCGTCGCGCACGCCTTCCAGGTGCGCCTTGGTTTCGTGATCGGCCGCCTTCGGAATCGCGGCGTTCACTGAAACTGCCAGCGCGCGCAGTTCGGCGCGATACATGGGCTTTTCGTCGGTGCTGGCCGAAGCGCCTCCGCGGCCTCCGCGGCCTCCCTCGGGAGCCTGTGGAAACGCGGCCGCAGCGGCGGTGGCCGGCGGGTTTACTTTGGCGTTCACCAAGTCCAGGTAAGTGTGCTGCAAGGTCCGCCGGTAGGCATCCACCTTCACCTGCGGCGCGTCCAGTTCCTTCCAGATGCCCTTGCGCACCGTGGCCAGGAATTCTGTGGGCGAGTAAGCCGCCGATCCGTCGATGGCCTCCTCCTCGATCAGGCGCGAGAACCGCGCGCTATTCAGCAGGGCGGTCATCACCGAGCGCTGCGCGTTGTGGATGCGGTCGATAGCGCCAACGGCTTCGATGCGCCGCAGAATTTCCGGATCGAGCACCCACAGCGGCGTCGTGAAGGCATTGTCCACCAGGTATTTCACGGCTTCTTCCTGGCGGATCTTGGGCACCAGGACGAAGATGCGGCCTTCCTGCCCCACCACTTTTTCCTGGCTGTTGAACCCGCCCACGATCTGCGCCACGTGGCCCATTTCCAGTTGCCACTGGCTCAGCATGCGCCCGTACACCTCGGCCAGATCCTCGTAGGTTTCGCCGTCCTTGTAAGCCGTGGCGGACATCAACATTTTGGCCACGCGCTGCAGGTTCTTCATGCCCAGCGCGGTGGATTTCACGGCGTCGGCATCGCCCACCGCCTCGGTCTCATCGCCGGGGTCGGAACCCGCGGAGTTGGCCGTGGAGAAGCGCAGGTAAGGCTTATCGTCCTGTTCTCGCGACCACTTGTTCAGGGTGGCCTTTTCGTCGTCGGCGGTCTGTGCGCCCGGAATCGGCGCGTAGCCCCAATGGGTGGCCCAGATATCGTAGGGGCCGATGCGCGGAATCAGGTCCTCCGGGTCGATGTGGTCTTCCGGCTGCGCCACGTAGTTGAATCGCGAGTAGTCCATGATGCTGGGGGTGTGCCCCATCTGGTGGACGAAATCCTTGTCGTGGATCTTGTCGGCCGGATATTCGCTGGAGGCTTTCATGTTGTGCTGGAAGCCCAGGGTGTGGCCCACTTCGTGGCACACACGTATTCCAGGAGGCGGCCCATCAGGTCGTCGGGCAGCGGCAGTTTCTGCGCACGCGGGTCGAGCGGGCCCACCTGCACGAAGTACCAGTCGCGCGCCAGGGTCATCACGTTGTGGTAGAACTGAATGTCCGCGTTGAGGATCTCCCCGGTGCGCGGATCGGAGATGTGCGGCCCGCTGGCGTTCTCCACCGTGGAGGGAAGCCAGCGAATTACGGAGTGGCGCACGTCTTCGGGGCTCCATTCGGGATCCTCCTGCGGCGTGGGCGCCTTCTTGGCGATGATGGCGTTCTTGAAGCCGGCGGCTTCGAAGGCCACGTTCCAGTCTTCCACGCCCTTGATCAGCCACGGCACCCACTTGGTGGGGGTCGCGGCGTCGATGTAGTACACGATGGGCTTGACCGGCTCGGAGACCGCCGCGTTGGGGTCCTTCTTTTCGAGGCGCCAGCGCGCGATGTAGCGGGTTTCCTTGGTGGTGTACTCGTTGCGCGAGTAATCCATGGTGTTGGTCGTAAAGTAGCCCACGCGCTCGTCGAACAGCCGGGGCGTCATGGGTTTTTCGGGCAGCCGAACCATGCTGTGGTGCAGCACCACCGTGGCTGTCGAGCCGCGCATGGTGGTAACGCCCAGGCCGCCGCCGCGCCCGCCGCCCGCCGCGGCGCCGCGCCCGCCGGTGTTGGTGTAAGTGATGGTAGCTTCGGCTTCGATGTTATCGGGGAAGGGGTGGATGTGGTCCACGAAGGAGCGCGTGGCGTCCACCGCCGAAGCGCCCAGCCGCTGCCGCGCGCTGAATTCCGGCACGTCCGTCGAGAACAGGCGCGTCACCTCCACTACCGGCGCGCCATCCTTGGCGAAGGCCGCCACCGGGAACGCCATGATGATGGAATCGTTGTTGGCGGCTTTCACGGCCATGGCGATGGGCTGCGTCGGGTCGGCCACCACGCTGAAATTCACCTCTTCGAGGAGCACGCGATTGCCCATCAGCTCCCAGCGCACCACGCGGTCGGTCAACTGGCCGCCGCCGTAGCCCACACCCACGGCCGTCCGGGCGATTTGCGAATTCCACAGGAAATCCTTGCCCAGTTCAGTCTTGGGGATTTCGTAATAATACCGTTCCTTCACCTGGTGGACCGTAAACAGGCCTTTGCTGGTCTTGGCGTCCTTGGTGATGACGCGCTCATAAGGCTGCGGTTCCGGAATGGCGCCGGCGTTGGCGCCGCGGCCGCCTCCGAATCCGCCGCCCTGCGGGGCCGGGGCCGGTGGCTCGTCCTGCGCGGCCAAAAAGGCGGCCGCGAACAGGCTCAAAAGGACGAATGACAAGCTTCTTTTCATGCTTCCTCCTGCGGATTGACGGGTGAACGATAGTGTATCAGGTACAGCCCCGCGGCCGGGGGCCGTTTTGTCAGCGCGCGTTCCTCTGAACCTGCGCCGCCATCATCTTCACCAGTTCGGCGTTCGACATGGGCTGCCAGCCGTGGCCCTGTTTCGGGCGGCCGTACTCGAAGGTGGCGTCCGCGCCAGTGGGCTTCAGGAAATCCTCCAGCAGATAGACCGCCAGGTTCAGGTAATAGTTATCCATGTCCCCCACATACAGGTGTAACTTGCCCTCTAACTGCGGGCCCAGCTTCGCCCAGTTGGTTCTCATATAATAAGTCAGGTCGTAACCGTGATCGCGCATGTACAGGGCCACCTGGTGGTCGATCTTGCCGGTGCGCTTGTCGAACAGCGGCTGCGGATAGCCGTCCTCGCCCACCGGCCCGTAGACCGCCTCCCAGGCCTCGAACTGCTGCGCCGAGCGGCCCTTGCTGCCCAGCACGTCTTCTAGTTGGCTCATCTGGCGCATGGTCTGGGTCACCTGTCCTTCCGCCGTGCGCATCATGGGCCGTTCCGGGACCATGTAAGTGTAACCGGGCGCGTAAAAGGCGTTGTCGTCGTCGTAAATGTTGACTAACTGGTAGCGCCGGAAATCGATCGGGTCCGGATAAAACGTCCAGGTGCCGCCGAAGAAATCCGGGTGCAGCACCTGGAGCGCCAGCGATTCCCATCCGCCGGTGGAACCGCCCGTGAGTACTCGGGCGTAAGGCGCGGCGATCATCCGGAAATGGCTCTCCAGATAAGGAACCAGTTCCTTCAGCAAAGCATCGCCGTACGGCCCGTCGTTGGCCGAGTTCACCGCGTAGGAATCGTCGAAGTAGGGCGTCGGATGCTGAAAGGTGACGGCGATCATGCGCGGGAAATCGTCCGAATTCCAGGCCTCGTAAATGTTGGCGCGCCCGCCTCTGCCGCCGCCAAACCCCCGGCCGCCGCGTTCGGGGTGCTCCGGATCCGCGAATCCCAACGGATTCCCCAAGCCGAAATGCCCCTGGCTATAAATTACCGGGTAGCGCTCGCCGGGGTGCTCGTCATAGCCTTTCGGCAACAGCACCGTGGCGCCGATATAAAACGGGTGCCCCCAGAAGGCCGTCAGCAGCTTGCTCTCGATCTTCACGCGCTTCACCCACCTGGTATCGGCGGGGACCTGAACCGCCGGGAACACCTGGCCGGTTTCCAACTTGATGTCGTACCCCGCGGCCGGGTCCAGATGGACCTTCTGGACCGCACTGAACAGGTTGCCGGGCGCTCGGTTGAAATGCTGCCCGTCCCACTGATCCATGTGGGCCCAGATGGTGTGGCCGTCGGCGCGGTGGAACTGGGTGTAGACGTTCACCAGCGCCTGGACGTAGTAATCGCCCGCGGGAATCTGCGCCAAATGGTCGGCGGGATATCCCAGCGTGGCGCCATCGATTACCGCCGCGCGCCCGGGCGCAAGTTGATCGATATCCGCGCCGAAGAACGCCGCCGAGCCGGTATTGGCAGTGTATGATCCGATCTGCTGGATGGGTTCGGTGCGATCGCTCTTGGCAACCGCCACAAACACGCGCCCGGTGATGGGCCCCGCGTGCGCGGAAGCCGGAAAGGAAATCTCAAACCTGGTTGCGGCCGGCGCAGCCCAGGGTGCGCAGGCCAGCATGGCAATCGCGGCCAGGATTCGGTAGGTCATATGGATCTATCATCGCCGATTGCCGCGGGCAACTGCGGCGCCCCGCCGCT
>JASHSS010000474.1 GCA_030038565.1 Bryobacteraceae bacterium
GGGCAACCGTTTGCGCCACGGCCACCACCCAACCTGAGCCCGCAATGACAAGCACCAGGGGAGCCATGCTTGATCGGAGCTTTGCCGCGTGGCCCCGCGTGTCGCGCGCGTTGACACGCTGCGCAGCTGTGACATTATCCTGAGTGAGTTTCACGTCGTATCTCTTCCCTGAGCGACTTCCTCTGTACCACCGCATCGATTCCTGTGCCGTAGTGAGGCGGCGGATTCTCCACGCCAATCCAGTCGACGAAGGCACTGCCGGGATAGTAAGGGCCGGGATAGCTGGGGTCGGTGTCGGAATTGTAGGAACCGGGATTCCATAGAAACGACACGTTGGTGGCGCCGGCCTGCTGAAACAATTGCCAGATGCGCTGCCACGCGGCAATGAAATCGGCGTAGACTTGTGGCGGCAGGGTGGTTCCAGTGGAGCCCGACGTCCCCGAGGCAGTACTGATTCAAGCCCGCTTCCGAGGATTGCAAAAGATTGAACTCCCAGAACCACCGCAGCAGGACCGGACCTGGGTACTTCGCCAGCGCCTGGGCCGTCGCCGTGATCGTTGCGGTTTCAGTGGCGTCGCCGCTTGCGATCAGGGCGTCGGTGTTACCCGATGTGGTCGATTGGTCGCAGTGCCACGAGATCACCGGAATGCGTCCGTGTTCGATGTCTCCTTGCAGGCTGGAGTCCGGAAAGGTACCGTTGACGACCTCAGTCTGGATGTCCGTCCAATTGTAGTAGACCAGGTGAAGCGCGAATGGGTGGTTGATGCCCCAGGGGGCGGGCCCCTCGCGAATTTCGACGGCGCTTTCCTGGTTCTTCGTTACGGGCGGCTGCACCATCATCGGCAGGTCCGGATCCGCCCATATTCCCAGGTAAACGCCAGTCGTTGGAACCGGCAATTTTCCGCTCTGCGCCCCACAAACGGCTGGGCCGGCCAGCAGCCCCAGCCCCAATACCCACGTGATTTTCCACCGGTGATGTTGAAAGGCCATTCTGCCATGAGGCGATGGCAACAGCCTCCTCTCGCGACCGTCGCGGAGCAGCATCCTCCGAAGAAAACTCATAATTTGAAAACCCTCCGCTAACAAACAAAGTCCAACCGGTTTCAATTTCAGACACGTTGTCTGATTTTGTCCTGTAACTCGCTGATTCTTCACGGGGGTGTCAGACAGCGTGTCTGATTTCTCGTTGTGGCGCCTGTTTTTTCGGCGTCCTGCTAGACTAGTAATCCGTCGCCGGGTTGAACGACTTCGTCGGAAACGTCGCCGGGACGGCGGGTGGATTGATGACCGGATTCGACCGGCCGGCCTGGCTCGGACTAAACACCACGAACCCGACTCCGGGCGACCCATTGGGTAGCGAATAATCGTCCGCCGGATACGCCGGGTTGTTGAACCCGGGATTTTGCGCCACGCTTTGGAGGTCTTCGCCTACCGTCTGCTGCCAGCCGGAAAACGTGTAGAAGGTCCAATCGTTGGTGTTGCCGCTGCACGGCGCGTCCGGACCGGTGCCGGGGTTCGGCTGCACGGCGAAGGCTTTGGGATCGGTCGGGAAACTCCCATCGGTTCGCCAGTACAGGTTCATATTCCAGCTTTGGTATTGCGTAAATTCTGCTCCGCCCGCATAGAGACAGCCGCCTTGCACCCAGAACTTCGGAGTGGAGCTGTTGTTCCGATCGAAATAAAAGAGATTGTTGCCAATCTCGAAAACCTGCGGGATGGTGGACGGTACGCCTCCGCCGTAGGGAAAGTTCACCGATATCATCCCCTGGCGGCCGTACGCCAGGATGTTGTTCTTAATGACATTCGACTGGTCGGGCGCGGCTGGTCCGTGCGGAGTGTAGACGTTGAACCCGGAAACCCGATAGACCAGGTTGTTCTCTACCTCCACCAGACCCGTGTCGTTGTCGAGATAGACCCCGTTACCTCCGTACCCGTTCGAATCCATAATCGATGCGTCGGTCACGTCGTGGATTTTGTTATTCAGGATTTTGTTGCCCGCGGCCGTGAAAACCGAGTTTCCCCCGTCGATCCTGATGGACCCTCCGTCGTTCATGATGCCCTGCAACAGGTTGTACACGTGGTTGAACGAGATCACGGTATTGGCGTTGCCGATACCCGCCGGCAGAGTGCCGTCGCCGATGCTTTGCGAGGTCGAAATGGCGCAATGATAGCCGTCATAAACATCGTTATGCGTGTAAGAATTATCGTGCCCCATTCCCTGGCCGATGCCGAATGCGGCAGGAATGGTGCGGCCGTAACCTTCGACGACATTGTTTTCGACGGTGGTGAGTTGCGGGACGTTGGCGTCCGTATCCGCCGCCTGATACGGGTTTCCGATGCGCAGGGCGACCACGCCGATGTCGTAGAACGCGCTGTTTTCAATCACGTTCCCGGTGACCGCGGCGCTGGCGCTGGTGGCGGCGCAATAAGCCGGCGAGACGGAGTTGACGCAAGGAATGAATTCGAGCCCCGAGCCGGAGGTCTGGGTTACGATACCCGAATCGAACGTGATATGTTGCGAGTTTTGAAAGGACACGGCGGCGGAAATGTCCGGTTCCAGTTCCGAAGACGGATGGCCGGCGAAGGGAACCGTGTAATCGTCGTGCTCGAAGGCCAGACCCTGAAAGGTTACATAGGCGAGACCTGACGCCACCAATACCTGCGTCAACTGCGGAGCGACAACCTGGTCGGTGTTGGGATTTTCGCCCGGATTGGCCAGGTAAGTCAGAGTCCACGGCATCGACGACCGGTCGAGAAACCATTGTCCGGGCTGTGTCAGTTCATCCTGCACATTTTCGACCAGGTAGCGGTTCCCGGCGATGAAGCCGGTTTCGCTCGAATGAGTTTGAGAAATTCCGGTAGGTCCAGTGAGGTAAACAATTCGATTCGCCGTGTCGATGCAACTGATGCGCAGCTTAGAGGTGCTGAACTGCTCGAAGTCGAGCACTTCAATATCGCCCGCGATGGCTTGATTTCCGGCCGACTGCCCACAGGGATTTCCCGAGGCCGCAGCCAGATTTTTCCACGCGCCGGAAACCGGATCGGTTGCCGCGTACTGGAAACGGTCGAAACACTCCCATCCGCTCCCCGAAATATAGACGGAACAGTTGGCGTTTGGGGCCGCCGCGGGGGGCGCCGGCGCATTCAGATAAACTGTCGCGGCGCTTCGGTAATACGTCCCCAACAGGGACCCGCCCAGCCTCGGACGCAACCTTCGCGAGCCGTTATAAAACAAATTCTCGAAGTATTGTGTTGAGGCGGGAAGAGTCGTCTTCCAGGTGTTGCCGCCGGTATTGGTCCAATTCTCGACACGCGCGCCGCCGCTGAAGACCGGCGCTTCTCCGGGGTAATTCTGGTAGACGATCTCGAGACTGGGCGTGCCCGAGTCGGCCGCGGTGAACCATTCTGTAGAGGGAAGATAATACGTCCCCCCGCGGAACTGGACCACGACCTGAGTCAATCCGGTTTTGTCGATCGATTGCACCAGCGCCCGCGCCCGATCGAAGGTGGCCAACGGGCCGTCGGTATTGTTCGCGTTCGGCGCGGGAAGAGTGCCGCTCCACAGGTCGTTGCCGCCGGGCGAAACGAAATACGTCACGCTGGTTGGAGGCGCCGCCGACCCGGCGATGGTGATAAGTTCCGCGGGCGAGGCGCTCACTCCCTGGTAAGTCGCCGTGATGGCGTTGTCGCCGCTGGCCGGATTGGTTGGAACCTGCACGTTAAATTGGAAGAGACCGGGGGAAACCAGGCCTGCAAAGAGCACCTTGGCCGCGCTTCCACCGATGGTTACCACCGACGTGGGAGAGAGCGTTCCGGATTGGGTGCTCGATCCGGCCACAACCGCAGTCGATGTCGGCCCGAACCCGTTGCCGTAGATTACAATCTGTTCGCCCGGCCTGGCGGGCGTGGAGGATCCGGGGTATAGACTTGCCGGCCCGACCAGTGTTCCATCGGAATGAGTCGCGAGCACGTACGGCCCGCCATTGATTACGAAAAAGGAGGGTGAGACCGCCTGTGCGGGCGCCACGAACGGCAGGCTGGCCACGCCGCCGTTATTCACCACCACGGTCACCGGACCGCTGATGGCTTCGGGCGGGGTAAGAATATTGATCTGCGTCGGACTGATGTAATACACATACGCGTTGGCGCCGTTCACCGTCACGCTCACCTGGTCGAGTTGCGTCGGCATCTGCCCGCCCGTGAAATCCGCGTTGTTCCAGATACGCGAATCGCCCGCGGGCGCGAGGTTCGTCCCCTTGATTTCCACCCACGTATTCGCGGCGATGGTGGCACTTCCCCCCTCCGCGTTGGCCACCAGGGTGATCGATGGCGCGGGAACAGTGGACACGCACGTAGGGGGCGGCAGGGTCTTGGTCTGGTTCGCGATCGCGAACAGGTCGCGGTTGGCGCGATTGAGCAGATCCTGAAGAGACATTGAACCGAGGAGTGCGCTCGGCGCGGCCGGGCAAGGATTGGCAGACGCGTATTTAATATCGGTGTACGAAACCTCGACATACTGTATCGGTGCGGCGCCAACAACTCCGCCGTAGAAGGCCGCGGCCGGGGTTCCGTAGAAAAGGACGCTCAGCACGTTATAGGCGGCAACTTCGGGTGTCAGACCTGGGCACCCCGCGTTCGGCGTGGGACATCCGACTTCCTGAATGTTCTTGCTCGAAACCGGATAGTCGAATTGAGCGCCTCCGGAAAACGGAATGGCGGGCGCGGGCGAAAGAGCGGTGAGGATTTTGACTCCCGGAATGCCGATGTCGCCGGGGGTCTCGGGACTCGACGCGACCATCCCACCCACCTCCGTGGCCTTTCCGTTGGAACCATTTACCGAAACAAAGTAGGACAGGATCTCCGTTTTCGCCTCGCAGGACATCAGATCGTTCTTTTGGACGGCGTCCGAGCAGTCCTGGGTGAAGAGACTATTGTCGGGATGCGGGGTTACGTTCTGGCTGAATTCGGGCAAGTCGTTGCCCGCGTCAGGCGAAAGAAACAGCGTGATGCCACTGAAGATGTTCTCATACGTGTCGATGGTCTGCTTCCACTGATCGATGAACACCTGATCCGTGTTCCGATACGCGGCGGTCGAAGGAAAGGCGTTTTGGATCAGCGCCGCCCACGTTGCATCCACTGTCAGGCCGGATGGCTGTGCAGCCGTGTCGTTGACGCTGGTGGGATAGATGATCTCGTCTGAACCGCCTACCGGTCCGGCCACCGCGATCGCCACAAACAAGGAATTGGATTGATAGCGGCTGTTTAGAGCGTTGAGAAAGTTCGTCCAGGCGGTTTGATAGACGCTGTTCCAAGGCAGCGGAAGTACGTCGCCGTCTGAGTTGGTAGGTTCCGGCGCTCCCGCGAACGTAACGACGCCGCAGTTCGACGGAGCAGTTCCTTTCGTAAACAATGGATCGCAGGATGGAATCTCGTTCAGCAGCCACGGTGGCGAATTGAAACCCGGTGTGATGATGAGCCGCACGGGAGTGTTCGTCGCGGCGGCGGCGGCAAAAGCGCCGTCCAGGTAACTCCAGTCGTAAGTGGTCGAACTGGGCTGAAGGTTGTCCCAGTGCTGGCCGACCGTGAGTCCGGAAACCGCCGGATTGGTCACCAGTCCAGACACCAGGCTTTGAAAATAGGAGTGCAACTGCGCGGCAGTGGGCGAGGATCCCGGGTATCCGGCAAGCGCTGTTTCGACGTCCACCTTGGCCTGGACGCCAATCACCGGCCTAACCGGACCCGCCGCGCCGAGACCTGTACGTAACAGCAACAAAACACAGCCGCAAGTAGGTACGAAATGCCGAAAAATCACCATGCTGCATTGTTATACGTAATGGCGCGCCAAAACCGGACAGCGCGCTGAATTTTCTTAGGGCGTCGGGCTGGGCGGCAGCCATTTGCCCACTTGATCGAGAACCGGGCGGTACTCCAGGGGAATGGACTTCTTCCTCTGCAACAGGTTCTGATAACCGGTGGACAGCATTGCCGCGCCTTCCGCGGATCGGCCCGAGCGCGCAAGGCTGGCGCCAAGCAGGGCTTCCACGTAGTAGCGCCTCCAGGTGTCCACCCGGTGGTCATGGTAAAAATCCGCGGCGCCGCGCAGGGCCGTGTTGGCTTCCCCGAATTTGCCGAGCTGAAGCTCGACTTCGCCGAAAGCCCCCAGCGTATTCGCCGTAAAGGGATTATCGGAGCCGTAGGTGCGGCGCCGGGCTTCCAGCAGACGTGCGTAAGCGGCTTCGGATGACTTCAGTTGGTTCTCCCGGCGGTAAAGATCCGCCAGGTTGTTGAGGCAACTCTGCGCATCGGGATTGTCATCGCCCAGCACGCGGCCGGCGGTCTCGGCGGCGTACGTCAGCAGCGGCTCAGCCTCGGCGTAGCGGCCTTCTATCGAATACAACAATCCCAGGCCGTTCATGCTCGCCAGGGTATCGCGATGCTGCTCACCCATGGCTCGCCGGCGGCCTTCGAGCGCCGGTTTCAGCACGGCTTCGGCATCCGGATATTTCCCTTCGTTTCGATACAGCACTCCCAAGCCGTTCAAGCTCGCCAGGGTAGACGGATGGTCCGCTCCCAAAACTCGCCGCTTGATCTCGATCAGACGCCGGTAGATTTCTTCAGCCTGCGAGAACTTGGCCTCGCGAGTCAGCACCGCCGCCAGATTGTTCATCGTCGCCAGCGTGACGCGGTCGGATTCACCCAGAACCCGCCGCGACACTTCGAGAACCTGGGTATTCAGCGCCTCGGCGCGGGCGTAATCGAGCCGGCCTTGTCCGGCGATATCCGCCAGCGTGATCATAGCCGCGATGGCTTCCTTGGTATTCGCACGGCCCAGCCGGCGCTCCGCCTCCAGGAGGCTCCCGGCCATCCGCTCACCGGCGTCGTAATTGCCCTCCCGCTGATACACATCCGCAAGGGCCTGCATGGTCCTCAAAGTATCGGGATGATCGCTTCCCAGCCCGCGGCGGCGCAGGTCCAGGGCGCGCGTCATCTGCCGTTCCGCGTCCGCGTAGAGCCCCAACTCGAGGTAGGTATCGCCGATGGTCTGCCGGATCGCGGCTTCCACCGCGGGTCTCCCCTCGAACTTTCCCCCCAATCGCGTAGCGGCCCGATCCAGGGCCGTACGCACCTTGATGTCCGGGTCCGGACGCACTCCGGGCCCGGCTTGCGTATCCGAACCGGCCTGCGAAAGCAGATCCTTTTCCAGAAAGTCGCTGACAGCCTGCGCGGTTCCAGCTTCGCGATCGGCGCGCAGCTTCTGCCGCCACGCGATCCCCCCTCCGGCAGCCAGCGACAGGATGATGGCCAGCCCCGCCGAGACCGCCAATTTATTGCGCAAAACAAACTTTCGCGCACGATACCAGGGGCTATCCGACCGCGCCATGATCGGCTGCCCGCTCAAATGTCTGGCAATGTCCTGGGCGAAAGCATCCACGGTTCCGTACCGGTTGCGCGGTTCCATCTGGATCGCCTTCAGAACGATGGTATCCAGATCCCCGCGCAAAGCCGCGGCCAGGCGCTTCGCCGAAACGCCGCGGACCTGCGCCTGGGAACTGCCGATGGACGCGCCGCTGGGACGCACCGGCGACCGGTCCGCAACCCGCGCGGCGATTTCGCCGGCGCCCGCCCGTTCCAGAGGCCGGCGTCCGGTCAGCAGCTCGTAAAGCAGGATCCCCAGTGAATATACGTCCGTCGCGGTGGTGATCGCATTTCCGGCGATCTGTTCGGGGCTGGCGTAATCCGGCGTTAGAATGCGCGTTCCGGCTCGCGTGACGCCCTCGGGCGCAGCGCCCTGCTCCAGCAATTTGGCAATTCCGAAATCCAGCAAGCGTACCTGTCCCTCGCGAGTGACCAGGATGTTGGCCGGCTTGAGGTCGCGATGGATCACCAGATTCGCATGCGCATATTGCACCGCGCCGAGCACATCCTGAAACAGCTTCAGACGGGACCGCACGGACAGGCACAGGCGGTCGCAATATGCGGTGATCGGCTCTCCTTCAACGTACTCCAGAGCCAGGTACGGATGACCGCGATCCGTGACCCCTGCGTCATAGAGGCGGGCGATTCGCGCGTCTTCGAGGCGCGCCAGAATGTCCCGCTCGCGCGCAAAACGGTTTCCAAGCGTCTCATCGTGCGAGTAGAGTAACGGAAATTTGAGAGCCACTTCGCGGTCGAGGGATCCGTCCGCGCGACTGGCCAGCCACACCACGCCCATGCCGCCCCGGCCAAGCTCCCGTTCCAACCGGTACGGTCCGGCGAGGGTCCCCTGCCTGAGCCAGTTTCCCCCCCGGGTCCGCAGCGATCGGACCGTCGCCGATTTCGGGAAGCGTTTCGAGGAATCCAGGCGGCGGTTGCCGCAGGAGTTCTTGAAGCGCCGGCAGCAGATCGGCATGCGTGGCTGCGACCTTCGCAAACCATTCCTCACGCCGGTTTTCGGGCAGATCGAGCCATTCGTCCATAAGCTTGGAAAGGATCGGCCATGCCTTCGGATCGACAGCCATCACCCAGACTCCGTGGGGCTATTTTAACGCTTCCGCCAGCACCATTCGCGCTTTTTCCCAATCGCGCCGCACGGTGCGTTCCGTGAGTGAAAGCGCTTTCGCAATCTCCGACTCCTTCATGCCGGCAAAGTAGCGCATCTCCACTACCTTCGCCAGCCGTTCGCTTACCTGAGAGAGTTCCTCGAGGGCCTCGTCCACGCGCAGAATTTCGTTTTCGCCCGAGGGTACCGAGGACAGATTGGGCATGGCATCCACGTCGCCCTCGTTGCGGCGAGCGGATCCACGCTTCCGCACGATGTCGACCACAATCGAGCGCATAGCGTGCGCTGAGTAAGCGAGGAAATGGGAGCGATCGGAGATCTGCACGTAGCCGGCCCGATGAAGCCGAAGATAAGCCTCGTGGACGAGCGCAGTCGTATCCAGGAGCGTGCAAGGCTTCGAACGCTTCAGCCGGCTATGAGCCAGAGCGCGAAGGTCGGCATAGAGCAACGAAAAAAGCCGGCCCTCCGCTTCCGCGTCACCCTGCTTCGCCGCGGAAAGCAACTCTGTGATATCTTGCATGCCACCCCACCGGTCAGACCAACAATTATGACACCGGCGTCCATCAGTCTGTCCTAGCCTCTGAGCGCGCCCCGGGACTCGATTTCCGCCGGATCGGATTGCACTAACATCTCCGCCGGCACTTAGTCCGCCCAAAGTGTGGGTTTCCTTACAAAAGAGGCTCGCGTGCCCTAAACCGCAGTTCCGAGGTCGCGGACCGAACCTTCCCGGCATATTCATTGTCCTTTGACCCACCCGGATTTAAAATAGAGTTGGCTTCCAAAATAAGGAACTAAGATATGAGATCCCGGGTTCTATTTATCTCCGGGCATCCGGAAGATGCTCGCGAACTTATGCGGATGCTCCTGGATCTTCCCGTGGCACTCCACCATGTGAAGTCTTTGCGGCTTGCGCGCCAGAATCTTCAGCGGTTTGGCTACGCAGTCGTCCTGACCGATGCGGTTCTCGCTGATGGTACCTGGCTGGACGCCCTGCGCCTTGCCAGAGAGTTTTCCCCCGAGCCTCAATTAATTGTCACAGACCCGCAAGCCGATGCCAGTTTCTGGGCCGAAGCGCTCAATCGCGGCGCTTACGACCTGCTGGCGCAGCCTTTCTATAAACCTGAAGTGTGCCGCATTCTTTCCAACGCCTGCTCTCGCCAGCCGGCCGGGGAACGGTGGATGGCCGCCGTATAATGGTGTTTCAAAATCCGACACCATGCCCGCCGCCATCGACGCATTCGTAAAACAAAACCAGCCGCGCTTTCTGGAAGAATTGAAAGAATTCATTCGCATTCCCAGCATCAGTACCCTTCCGCAGCACACTCCGGATATCGCCCGCGCCGCCGCTTTCGTGGCCGCCCAACTGGGGGCGGCTGGTATGGAAAACATCCAGATCGTGCCCACCGCGAAGCATCCGCTGGTTTATGCGGATTGGTTGCACGCCCCCGGCAAGCCCACCGTGCTGTGCTACGGGCACTACGATGTGCAGCCGGCCGACCCGCTGGAACTGTGGGTCACTCCACCCTTCGAGCCGGCCGAGCGGGACGGCAATCTCTACGCCCGCGGTTCCTCGGACGACAAGGGCCAGATGTACATCCACATCAAGGCGGTCGAAGCCTTGCGCGCGGTCTCCGGCCGCCTGCCGGTAAATATCAGGTTTCTGATCGAGGGGGAAGAGGAAGTGGGCGGCGCTTCCATAACCCGCTACGTGGCGGAGAACCCCGGCCGTCTCGCGGCCGATGTGGCTTTGGTTTCCGATACCGCCATGTACGCCGACGGAATTCCCACGCTCTGCATCGGCCTGCGCGGCCTGATCTACATGGAAGTGGCCGCCCGCGGGGCCGGGCGCGATCTGCATTCCGGCCTTTACGGCGGCGCCGCCCCTAACGCGATCTATGGACTGATCGAGGTGCTGGCGAAAGCCAAGAACGCGGACGGCGTAATCCAGATCCCCGGCATTTACGACGCTGTCGAGGAGCCGGCGCCCGCCGAACTGCAAAGCTGGCGCGGCCTGCCGTTCGACGAACGCGAGTTTCTGGCCCGCGAGGTGGGTGCTTCGACCTTGACCGGCGAGCCGGACCGCGGCGTGCTGGAGCGCGTCTGGTCGCGCCCCACTTTCGAAGTGCATGGAATCGCCGGCGGCTTCACCGGGGCCGGCTCCAAAACCGTGATCCCCGCCCAAGCCACCGCCAAGGTGAGCTTCCGGCTGGTCCCCAAACAGGATCCCGATCGGGTGGTGGCAGCATTCCGTGAGTGGGTGCGGGCCCATGCGCCCAAAGGGATCTCGACCGAGATTCGCGTGCTGAACGCGTCGCCGGGAGTGGTCGTCAATCCCGATCATCCGGCCGTCCGCGTGGCCGCGCGGGCGTTCTCGGAAGTGTTCGGAAAGGAGACGGTGTTCATCCGCTCCGGCGGCTCCATCCCTGTCGTCGGCGACTTCGCCCGCCACCTGCACATTCCGACCGTCCTGATGGGCTTCGGCCTGCCGGACGACGGCTTGCATTCTCCCAACGAGAAATACAAAATCCAGAATTATTACCTGGGTATCCTGACGGTGGCCCACTTTCTGCAACAGTATGGCGGCTTGGGGTAACGCCGTGCCAGCTGGGTTAAAGCCGCATTACGCCAGCGGCGATCCGCCGCGCCAGAGTATCACGAAGACCACCACCAGCAGGACTCCCGTGGCGCAGGTGCCGGCGATCAGGTAATGAATGGGCTTGTGGGGAGATGGAAGCACCAGCAGCAACAACACGGCCACGGCCGCGAACATCAGTGCCAGGCCGCACAACCGCCGGAATGCGCGTGGGGAAGCCGGCTCCACGCTTCTATTGTAAAAGGAGCGGCCTGCTAAACTGAGGTAAGGGGTGTGACGCTCAGTTTCATATCCAAAGTTACCGTGGCTGCGCTGCTGATGGTGGGGGCCGGCTGCGGAACGGGCCCCCGGCGCGCGGCACCGATTGGCGAGGCCTATGTTGGGCCGGCCATTTTGAAAATCCGCGCCGATATTCCCATGCAATCCGCCACCGTGGCCACCGTCAGGCACGGCGACCGCCTGGAGATTCTCCAGAGGCGACGCTTGTTTTTGCGCGTGCGCACACCCAATGGAGCCGAGGGTTGGACCGACGACCGGCAACTTCTCGCCGCCGCCGATATGGCCGCCCTGAAGGAACTCTCCCGCCGCGCGGCGCGCATGCCGCCGCAAGGGCAGGCGTTCAGTTTCCGGGAGATGACCATCCACACCCAGCCCAATGCCCACTCGGCCAGTTTCATCACCCTCCCACCCAATGAGAAGGTGGAGGTGATGACGCACCTGCGCACCGAGCGCAAGGACCTTCCCCGCACACCACTCATTCCGCCCGCTCCTAAAAAAGCCAAGATCGCCCACCCGGCGCAAGCCCGGCCGCCCCGATACCCCGTGCCTCCCATGCCCAAACCGCCCGCACCGCCGTCCAATTGGCTGGACTTGTCAAAGACAGATCCCGACGAGGACGAGCCCCCTGAGGAAGCGCCGGCCGAGCCCGAAGCCAAACCGACGGACGATTGGAGCCTGGTGCGCACCGCTACCGGCCAATCCGGCTGGGTCCTCACGCGCCGGCTGGTGATGGCGATTCCCGATGACGTGGCGCAGTATGCCGAGGGCAAGCGGATCGTGTCCTACTTCCCGCTGGCATCGGTGATGGACGGCGGCGAAAAGAAGTTCGCCTGGCTTTGGACCACTTCCGAAAGCGGCCCGCAGCCGTACGATTTCGAAAGCTTCCGGGTGTTCATCTGGAGTATGCGGCACCACCGTTACGAAACCGCCTACATCGAACGCAAAATTCACGGCTTCTCGCCGGTCCTGCTGCTCGACGTGGATTACGCCCCTCCCAGCCGCGCCAACGACGCCCCGGCCACCGCGAAGTACCCGGGATTTTCGGTGTGTATGGAAGACGACAGCGGACAAAGGGTTCGCCGCGAGTATGCCTTGCTCGGCAATATCGTGCGCTATGCCGGCGAGCATGCCTGCGAGGCGCCCGCGCCGCCCCTGGTGGCCCTGGACAACAAACCCGGCCAGGCAACTACACCCACTTCCCAGGCCGCGCCCGCGCCGACCACGGGGGAAACCCTGGCGCAACGTGTCCGCCGCCGCCTCCGCGCCCTCACCAAAGGCCTGTTCGGAAGCTGAACGTGCGGGCGTTTTCAGACCGCCTCCAGAACCTTGTCGTAGAAACCCTATCCGCGGACGTAGATCTCCGCCGCCTGTTGGAAGATTTCCTTGTGACGATCCAATGAGACCTGGATAGGATCGCGGTGGGCGGGATTTCCGTCCAGTATCCGATATTCGGGCGCCAAGCATGGAACGGCTGATGGCGGAAATCGAATTGAAAGGGAACGTGGTGGGCTTCACAGGACTCGAACCTGTGACCTCTTCCGTGTGAAGGAAGCGCTCTAACCAACTGAGCTAGAAGCCCGAACCATGCACCAGGGTACCACGGAGCAGAGCGGCCTTTCAAATGGCGTGCAGATCCGATACCTCCGAGATTTCACCCTCAGTGCCTGTCGCGCCCACCATATTCCATCATTATCCGTGGGCCAGCGGTAAAGATTCCCGCCGCCGCTACCGGTCCCGCCCCAGAAACCCGCTTTTGTCCCGCGCGGCGGCCTCTCCTGTAGGCGCCGGCCACTTTTTCGCTCCTTCGGGCGCCGGCCCGGCGGCATTGAGCACCCGAAGAGCCGCCAACCGCACCGGCCGGGGCATGGTCTCCGCGCTCAAATGAGTATAGAGATCGAGCGCTCGGGTCCGATTGCTCGCCATCAATCCTTCGGCGCACTGCAGCGTGGCTCGGGCCACCACCGGAAAGACGGGTGGTTTGGTGCGTCCCAAGGCTGCCTGAAGCACCCTGGAACTCTCCATCCCGCCAATCATCCCGATGGACGCGGCCGCGGCCCCCGCCACTTCGCCGTCCGCCCCGTCGATGAGGTTCGTCAGCAAACTGAGTGCCTTCGCGTCCTTGCGCACTCCGATCGAAGTGATCACGCCGATTTGCAGCCGGCCCTTCAATTTTGGCAGGGCGGCGCGCAAAACGTCATCCACCGATGGGTCGGGATTCGGCTCCAACCCGAAGCGCGCGTAACAGGAAAGCTGCGGGTGGTCGAGCAGGGCGGCCATGGGCTGGACGGCTTCCTTGCCGCCCACGAACGCCAGTTTCTTACAGGCGATGGCTTTCTGAAACACGGTGGAGGAAGGGTCCTTCACCATTGCGACCAGCTTTGCCGGCTCCAACTTCCATATCGGCAGCGCGTCGAACTCGGGAGGGACCGTGGGGGCCGGCGTTCGGCCCGCGGGGGCAGCGCCGCGCCCCGGCGCAGCCTGCGGAGAGTTTGTTTGGGCAGAAGTTTGTGGCATTGGTCAGTCTCCTTTACGGCCCCTACATGCTGGTAGCCAGGGCCTCCATGCGCCACGGCTCGCGATAAGCCCGGCCGCGCATGCGATTGGCTTCTTCATCTTTGAGGAACATTCGTTTGGCCGCATCCCACGTCAACTTGCGATTCAGTTGCGCGCAAATCCATGCGGCATGTGCGGCCACATGGGTATGGCAGGTCACCTCGGCGTTCGCGCGCGGTGGAGTCCGGGAGCGCACGCAATTCAGGAATTCGTGGATGTGATCCGTAGTCGGGTCCCCCTTGGGACCCATACGCGTGGGGACGAGCGGCAGGAGATTGGGAGAGACTTCGATTCGTCCGCTATCGCCCACTTCCACCCAGCCCTCCGTGCCTTCGAAACGGTTGCTGCACGAGCCCAGCCCCATCCAACTGTGATTGCGCAGCACCAGTTGGACTCCGTTGGGATAGCGGCAGTAAATGCTGTAGCGCTCGATCAGGCCGTCGCCTCGAAAAGTCGACCCCTCCGGCAGATACTCCACCGGTTCGGTGTACTCACTGTCCGCGGCCCACTGCGCCATGGCGACCGTGTGAGAGGCCCACTCCAGAAGGCCGGCATGGAAATCCCAGAACTCGCCGCGCCCGCGGTCGGGGTAGGCGGAGTTCCACGGACGCCAGAGGCAGGGGCCCAGCCATTGATCCCAATCCAGAACCAACGGGTCCGGTTCCGGAGTCTCCGCCGGCCACCAGCCATGCCCGCCGGCATCCACCGTCCCGAGGCCAATGGCGGTGTCGGCATGCACCGCCAGCAGCCTGCCGAGTTTGCCGCTGCGCGCCAAACCTACCGCGAACTCAAAGGCGAACTGGTTCTTCCGCTGGGCCCCGGATTGGTAGACCACGCCGTAACGGCGCACGTTTTCGGCCACCGCGAAGCTTTCCATGATGGACATGGCGCCCGGCTTTTCGATGTACATGTCCTTGCCGGATTGCGCGGCCCACATGGCCATCGGTCCATGCCAGCGGTCGCTGGTGGCGATCAGAAGAGCGTCGATATCCGGGCGCGCGAGGATTTCTGCTGGGTCGCGGTACATCTTGCAATCATTGTTGCCGTAGTACTTATCGACGGTGCTTTTGACGGCCTCCCGGGCGCTCTCGCGGATATCGGCAATGCCTACGAATCGGACTCGCGGATCGCCCAGCAAGCGCGTCAGGTCGTACATCCCACGGCTGCGGAGGCCGATGCCTCCGAAAACCAGTTGATCGTTAGGCGCTACCGGCCCGCCGGGAGCCGCGCCTGCCTGGTCCGTCGCCTGGGGCATCTGGGGCGCCTGCCCCATGGCCGGTCCGGCCACCGCGGCCGCCGCTCCGGCCCCAGCCAGGGTTCTTCCAAACCCTCTCCGGGTCACACGATTCTGCCCATTGGTCATAATTACAACCTTTCAGGTATCAAACTCTTTACTTACTCTTCCGGTAGAATGTAGCACAATGCGAACCATTTCTGAAGGGCCACCCGCCAGCCCGGGAGGGGCGGTTCGCGAACTCCCGAGCACCTTGGCAGGCTGAATCCGCGAGTTACGGATTCCCGTACCACCCGCCCAGTGGATTCGTAGGGAGTAAGAACCGGCGCAAGTCTGCGGGTTGGTGAAGGTCACATAACTAAGTCGGAAACCTACGGAACGGCCCTTGGGGGCCTTTTGGCCGGCCCGAGTGCGGCCAGATCCGCGTTCCACTCCAAGACGGCAGGCTGTGCGCTCCGGCCCGGTCACTTCGAGACGCCATCCCGCCGGAAAGTCGCCGCTATGGCGTTGGTGCGGGCGGACATTTGACATGGAAATACGTAAAAAGTCCCATTACGCAGGTAGTACACGGAGCGCTAGTGCCGACGCCGGGACCGTCGCATAATTGCAGCAGGAGGTAATGGAATGAATGCGGGAGATGTCACTGGCTGCCAAGAGCGGCGTTTCACGGA
>JASHSS010000475.1 GCA_030038565.1 Bryobacteraceae bacterium
GAGCAATTGCCGGGGATCGCCGGATTTTTTAAGAACGACGTGCCACGGGCCTTCCAGAAAGTCACCGATGGCACCCTGCGGAACGATTTCGACAAGAGCAACCAGGCCGCCATCCAGGCGATTCAGGACTATGAAACGTTCCTGAAAAACGATGTGCTCCCGCGCTCGAACGGGGATTTCCGGATCGGCACCGAGAACTACCGCAAGAAACTGCTTTATGACGAGATGGTGGACACGCCGCTTGACCGGCTGCTCGAAATCGGCTACCAGAATCTGCGCGCCAACCAGCAGGAGTTCCAGCGCGTGGCGGCGCAGATCGACCCGAAGCGCACGCCCCAGCAGATCCTGGAGGAACTGGAGAAGGACCACCCCGCCGGCGATAAGCTGCTCGACTCCTTCCGCGGCGTGCTGAGCGGGCTGCGCAGTTACATCGAGGCACACCACATCGTGACCATCCCCTCGCCCGTGCCGCCGATTGTGGAAGAGACCCCTCCCTTCATGCGGGCCCCGACCACGGCCTCCATGGACACGCCCGGCCCGTACGAGAAAGTCGCCAAGGAGGCGTTCTTCAATGTGACGCTGCCGGAGGCAAGCTGGCCGAAAACGGAGATCGAGGAATACCTGGAGGGCTTCAACCGCGGGACCATCATCAGCACCGCGGTGCACGAAGTTTACCCGGGGCACTACGTGCAGTTTTTATGGCTGCCGCGCGTGCCCACCATGGTGCGCAAGCTGATGGGGTGCAGTTCCAACGCCGAGGGCTGGGCCCACTACAGCGAGCAGATGATGCTGGATGAAGGCTATGGGAACGGCGATCCCAAACTGAGATTGGGCCAGTTGCAGGATGCGCTGCTGCGCAACGCGCGGTACATCGCCGGAATCCAGATGCACACCGGCAAGATGACCGTGGCCGAGGCTACCGAGTTTTTCGTGAAGGAGGGATACCAGGTGCGGCCGGTGGCGGAAAAGGAGGCCAAGCGCGGCACTTCCGATCCCACCTACCTGGTGTACACCCTGGGCAAGCTGCAGATCCTGAAATTGCGCGAGGATTACCGGAAAACGAAGGGACCGCAATACACCTTGCAAGGATTTCACGACGCTTTTCTGGCGCAGGGAACGCCGCCCATCAAGATCGTCAGGCGAGCCTTGTTGGGGAACGATTCGCCGGTTTTATAGGGGTGTGGCGCTGGTTTCGCCGCGGCGCCGGGTGCTTCTGCTACAGTGTCCCGAGGAGGGGAAATGCAACCCGAAAGCGAAGAGACGTGCGTGGTGATTTCCGCAGGCGAGAGTTACCGGGGAAAGCAGGCGTTGCAGTATTTCGCGGGGGTCTCGGCGGAGTCCGCCGGCGCGCGCGGGCTGTGCCTCCACACGGTAACGATCGCGCCCCTGGGGCGCGCGCGGCCGCATCTGCACCGGCACCATGAGAGTGCCGTTTACGTGCTTTCGGGCGAAGCGGGCATGTGGTTCGGAGAAGGCCTGCGCCGGCACGCGTGGTTGCGGGCGGGGGATTTCCTGTACATCCCGGCCAACATGCCGCACCTGCCGTACAACCCCAGCGATTCGGCGCCGTGCGTGGGCGTGGTGGCGCGCACCGATCCGAACGAGCAGGAGAGCGTCACGCTGCTGGATGTGCCGGATCCGGGCATCGCGCCGCGATAGGCCGCGGCTACCAGTAGCCGTTGCGCGCGAGCGGTTTGCGGCAGCGCGCGCAGAAGGCGGAACCCTTGACGTCGAGGCGCTCGACGGCATGGCTGGAGGCCATGATGCAGCGCCAGTCGGAGCAGTGGCGCAGGCCGAAGGTGTGGCCCAGCTCGTGGCCGGCTTCCTTGACGAGGCGTTCGCGAAGCAGGTCCTCGCGCGGAGGCAGGCCGTAGAACTCGTCGCCCAGGCGGGCCATCGAAACCACCGCGCAGTTGCCATCCAGTTGGGCTTCGCCGAAGACGAACGTGAGCACGGGGACGAACAGGTCGCAGGCGGTCACACCGAGGACGCGCACGTCGGGGTCGCTGGTCTGCTCCAGGCGCTGGAGGACGGCGGTCGAGTAGTATTGGTTGCGCCGCGGATCGAGGGCGAAGGAGATATCGAGCGTCGTGGGGCGAATGCGGCAGGGAGTCCCGAAGGTTCTGGCCAGGGCTACGGCGAGCTGTTCCAGGCGGTCGAGGCGCGGCTCGGCGCGGGAAGCCCCGGGAAGCTGCGGGGGTCCCTCGGACCCTGCCTGCGCCCCGTTGCCGGAGAGCGGGATGAGGTGAATGGGCTTCACATCCCTTCACTTACTTCAAGCCGTAACGGCGAAGCTTGTTATAGAGCGTGGTGCGATCGATATCCAGAATGCGCGCGGCCCGCGACAGGTTATGCTGGGTCTCGCGCAGGATGCGCTCAATGTGGGCGCGCTCGATATCTTCCAGGGTTTTCCCGCCCTTGATTTCCTCGGCCTGAAACTGGAAGGAGAAATCGCCCGGACGGATTTCGTTGCCGCGGCCCACCACCAGGGCGCGCTCGACGGCGTTTTCGAGTTCGCGCACATTGCCCGGCCAATCGTGGCGCAGCAGCAGATCCAGGGCATCGGGGGATACCTGCGGCATCGGGCGGCTGGTGGCCAGGCAGAACTTGTTCAGAAAATGATTCACCAGCAGGGGGATATCTTCGCGGCGCTCGCGCAGCGGCGGCAGGTCGATGCAGAAGACGTGCAGGCGGTAATACAGATCGGGGCGGAAGGCCCCCGCCTTAACCAGCGTTTCGAGGTTCTTATTGGTGGCGGCGATGGCGCGGAAATCCACCTTGATGGGCTGGTTGCCGCCGACCCGCACGATTTCCTTTTCCTGGAGCACGCGAAGCAGGTCGGTCTGGGTGCGGAGGCTGATATCGCTGATCTCATCCAGAAACACGGTGCCGCCATCGGCCACTTCGAACTTGCCCTTTTTGCGGTACTGAGCGCCGGTGAAGGCCCCCTTCTCGTGTCCGAACAGCTCGCTTTCGAGGAGGGTTTCGGTGAGCGCGCCGCAGTGAATCGTCACCATGGGCATGAAGCGCCGCGGCCCGGCGGCGTGGATGGCCCGGGCCACGACTTCCTTTCCGGTGCCGCTTTCGCCGGTGATCAGGACGGTGGCTTCGGTGGAGGCCACCATTTCGATCAGCTCGGTGACCTTCTTCATGGCGGGGCTTTTGCCGATCATCTCGGTGCCCGGAAAACTCTCCTGCAGGTTCTCGCGCAGGCGCACCACCTCGCGGCGGGCGCGCTTGTGCTCGAGGGCGTTGGAGACCAGGTGGGAGAGCTCGTCGGGGTCCACCGGCTTGGTGATGTAGTCGTAGGCGCCCTGTTTGAGCGCCTGCACGGCGGTATCCACGGCGGCGTAGCCGGTCATGATGATCACGATGAGGTCGGGGTCGGCCTCCTTGAGACGGGCTTGCAGCTCCATGCCGTCCATACCGGGCATTTTGATATCGATCAGGCCGATATCGAAATCGGCGTGCTGGATGACCTCCAGGGCCTCGCGGGCGCTGCCGGCGGGCTTGGCCGTGTAGCCCTCGCTGGTAAACCACTTGCCCAGCGAATCGCGCACCACCAGCTCGTCGTCGACGATCAGGATGCGGCCCTTGGTTTGGATCGCCGCGGGGGACTCGGTCGCTGTTGCCATTTGTTTTCTCCCTTAATTCCTTATTGCGCTACGGCCCGCCAGAGCGGGCTCTACCGGACCCGGAAGGCACCCAGAGTCCGGCACGGGCGGAAGGGTCACCGTGAATTCGGTGCCTTCGCCCGGCGTGGAGCGGACCGAGATCTCGCCCGCGTGCTGCTCCACGATGCTATGGGCCACCGCCAGACCGAGGCCGGTCCGGTTCTGGTCCTCTTTGGTTGTGAAAAACGGATCGAAGATGTGGGGCAGGACTTCCGGCGGAATGCCGCTGCCGGTGTCCTTGACGCGCACCAGAAGGTGATCGGAGGCGGCATCGAAAGAAGTGGCCACCTCCAGCCGGCCGCCCTTGGGCATGGCCTCGCCCGCGTTGACCATCAAAACCAGCACCACCTGCTGGATCTGGTTGGCGTCGCACTGAGCCGGCGGGAGGCCGTCGGCCAGGGATTCGGCCAGCTCGACATTCTGCATGGCGAGCTTATGCTGCACCAGCAGAACGGCGCGATGGACCACCGTGTTCAGGCTGTTGGGCTCGCGGTGGCTGGGCGCCTGGCGCGAAAAGGTGAGCAGGTTCTTGACCAGCTCGCCGCAGCGTTTGCTTTCGCGCTCGATGGTCTGGAGCTGCTCGACCAGCTCTTCGCGGGCCGGAATCTCGCGCTTCTGAATTTCGCGCAGCACCAGCCGGGCGTAGGTGAGGATGCCGAACAGCGGGTTGTTGATCTCGTGGGCGACGGTGGCCGCCAGTTTGCCGATGGAGGCCATCTTTTCCGCACTGAGCAGGCTTTTGTACAGGCGCTCCAGCTCGGCGGTCTTGCGGCGCACCTGCTCCTCGATGTGGGCCTGCACGCCGGCCACCTCGGCGGTCATCTTGTTGAAGGAAGCGGCCAGGTCCCCGAGTTCGTCTTCCGAGTGGACGGGCAGGCGATAATCGAGGTCGCCGCCGGCTACGCGGTGGGTGCCATCGATGAGCGCCTTGACGGGCCGGTAAACCGCGATCCACATGAACAGCACGGCGGCCAGGCATCCGAAGACGATGGCGCCGCCCAGGAACCACTTGAGGGACGCCTGGTGGGCGGCCACCTGTTGGTCCACGCTGGCCAGTGACAGATCGGCATCCACGACCCCCAGGACGGTCTGCCCGGGCGGATGGACGTGGCAGCCGGCGCTGGAACACTCCGCCGAGTTGGCGATGGGCTGGATGACGCCCAGCACGCGGTAGCCCTGGCGGTCGGTGAAGATGCGGGCGCGGTCGCGGCGGCTGAGCTTGGACAAGGGGGCGGATTGCGAGTGGCAGGCGAAGCACTGCTCGGCGGTCTTATCCACCACGGCGTTCCGCTCCCGGAGGTCGGTGGAGACGGTGATGCGGCCTTCCTTATTAAAGATGCGGATGCGCTGGATGCCGGGCTCGCTGCCCAACTCCTGAATCATGTTGTAGAGCGCCTCGCGGTCGTTGCGCAGCATTTCGTAGCGGGTGCTGCGCAGGATCACGTCGGTAACGCGCTGGGCGGACTGCTTGACCATTTCCTCGCTTTGGGCGCGCTCCATGCGCAGATTGAGGAAGCCGAAGAGAATGAAAAAGGCCGCCGTGCTGGCGATCACGCACACAGCGAGCTTGGCGGCCAGACCGAACCGGAATGTGGACCGCAGATTCATCCCACGGAGACGGGGTCCTCCTCCTTTGCTTCCAATTCCCGCGGCGCCGCGGCGCCTTCGGCGCTGTGGGCTTCGAAAATCGGAAAGTAGCCGGCGATCAGGCGGAAGATGGCGAATCCCGAGGCCACGATCGAAAGGGTGACCGCCACCTCGCTCCACCTGGGAATGTAATGCGTGCCGGATCCTGCCTCCAAGCCGGTAGTGCCTACATTGAGGCGGTTGGCGATGAAACCGAACACCACCATCACGGCGCAGGCGTAGAGCTTACCCGGGTCCATGCGGACGCGGGCCTGGTAGAGCAGCACGGTGGGCACCAGGGTGAGGGCCATTTCGAGGGCGAACAGCCAGGTTTCGCTGCGATTGAGGAGCAGCAGGCTCCAGGCCTGGCGATGGGTCAGATCGAGGATGCGGATCCACAGGTAGACGCTCAGGACCACCGCCAGGACGCGCGCCAGGCTGGCCAGCAGGGGCAGCTCCAGAGCGCGGCCGAAGGCGCGGCTGCTGTGCCAGGATTCGAAGATGGTCATGGCCAGCCCCACGGCGATGGCCGAGACGTAGAACAGCAGCGGCAGGATGGGGCTGTACCACAGCGGGTAAAGCTTTTCCGGAACGATCAGGAAGAGCGAACCGAGGGAACTCTGATGGAGGGTGGAAAGCAGCACGCCGAGGATCATCAACGGCACGGAGATGCGATGAATCCATTCCATGGGTTTGTGCAAGCCGAACTTTTCGAACACCACGGGGAGGAATTCGAGGAACAAGACGGTGGTGTAGAGGGTGACGCACCAGGCCACTTCGAACATCACCGAATGGGGATTCCACATGACCAGCGGATGCCAGAGCCGGTCGGGGCGGCCGAGGTCGTAGAGCAGGCCCACCACCACCAGGAGGTAGCCCAGAAAGGCGGTGAGAATGGCCGGCCGCAACACCGGTTTATAGCGCTCGATGGCGAAGATATGGACGATCGCCACGAGGGTGAAGCCGCCGGCGGCCAGGCCAACCCCGCACATGACGTCGAAAGCGATCCAGATGCCCCAGGGGAACCTGTCGCTCAGATTGGTGGACCCGCCCAGCCCATAGAAGACCCGCAGATAAGTGGCGTACAGCCCGCTCAGCAGGATGGCCGCGAAGACCGCGCGCCAGAAGGTGATTTTGGGGAGCCTCAGGTTCATGGGTGCTTGCCTTCCTCCCGCGCGGGTTGGCTGGGGGCGCCTTCGAGGCGGGGGGTATTTTTCGAGGCGCCTGGCGGGCGCCCGGCGTGCTTCGGGGCGCCTTCCTGGCGCGCGACCTCCTCACGGCGGTTGGTGATCCACCAGATGCCGCCGAGCAGCACCGACCCGGTGGAGACGACATCGGGCAGCAATTCCAGGACGCGCCAGGTGGTTTCGGGAAGCGGTTCCTGGGGGACATGGGTGCGCAGGCCGATCTGTTCAAAGGGAACGGCCGAGAGATAGAGAACCGAGGTGCCGCCGACTTCCTTCAAGCCGTAGATCCGGTTGTAGTACTGGCCGGGCTTTTGGGCGATGCGGCGGGCGGCTTCGGCGATCAACTCGTCGCGGTCGCCGTTTTTGGTGGCGCCGGTAGGGCAGGCTTCCGCGCAGGCGGTGAGCTTTCCCTGGCTCTGCCGGGCGTAGCACATATCGCATTTGCGCATGCGCGGCAGGCGGCTGGACCATTCGTACGAAGGCACCTGGAATGGGCATGCCTGCATACAGTAGCGGCATCCCATACATTTTTCGGCATCGTAGACCACCGGGCCGAGGGTGGTTTTCTGCAAGGCGCCCACGGGGCAGACAGAAGCGCAGGCCGGCTGCACGCAGTTCATGCACAGCCGGCGGCTGAACCGGTCGCCGTGCGTCTCGATGGCGGTGAGCTTGTGGGCGGAGATCCTCTCCTCGGCGGCGATCTTGTCGTCGTAGGGGAGGCCCCAGCGTTCGGCGCAAGCTCCTTCGCATGCCTTACAGCCGATGCAGAGGGTGCTGTCGTACAGGATGGCTCTCGGCATATAATAAGACCCTCAACTCTCTTTTTACCAGATATTCAAGGAAAAATGTAGCAAAACTTTACAGCCGGGCTACGCAGTCAGGAAAAATTCAGCGGTGACTTCCTTCCAGCCGGCATCCGGCAAGGACCCCAGGAGATCTTCGGCCGGGCGTCCGCCATCGGCGGCAACTGCCCCCGCCAGAGAGGGTTGCAGGGAATAGAGGTGCTCGACGGACTGCCGGGCCCACTCCCGGACGAGACCCTTGGGAACGAGGTTCCGGGCAGTGCTTTCCTCATCGGGGACATGCACGGTAACCAGCCAGCCTTTGCCGTAGGGATCGTGGCGCAGGGCTGCCGGATTGCGCAGCACTTCGGGATTGACTTCCATCACTTCGCCCTCGGTGGGGGAGACCATCTCGGTCTTCTGACCGTCGCGGAAGAAGGAAACCACCTTCTGCCCCTGGCGGATCCATTGGCCGGGTTTGGGCAGGTCGATGCTTTCGACTTTGCCGAGAAGAGCCGCGGCGAATTCATCGGCGCCCACGCGCACCACATTTTTCCGCTCGCGCACGAGCCAGCTATGGCCCGGATGATAAGAGACGTTGCCGGGAACCAGGAAACCATCCACGTAGTCTCCACCTAATGAGACTGTCGCCTGAGGGCGCCCCGCAGAGGCGGCTTCCACCGGAACGGTGGCCAGGGTCTTGCGCCGATTGAGCGCGTAATCCACGACGATGAAAACCAAGAACGTTGCCAACACCAGAATGACTGTCATATGCTGCCTTCCTTTCTCCGATGTGTCTAAGGGCACGGGAAGGGCCGAATAGCGGTGTTTTTTACCTCTTTATCTGTTGTCAAATCAGTCAGATGCAGGTGTAGGATTTTCCGCTGGGGCGATGGCTGTTGGATTGCGCAACGGCCCGATGCCGCGAATTGCAGCGAAGCGGCTGGGGAATCAGGCACTTGAGGCCGGTGTTGGAAAAGCAGACGGGCATGTTGGACAATCCGACGCTTGGAGGCGAGGGAGTGAGCGAGTGCCACGACAAGAGGCTCGGGCAGGCTGAAGGCCCGCCCCACCGGTGGGGCGGAGTGGGCGGAGGAGAAGCGAAATTGACGGAACGAACCCATTCCGCGCGGCGCGGGCGGGCGGCGGAGGGAGATTGACGGAACGAACCCAATTCGAGGGACGGCCGGGCGGCGGGTGCTGGCCGGTTTCCGAGCGGGGCGGGCCTGGCCGGGTCGCAAGGCCGAAAACAAAATTTGCGGAACGAAGCCAATTTTGACGCTTGACATATTGCAAACAAAGCACTTCGAAACTTAGAAACGAACCCATTTCAGGGTCGAAAGAAGCCACGGCATGGGGCGGTGCGGCGGCTGGCGGCATTCGGAAACGAAGCCAATTCTGCAGACGGACGACCGGCCCGCGGAGGATCGGCGGCGCGGGTAAGGAGGCGGTCACGAGATCCCTCGCTTCGCAAGGCCGGCGCTGCCGGCTTCACCGCTTTCAGGTATAGCACCGGGAATGGGCGAAATCCGCTACGCTAACCGCCAACCAGTTGGAAACAAGAGGATAGTTATTCGGACGAGGCGGTGACCCGGCTTACCGGGCGGCCATATCCAGGCGCAGCCTCTTTACTATCGCGGCGGCGGCGCGGGAGGGGCCATGGTGCCGCAGGCGGCCGAAAAATACGGCGTAATCGTTGGCCTCGGCGAACCAGACGCGCCGGGCGCCATCGGCGGTGACCACCTTGATCTGGATGTAGTGGCCGGGCGACAGGAAATGGGAGCCTAATCCCTGATATTGGGCGGCCATGACAAAATCGGCGTCTTCGGGACGGTCGACCAGTTGCAAAGGCAAGCCCTGGCGCTGAATCTCAGCGGTCACAAACCGGTCGAGATTCCATTCCATCGGCCCCACGTAAAGCCTGGCGTTGGGCGGGATGCCGTCGGCGGACGGCTGCTGTTGTCCCCACACGGCCGTAAGGGTCATGGAGACGGCCAAAAGCAAAATCAGCCGTGGCACAGTTACACCTCGCACGATAGAAGTCTACCATCACATCCGAAATTTTGGAACTATTTTGAAGCGGGTGCCGGGGGGGCGCGTTTGCGGGTAGGGCCTAGGGGATCCGAGAGGGCGGTTCCCAACATCCCTTGGGACGCCAAAATCCGCTATCCTGATGGCACAGGAGGATCTTCATGCACCGGTTGCTTGTCTGCCTGGCCGCGGCGATGGCCGCGAATGCCGCCACGCCTCTGTTCCAAACGTCCTTCGAAAAGCCGAACCAGGGCTGGACCGCCGTGCGCGGCGAGGCTACCCTAGACTCGGCCGTCACCCACAACAACCACAAGTCGCTGCGGGTGGAGGGGACAAAGAACGCGCCGGATGCGGCGGTCCGTTTCGCGCCGGTTTCGCTGACCATCGGGAAGCGCTACGAAGTGAGCGGCTGGGTGCGGACCGAGGACTTGGCGGTGCGGGACGTGGACCGGTCACCGATTGCCGGCGGGGCGGCGCTGACCATGGCGTCGATGCCCTTCGACGTGCACTCGGCGGCGCTCGGAGGGACGGAGGGGTGGACGCGCCTGTCGCTGCGCTTTGTGGCCAGCCGGGCGCAGGATGAGGTGCTGTTCACGGTGGCCGAGGGCGGATCGCTGGTTCGCGGGCGGGCGTGGGTGGAGGGGATCAGCCTGGACGAGGTATCGAGCGAGGGCGAGTGGCCGGCGCGCGAGGCGGTGGAAACCTTCGGCCCGGCTTACCGGTATCCGGCGGCGGGGTGGATCTACCTGCACATCGAGGGGCAGCCTTACGAGCGCGGCTACCAGCACGGGCACCTGATGGCGCGGGAAATTCCCGAATACCTGGCGCGGTGCGCCTCGGACCTGGGCGGACCGGAGAACTGGAACGAGTACCGCACCACGGCGAACGCCTTGTTCCTGCGGGGGTTCGACCGCGAAATCCTGGAGGAGATGCGGGGCATCGCGGAGGGCGCCGCGGACGCCGGGGCGCGGTGGCAGAACCGGCGCATCGACCTGCTGGACATCGTGGTGGCGAATGTGACGGTGGAGATGGGCGAACTGCGGTCGGCGGTGGAGGTGACGCCCACGGGCCTGGAAAGCCTGAGCTTCGAGAAGCCGGCTTATAGCCGCGCCGGAAGCGCGGGGGGCGATTCGGCGACGGACCACTGCAGCGCGTTCGCGGCCACGGGTCCGGCCACGCGGGACGGCAAGATGGTGATCGGCCACGTGACCTGGTGGCCGCTGACGCTGGCGGAGGGCACCAACGTGATGCTGGACATTCAGCCGGCCAGCGGGCACAGGGTGCTGATGCAGAGCTACGCGGGGGGGATCGAAAGCGGGACGGACTGGTACCAGAACGACGCCGGGGTGGTGCTGACGGAGACCACCATCCGGCAGACGCCGTTCAACGCCCAGGGCACGCCGGTGGCCTTCCGGGCGCGGGAGGCGATCCAGTACGGCGGCAATATCGACGAAGTAGTGGAGAAGCTGGGGACGCGCAACAACGGGCTGTACACCAACGAATGGCTGATCGGGGACGCCAAGAACAACGAGATCGCCATGTACGAGCTGGGGACCAACCATACGAAGCTGTGGCGGAGCTCGAAAAACGAGTGGTTCGGGGGGACGCCGGGGTTCTATTGGGGCGATAACAACGCCAAGGACCTGGCGGTCCGGCTGGAGCTGCTGCCGGACCGGCATGCGGAGCCGGAGTACGTCCCGTATGTGCCCATGCCGCGGGACCTGGCGTGGCAGAGCCTTTACCGGCAATACCGCGGGCAGATCGACGAGCAGTTCGCGTTTCTGGCCTTCCGGACGGCGCCGCTGGTGGCGGCGAGCACGATGGACGCCAAGGTGGCCACGGCGGATATGGCGTCGCGGCTGATGGTGTGGGCGGAGATCGGGCGGCCGAACCAGACGGAATGGGCGCCGCAGCGCGCCAGGAATTCGTATGCCGGGAACGACGGGCTGTATCCGGCGGGCTACTACCTGTTCAGCGGGCAGCCTTCGGAATGGCTGCGCACGGCGGTGAAGGAAAATGAGCAGGCGCGGTTGAATGCTCCGGCGCAGGCGGAAAGCCGGGCGGGCGCGCAGCCGCAGGGCAGGGGCGAGGGCGGAGGGGGCGGACGCGGTGGGGCTGGCCGCGGGCGCGGCGCAAGGGCGGCGGCCAACCAGGACCGGCTGTGGAAGGGCTGGGTGCTGCCGGCTTCGGACGCGGACACGTGGTTCGTGGCGGGATCGGCGGCTTATTACCAGGCGCTGGAATCGGACGATGTGGAGAAGGCGGTGGCGGCGCGGCAGGCGATTTATCGCGGTCTGAAGCTGAGTCCGGAAAATGAGATCAACCGGCATCGGTTGGAGGAGACCAAGGGCTTTCTGTTTCTGGACGGGCTGCGGCGGAAAATGGGCGAGGGGCCATTTTTGAAGCTGATGACGGAGTATTTCGCGGATCATGCGGGCCAGACGGTGACGGCGCAATCGTTCCTGGACAAGGCCGGCACGAGCTTCGAATTCGCGGAGCCGGGCGAGGGTCCGGCATACCTGGCGAGCGACATCGGGCGGCGGCTGGCGACGGCGGCGATCGTTTACGGAACGGTACGGGAGGCGGGCGCGAACCGTTATGCGGCCGAGCAGTTGCAGAACCGGTTCTTCGACCAGTACGAGAGCCGGGTGGAGATTTACAAGGATTTCGAAGCCACGCCCGAGCTGCTGGAACATAAGGACGTGGTGTTCGTAGGGCGTCCGGAGGCCAATTCGGCGTTGGCGCGATGGGCCCAGCGGCTGGGGCTGGATTTTGCGGGGGCCAGTTTCAAACTGGATTCGGCGGTATACGCCTCCGAGCGCGAAGCCCTGGTGCTGGCGGCGAAGAATCCGCTGGACCCCACGCACATGGTGCTGGTGATAGCCGGCAACGACGCTCTGCGCACGGTGAAGGCGGCGGAGGCCGGAGTGGGCGGCGCGGAATATATGGTGCTGGACGACGGCAATGCGCCGCGCACGGGATTCCTGGGAATGGCCAAGGCGGGCGCGCGGCAGCCGTAGCAGGACGGCGGCGCGGGCGGCTTTTGGAGGACCGGGCGGTCAGGCCGCCTGGGGGACGGGGCCGTGATGCAGGCGCATGAGTTGCCCGGCCTTCAGGGCAGCCGGGGCACAGGTGCGGCCCTGGTCGTCGCTGAACTCGACTTCGTAAACACTGGGGGCCCAGGTTTCGACGACGGCGCCGATCTGGCCGCGCACCAGTCCCTGTTCGGGGAGGTTCTCGACCAGGGCAACTACGGAGTGGATCCCAATCCCGGACATAACGGGGCACAGACGATTCCCCGGTCTGGCCGAATCTCGCTGGGCGGGTTGCCAAAAGTCCGGGGCAGGCTGAAGGCCTGTCGGCGACCCGTCGAGTTGTTGGCTTCTGGTTGGTGGGGACAGGCGATTCGCCTAGACCCGGTAATGATCGGGGCGCCAGGAGCGGATGGCCTTTTTGATATCGTTGGGGGCCAGGTTTTTCTCGGCGGCCTCGCGGGCCAGGGGCGGGAATTCGGCGTCGGAGGCGAAGCGCAGGGCGACGATTTGCAGCACGCCCAGGCGGGAATCCAGGAGCTTGCCGGTGAGCACGAAGTGGCGCAGGTTCTCTTCGGCGCGGATGGCGCGGTCCTGCGCCTTGAGGGCGAAGATCCGGCTCAGGAAGACGAGGATCAACACGCCTGCGGTGAGCACCAGGATCAGCGAGGCGCTGTAGAGACGCTGATGGTCGCCCCAGGATTCGTAGAGGTTGACCGCGGCGCCGATGAGGGTGAGGACGATGAGAAGGAAGAGCACGACGTGGTACATGAAGACGAACTTGCGGTGGTTGGCGTAGTTTTGAGGTTCCATCGATTGGCTCCTTGGGAGACCTCCAGGATATCGCGGCGGGGGACGGGGAGCGGGCGGGCGGGTCGGGGCGGGCGGGTCGGGGCGGGCGGCTTCGAGGTGTAAGCGCTGACGGCCGGGCGGGTCCCGAACGAGTACAATAAGAAAGCCATGAACCTGGAAGAGGTAGCACGGCGGGCCAACGTATCCACGGCCACCGTGTCCCGGGTGCTGAATAACGCCAGCGTGGTCAGAAGTTCCACGCGGGCGCGGGTGGTCAAGGCAATCGAGGAATTGCGGTACCACCCCAACCTGCACGCCCGCAGCCTGGCGGGGGGCAAGAGCCGGACGCTGGGGGTGGTCCTCTCCAACATGGAGAACCCGTTCTTTTTCGACATTTACAAGACCATCGAATCGTGCGCGCACACGGCCGGCTTCGAAGTGGTGGTGTCGAACACGGATTACCGCTCCGAGCAACTGGCCACCAGCCTGCGGCTGATGATCGGCAGGCGGGTGGCGGGATTGGCGGCGATCGTCTCGGAAATGGATCCGCTGCTGATCGACGAGCTGAGCGCCACCGAGATCCCGGTGGTGTTTTACGATGTCGGCACTCCGCGGCACAACATCGCCAACATCCGGGTGAATTACCGGCAGGGGATGGAGAAGGTGATCGACTATGTGTACGGCCTGGGCCATCGCAGGCTGGGATTCATCGGCCACCACGCGGCGCTGGGGCCTATCAATGAGCGCATGAAGTCGGTGATGGACGCGGTGGCGCGGATTCCGGAACTGGAGGTGCGGACGGCGGCCGGCACGGACAGCCTGGATGGGGGGCGTATGGCGGCGCGAACGCTGCTGGAGGGAGGCCCGAGGCCCACGGCGATCCTGTGCGTGAACGACATCATGGCGGTGGGGGCTTTGCGCGAGCTGCGCGACCGCGGCTTGCGGGTGCCGCAGGATGTTTCGGTGACGGGCTTCGATAACGTCAGTCTGTCGGAGTTCTGCTATCCGGCGCTGACCACGGTGGATATTCCGCGAGAGCAGATCGGGCGGGCGGTGTGCGACTACCTGATGGCCAAGAGCGGGAAGCCGGAAGTGCCCAGTCCGGAAGTGCTGATCGATCCGGCGCTGGTGCTGAGGGACTCGACGGGGATCGCGCCTTCGGCTTGACGGGAATCGTCGAATCGCTGGCCGCCTGGGTGGCCGCCCATGACAATCAGATCGAGGCGCTCATCCAGATTGTGGAGAGACACTCTGCCGAGATTGCCGCAACGGAGAGACGCTGGCAGGCTTACCTTGGTGCGCTGCCCCGGCAATGAGCACGAGAAAGAGCAATTGGATAGCGACGAATGCATCCGGGTTAGTGGCAAGCGCCTGGCGGCGTTCGGCGGAAAAAGCGCGCCAGCCTAAAGTAAGCGGACGGCTGATTTTCCATCCGGTGCGGAAACCGGCTGCTGGTGCGTGGATCAGCAGCGAGTACCAGGTGAAAGTCCTCCTGCTCGACTCCTGCTACCAACAGGGGCCGAGTGCCGTCTCTTCGGCGGTTGCGGTCTACAAAGCAGGAACGACCGGCGCCTTCGCCAGGCTCTCGCGTGTGCGCAGCAAAAGGCTGAGGATTCGCTGTTCCGAAGGCGAGCCGGGACTCGACATGCGATTTAGGTGAAGGTGAACAAAGGACCCGCACAGCGTGTCTAACGAGTGGCTCAAGACTTCTTGTTCGGCAAGCTCTCGCAAGCGCTGCGCGAGCGCCACCAGGTCTTCCTGTCTCTGAGCCAGGATTGCGGCGATGGCACTTCCGCCGGGAAAGCCGAGAAATTGTTCCGGTTGTCCGAGCGCGGAGCGAAGCTCGTTTTTTCGCCGCCGGAACTCCGCGCCTATATCAGCACCGCGCGCGTCCGTCTGGCCCCGATACCATCGCAGGCGCTTAGCTTCGTCGAATCCGATCGCGCCCAGCAGACTGTCGACGCTGAGCGCCAGCAGGGTAACCCCATCGTAAGGCCAAAACTTTTTCTTCAACTCATGCAGTAGCCTCGCACAGCCCCTGCTATCCGCCCAAAACAGTTGCTCCGCGGCGGCCATGCCCGCGGCGCCCCCGAAGCGTTCGATCTCCGCCTCATACGTGTCGAACGCGAACCTGAGGCAGAGTCCCTGGGACATCAATTCGCTCGCCCAGGCACATGCGGTGGCGAGGAGTTGGCCCGTGAGGCGTTGACGCGGTCCGTGAAATCGGAGGCGTATGTGAGGGTCCGGATCGGAGTACCGGATGAAGAACCACGAATCGGCCAATCCGGCGGCAACCGCGTTTTCGGCGAACTTAAGCATCGATTCCGGGACCACATCGTTCTCGAGATTGCGCGGGCAGTACAGCTTCACAAAGAGCCAATCGCTTCCGGGAGGGTGGAGTCTGGAAGCAGGATCAGCTTTCCCGGCGAGTCCAGCCTCCGACTCGGCTGCCATTGCCTGAGAGGAAGGGCTTGCCGGGGAATTGGAAGCCTTCGGGTCCGGTGCGCGTTTTGTTTCTGGAAGCCGGATCAAGGAGACGACCAATTCGCTGTAATAATGGCCGTCCAGTCCCTGTAACCATGCTTCATCGAGGGCCGGCAATACTTCCTGCACGGTGATTGACTGGACGTCGCCGAGTTTCTGGATCTCTCCCCTGAGTTCGCCTGCTTCCACATCCAGGTCGAGGTCGAGAATCAGGCGGTTGTCGCCGGCACTGAGACAGACGAGCTGCGGGACGTCCCACTCCGCGCGCCAGCGATCAAGACTGCGGCGGAAAGCCCCCGGCGATTCAATGGCAAACTCGCCTTTGGGAATCCGCCACTGCGCCGGGCGCAATGCAATACGACCGGCCTGGGCTCGCGGCAGATATGGAAAGCTCTCGGCGGCTCCCCAATCAAAGCTGCTTAATACTGCCTTGCCGTCGTTGCTCAGCTCCGACAGGAATCGGATTGCGGCAGGCGCATTGTGAGTATTGAGCATGTGGCCCGCGGAGAAATTGACACGTTTGCCCGCCGCCGGCCAGCGAATATAGAAGTGGCCTTTTTCGACGCCGACGACCAGTTCATCAAGCGGAATGACGTGCGAGAAGGGCACTCCGGGAGTAACGCCCAGAGCGATTTCATAAGGCCGGACCGAGGGACGAACGACTACATTTGCCAACCGGAAGTTGGCAGGTAGATAGACGGCCTCGGCCGACAACTGATCCGGCGCATGTGCCTGTTCCGCAGCGGCAGCTCGCGCCAAAGCGTCCGTCCCATCCGGAGCCAGCAGCCCAGCGAAGCGCCCCAAGTTGCGGCCCGCGGAGAGGGCCCCCAGGTTTGGGCCGAGGACCATCATAAAGTCACCGCGATCAATGGCTGCGGCCGAACGAGCTCCCACCAGTACGTTGATATCCAGCGACACGGGCGCGGATTCGGAGTTGGGGCGCCAAGTCTCCAGCCGCGCGATCAATTGCTCATCCAAGAGGACTGCGCGCTCGCGACGGCGCAGCGCAGTACAGGCCAATTGAATCAGGGTTTGAGCGCGCTGAGCCGCCTTGGCCGGATCGGGTCCAACGGAGGCGTGATTGTGGAAGGACGGCGGGCCGATGCCGCGCTGGGCGTCCAGCATCTCTTTGAGGGGAACCTCCCGGTCATATCCATAGCGGCCGACAAAAAGCTGTCGATAACCTGCCAGGGTTACCAGACCACGCGGATAGGGCGAAAGGCGCAGGAGGAGTTCGGCGGTTTGTGCCGCTTCTCGTGCAATGATCTTCCCGATTCGCCCCTGGAGGGACATCGCCATGTCTACTTGAACCGGGATCTGCTGAGATCCATCGAGCGGAATGCCCGCTTCGGCGAGCAGAGATTTAAGACCTTCCGATCGCTCCTCGATCTTCAAACCGTCCCAGGCTGCAAGAGCGGCGACAAACCGAGTCAGCCTGGCCTCGATGTCCACTGCCTCGGTAATGCCAGCCAGTCGCTTGGCCGCATACAGTGCCGGGCTTTCGGAGGTCAGCGGAGGCCGTAAATCGGTGAGGAGCACGGTTTGCTCCCAGAGATCGTTCAAGAGCTTTCCCACTTTTTCCACTGTGGCGGACGGAGTCGCCTCACACAGGCGCGCGACCAGATCCGCATAGCGGATCGGGCTGCGCGCCAGCGCCAACGCTCGCTTTACCACACCGGTGGCCCTGACCGAGACGGGAATGCCCGGGCTTTCGCGTCCGGAGGGAGCCGGCTCGGAAAGAAAAAGCCGCCCCGCCTGAACGAACGCTAATGGATTGGCGACGAAGCTCAGGTGTTTTCGGATCGCAGGATCGGCTTCGGCCGACATCACCAGGTCCATGAGCCACGCCATATCCGGACGCGTTCTGATGCGCGCCGAGGTTTCGCGCATCCTCAAGTCGGTCTTCTCACCCCACGACGCGAGAGCAACTCCGGCGAACAGGCCATATGGGGTTGGTCGGGTGGCCATCCGGATTTGATACCGCCGTAGCTTCGCGCGCATGCGATCCGCATCTCGCTCTGTCAGCCCGGATTGATTAAATCGATCGATGGCTCCCAGCAATGAGACACTGCCAATCGCCAGGGCAGTGCGCACGCGTGGATCTGAAAGTAGTTCCGCCTGGCGCTTCTCATCCGCGAGGGAGCGATAACACTCCACTGGCAGCAGTGGCGCGCGAACAGTTACAAAATCGAGCGGCTGGTATAGAGGCTCGTGAGCGTTCGATGGGTCGGATTCGGGTGCGAGCGACTGCGAGCGCACTGCTTTCATGATAAGAGAAACAATCTATCCCACGCCGGCTCGGCATTGGTCGCCGAGGCCAGCAGCGCGAGCACAACACCGAGAGCGCCTTCCAGAAGGCCCGGTTGATCCATCTGGTTGTCCCGAGTCTCAAGATGACGAAAACCAAGCAGCGACTGAGGCTGATAGGCGGCAAGCAACTGCTGTACGAGCACCCCAATCTCTTCGAAAAATGCGGTACCACCCAAGTCGTGAGAAAACCTCAGCGCAATCGCCAGAAGACCGGAGACGCCGTGACAGAAGGTCGGGGAGTCGATTCGCCGTGCTGCGATCGGTCTAAGGAAAACTGCCTTCATGGCGGCAACCGCGAGGTCACGATAATCGTCGCGGTCGAGCGCTTCGCCGGCCAGCCAGAGTGCTCGAGCAATGCCGGGACTTCCGTAGCACCAGGCGCAGCGGCTCGGCCCATCCGGCGCAGACTGCGCGCTCGGCACCTCTAATCTACCTCCGTTCGCCAAATCCGTTTGTACCAGGGGCAAAATAGACGGCCAATTGATGCCCCACGCATCGTCGCAGCGGTTCTCGCACAGCCAGTCCGCCGTGTGAGCGATCGTCTCGGCCGAGCTCGGCGATACGCCTGCCGCGTGGGCCAGGGAAAGCAACGCGAGCGGTGCGGGGACTCCATGCGCCAGTCCGAAGTTCAAATTGCCGTGCGGGCAATACTGCCGCGTCTGCTCGCTTCCGAGAAGACGCGCGGGAGTGTACCAGCGCGGGAGTGGTTCGCCGTCCGACAAGAGGTCCATGAGGGCCTGAACCACTTGCGAGAGAGCCGTCATGATGCGAGGATCGTCGCGCCGGCACAGAAGGTATGCCCCGACGCCGCTCAGTCCCGAAATGGCGTCGAATTCCGCAAAGCTGACGCCGCGTCTTCCCCGGATGCCCTTGGCGGCAGCGATGGCGCGGAAGCAAGTCGCCTGGTCGAGACTGTTCAATAAACGGAGGTAGCGCGTTCCTCCCCGGGAAAGCTGCCAAGCCGCAAACGCGAGGCCGCTCAAGCCGGAGAAAAGACCGAGAGGAAGGCCAGGCATGGCTTCCGCGGCCCGCGCCGCCACCCGCAAATGCTCCCGCGCCTTCAGGTCCCATTGCTCATCCGGAAAGCACGAATCCAGATAGCCGCACAACAGAGCAAAGCCGGCATGACCTTGGGAAAGGCTATGAGGCACCCAGCAGGTTCTGTTCGAAACCACGCTCTGCCGCGGAGATTCAGCGACAGCTCTTTCTAAAAGGTCTGGCGTATTCAATCGAGTGGCCACCGCCCGAGCCACGGCGATTGCCGAGGATGCTAAATTGCCATGGACAACTGGTGTCCAACGGGCCGTTTGGGTTCTCAAGGGTCGACCGCGCCTGGGTCAATTGCAATCGGTCTTGGCGGACCGCTCACTCGCGGGGCCCCCTCAGGGCTGGCTCGGTAACCGACTGGGTTCTACCTCGCCGCGAACGAGCAAGCGGTCTTCGGCCCCGTCCGCGTCCCGCTACATGCAAGTACCCGGAGGCTCCTTGCAGCAAGTTGCCGTAGGGTGGGGACAGCCTTTATCGGCGCACGTAACGCAAGTAGCCTGTTCGCACTGCGTTTCGCAGGTATGGCACGTGGCATCGTGCTTACAGGTGTGGCAAGTATGGTGCTCGCCCTGGGTATGCGGATCGGCTGCCCGCTTCTCTTCCCCTTCATAACCCGGAGCATAGACGGCCTCTCCCGGCACGCTGGACGGCATACTCCAGCCGGACGCTCCCAGGCGAATGTCGAGGTCGAACTCGCCATCGACTTCCTCGAAGGGTAAAACTGCCTGGCTGGCCACGATTCGGGCAGTTTCCCGAACCGAAACCCGTGTTCCGCCGAGCGCACCAAAAGGCGAGGCGGCCGGCGACAGATCCTCGGTTTCCAAAATATCCGCCTCCGCGATCTCGAGATAGCGGCTCATGTCCAGGGTCGGAAAGATCACGCGATAGCCCGCCTTTAGACTGTGGCCTCGCAAACCTATATATGTCGAGACAACGTTACAGGTTTGGCTAAGACCGTCATTCGGACCGGCGAACATTTGTGTTGAGTCAAGTGGGTGGTGAGGTGGTTCTCCAAACCCGCCCAGTTCGGCGTTCGTCATGTCTACCTCCAGCGTTGTAAATCTCGGGTTATCCGGTTGTCGTGCGAGAGAAGGCCGCGCAGTATGTCAAGGAAAAAACGATCGGGATCAGATATTCAGACCGACAGGCAGCGTCCTCTTAGCAACGTAGCGAATTCTAACATGGTGTTCGCCATAATGAAGGTACAAGATCGTACATATCGTCGCGCGGGGGCATTTTCTACTTTGCCTTGACAAGGACCTGGCGCGGCTTGACATCCCACCGGCGGATACATAAGATAAGCTGGTGCAAGCGATTACAGCGCTTCTCCCTCCTCTGGCTGCTCCTTTAGCCCTGTGGTTTCAAGCGGTTCCGAGCCGCCTGGTTTCGCTTTCGGGCGTGGATGTGGCGATCGTGGTTTTGTACTTCGTGGCGGTCCTGGGGATCGGCCTGTATCTGCGGAGTTACACCACCACGGGAGAGGATTTTTTCCTGGCCGGGCGGGATATGACCGCCTGGGTGGCGGGCCTCAGTTTTCTGGCCGCCAATCTCGGCTCGCTGGAGCTGATGGGGTGGGCCGGGGCGGCGTATCAGTACGGGATTCTGGCCACGCACTGGTATTGGGTGGGGGCGATCCCCGCCATGCTGTTCCTGGCGATCGTGATGATCCCGTTCTATTACATTTCCAAGACCCACTCGGTGCCGGGCTATCTGAAATTGCGCTACGGCGAACCGGCGCGGGCGCTTTCGGCGATTTCCTTCGGATTCATGACGGTGCTGATGAGCGGCATCAACATGTACTCGATGGCGCTGGTGATGAAAGTCGTCCTCGGCTGGGACATCAATTTCAGCATTTGGGTTTCGTCGCTCACCGTGGCGCTTTATGTCGCGCTCGGCGGCTTGCGCTCGGCAATCTTCAACGAAGTTCTGCAATTCGTGCTGATCTGGGCCGGCGCGCTGCTCATCCCGATCCTCGGCTTGATCGAAGTCGGCGGCTGGCACAAACTCCAATTGCGCGTCGCGCAGAACGCCTCGGTCGAGTACACGCATCTTTGGTCCACGCTCGGCTCTTTCACCGGCAATCCCATGGGCATTCACTGGACAGGAATCGTCTTCGGCCTCGGCCTAATTATTTCCTTTGGCTACTGGACGACGGATTTT
>JASHSS010000476.1 GCA_030038565.1 Bryobacteraceae bacterium
CGTTACGGTCTTCTCGGTGGGCAGAATCCCAGCCCGCCTTCGCCCCGTGTTCCCGGGCACTAAAGTAGACATAATATTCGTTATGCATAGTCATCTCAACCTCGCGGCAGCTCATACAACCGCGCCCCCTGGACCTCTCCCACCTCCCGAACGCCCCACAATCCGGTGTTCCGCCGCAGATCCTCCGCACCCGCTTCCCCGTCGAAAATCAGCACATAGTCAATCCCGCGGCGCCTGAGTTCCTCCGCGGCCTGGCGGCGTATGCCAGCCGGTACAGGAACGTCGGAGACCTCAGCACCGCCCGCCAGCTTCGTCCATCGTCCGTCGGGACCGAGGCCTTCCAACCTCAGCCGCAACGCGGGTTGATCCGGCACCGTCTCCATCACCATCGCATCGGCCGTCAACGGCTGCCCGAATTCCGCGCGCACGGTCTGGCCTGGGCGCAGCGTGTCGCCCGAAAGCCACAGAGTCACCAACCGGCCGTCGAAAGCGTTCCCGATGCCCCACGGGAAAGGTTGCGCGTCCAGTTTCCATCGGGCATCCCGCCCGTGCTCGATCCCGCCGTCCAGAATGTGCACCTCGTTGACGCTCCACGATCCCGGCCCGGTCCCCAGTTCCACCAGCCGCACACCCCGCAGCGACTGGCGCGGGAAGGCCCATCGCCATCTCCAGGTGGGGGCAGCGCCGGGCACCGACCCGCTCCACAGGATCGCCCGGCTCACCACGTTCTCCTGCGACTGGTACCCCACCAATATATTGCGCGAAGTGTACGCGTCCGGAATCGGCGTATTCGTAAAAACGGCCGAGCCCGGCCGGGTGGCCTGTTCCACCATCCGGGCGACGCCGTAGAGCGGCAGGTTGGAGCGCAAAAATCCATCTTCCGGCTTGATGCGCAGAGCCTCGCGGTACGGCACCTTGAATAGGTGCCACGCGTCCGGGTGGCTGTACTTCGGAATCACCGCCGGCCAGGAAAGCACCGCGTGCAACAGGGCGATCGACAGAGGCAATCCGGGGATGCGGCTCAGCGCCAGGACCAGCGCCAAAGCCACGAAGGGCAGGCATGGCAGAAGGAACCGGGCGCTGATGTTCGAAAAATACGGAGCCGCGAAAAACGCACCCGCCAGGAGCAGATGCCGGCCCTCGCGCCGTCTCAGCGCGAGCAGCGCCAGGGGCGACAAAAGAAACACCGGCCCGATCAGGCCGTCGAGCGAGCCAAAGGTGGTCACCTGCATGGGAATCTGCCACCGGCTGGTGAGCGAATACCACGCCAGATGATGCCGGTATTCGTTTTCAAATGAATTGGTTATATACGGATTAGGAAACCATTGGTTAAAAAATGGGGCTACAGGATTCTGTAGCCAAAGGTAGTTCTTCACCATCCACGGCACTACCAGCAGGGACTCCGCGGCTGCCGCCAACGCCACCTGCCGGATGCGCCGGGCGAGAGTCCCCCGCCCCACCAAAGCCGCAACCGCGCAGACATACACCAATCCCGGCCAAGCCGTGTATTTCGCGGCATAGCCGAAGCCGGCCACGAGACCCGCCGCCGCCAGCCATCGCCCGGAAGGCTCGTCGCGCCAGCGCTCCAGCACCGCGAAGAGGGTGAAAGCGATGGCTGCGACGGCGACATCGTTGTACGCGCTGGCCGCCTCGACCCCCACCAGAGGAGAGGCGAAGATCAGCAGGCAACCGGCCGCTCCAGCCGCCCCGAAACCCGTGCGGCGCGCATAATCCCACATCCCCCACACCAGCGCCAGCAGGAAGACAAAATGCACCAGGGATGCCGCCGAATGCCGGCCGAAGGCGAAAGCGTAGAGGTAGAGCATCTCGACGCCCTGCGACAGTCCGGCGTACAGATCGTTGGTGATGCGCTCGAAGCCGTGCGCGCGCAGGTAGCGGGCCACCAGCCCGAGGTGGTACCGCGACCCGTCGTAGCTGATCTCGGGCGCCATGGAATTGAAGAACTCGAGCATCAGGTAGAGGGCGAAGGCGCCGCGAAGAAGCCGGCTTTTGGGGAGTTCGGGCCGCGACCACAGGGGCCGCCCGGCCATCCACAGCGCGGCGGCTCCCACGCCGAGGAACACCGCCGGATAGGCCAGATGCAGCACGCACAGGCAGAAGACCGTCAGGCTGAGCAGGGCTGCGCCGGTGACGAAGCGCGCCGGCAGATCGCGCGGATCACGCCCCAGCAATAGAGTTCCCATGGCCGTGGCGACGGCCGCCGTAAACGACGCGCCGAACAGGATGGCCAGGGCTTGCACGCTCCCGATTGTAACGTCACGGCGCGCACCCGATGCGCGCCGCGCCAACCGCCGCCGCCCAGAACCTTCATCGCCACCGGAGGCCCTCCCGGTTCCCGCCCTGCCCATCGCCCATTCAGCGTGGCCGAGGTCTACGCCCGCGCCACCGGTCCCCGGCCGTTCAGCATGGCCTCCGGCGCCAGCCGGCTTGTGCCGCAACCCGAGCCGCTGGGTCCCCCTGGGTCCCCCAATTTTTATCCGAGTTTAAGAGAAAGGGGTGCTATTATTCCACAAAGGAGATTGCAGAATGGTTTGGCATTTGGTTCTATGCGACGTTACTACGGCTCTGCGCGATCTGAAACCGAAGCACATCCGCGTCCCCGATAAGCTGGAGATGGACCTGGACATCGAATTCCAGAACCTTGATCAAAATCACCAGCAGGGTGACCGGAGATGGATTCGTGAGACGGCGGATAAAAGGGTTCGCCCCTTACTGGAGAGCATCAAGAAAAAGGCCAAGGATTGCGACCAAACGGCGGACCGTCCCGACGCCCAGCTTCGACCCCTCACCGTTGAACTCAACGCCTTTGTGAAACAACAAATGGAAACCTGCTGCAAGCGGATGGCCGACGATATGCCAAAACTCTTCGCGGACTTCGCGCAGCACGTTCGGAACGAGCCGGATCGCATCAAGAGCTGCGTGCCGAAAACCACGTTTCATGAGCTTTTTATATTGCCGCCGGTACCGATCTTGAAACCCCTGTCTAAGGTTCCCGGCGAGAAGAAGACCTGGCATATTGGGAAGATCCCGCTTTCTCTGGCCGGGGCCAGCAAATCCTTCAAACTGGAGAACGCGGAACTTGATCTGACCGTTGAACTCGATATCGCTATCTACGACAGCCTCGATCCAAGCAAGCGCGAAAGAATAGTATTCGACAAGGCCAGGGTTGTGGCTAAGGAGTGCGAGAGCAAGATCAGGAACGCCGCCTCTGACAAAGACAAGCAGGTGGCGGCGGGCAAGAACCGGGAAGCCTTACAAAAAGAGCTCGACCATTTTGTGCGGGACGCAATGGTCTCCGCCACGCACGAGATGGAAAAGGAGATCGACGACCTCGTCAAGGAGTACGTTAAGGGGCAGAAGGAGCTGGCTGGTTTTTACATTAAGACCGGCGTGAAGATCGCGGGCGGCGGAGTTGGCATGGGGGGAGCGATCGTGACGGGTGCTCTCAGTCACGGGGCCTGGACGGTCCCGTCGATCCTCGGAGCTATAAAACAGGCCATCGGTATTGTCAATCAGATTCTGCATGCGGCCAACCTGATCGACGCCAGCGGTACTGCGGTCAAGGCGCAACTGAAGATCCTGGAGGCGACGGTCCAGAAGCTGAAGCCCGTTAAGAACCTGGCGGAGCTCGGT
>JASHSS010000477.1 GCA_030038565.1 Bryobacteraceae bacterium
CTTTCGCCGCCTGCCGCCGCCTTTCGCAGCCTGCCGCCGCCTTTCGCCGCATGCCGGTGCCTTTCGCAGCCTGCCGCCGCCTCTGGCCGCATGCCGGCAACTTCCGCCGCGGCCGGGAAGGATGGCCCCGCGCGGCAGCGTTCCGCGATGCCGCCCCCGCGCCGGCTTCCCCCGAGGCCTGGTTTTCGCAGGTGGCCGTCGCTTCCCCGCCGTGACGGCCGCGAAGGCCGCCGGAGTACGAGTCGTGGCCGGCGAGGCGTGCACTCGCCCGGCGAACTCCGCCCCTGGCCCAGGCGCCCCGTCCGCTTGTACAACCGTCCGGCAGAGGCTCAACCGCCCTTCCGCCGCGGTACCCTATTAACGATGGTCAACGCGCAGGGGATGCTCGATCTGGAGGGGTTACAAAGTTCCCTGTTCTTCGAAACTCCGGAGGAGATCTACGCGCGGGTGTTCCGCGAAATCAAGCCCCGTACGCCGCTGCCGGCGCTGCGCGTGGAATTCTGCCGGTTCGCCAACGCCGACAGCTTCATCCGCCTGGAGAACGGCTCGCTGCACGTGCGCATCTCGGACCTGCTGGAGGGCGCGCCGGCGCCGGTCCTCGAGTCGCTGGCGCACATCCTGCTGGGCAAACTCTACCGCAAACCGGCCGCCTGCGTGCACGCGCACCGCTACAAGCTGTACCTGAACCGCCGCGATATGCGGCGCCAGGCGCAACTGGTGCGGCAGATCCGCGGCCGCAAGTTTCTCTCGGGTCCCAAGGGCCAGTGCCACGATCTCGAGGAGATCTTCGAGCGCTTGAACGCGCAGTATTTCGACGGCCTGATGGGAAGGCCGGAACTCGGCTGGAGCCGCGGCGCCTCGCGCAGCCTCCTGGGGCACTTCGATCCGTCGCACAATGCCATCATCATCAGCCGCATCTTCGATCAGCCCAAGGCCCCGCCGCTGGCGCTGGAGTACGTGATGTACCATGAGATGCTGCACCTGCGCTATCCCGTGGAGCACCACCGCGTGCGCCGCCGGGTGCACACGCGGGAGTTCCGGGAGGCCGAAAAGAAATTCCCGCGGCTCAAGGAAGCCAAGGAACTGCTGAAGCGGCTCTAGGTGGGGATCCAAAACCTCGCCGGAAAGGCAATCGATGAGGATCGTGGTGGGGATTTCAGGCGCCAGCGGGGCCATCTACGGAGTGCGCCTGCTGGAGCGTTTGCGCCGCCGCAGTGACGTGGAGATCCACCTGGTGCTGACACGCAGCGGCGAGAAGACCCTCTACCTGGAGACCGGCCGCCTGGCGGCGGATGTCAAAAAGCTGGCGGATTTTGCCTACCCGCTGGAGGATATCGGCTGCCGGCTGGCGAGCGGATCGTACCCCACCGACGGTATGGCGATCGCCCCCTGCTCGGTCCACACCATGTCGGCGATCGCCGCCGGCATCAGTTCCAACCTGTTGGTGCGCGCCGCGGACGTGACCCTGAAGGAACGGCGGCGGCTGGTGCTGATGGTGCGGGAGAGTCCGTTTCATCTGGGGCACCTGCGAACCATGGCGGCGCTGGCCGAGATGGGCGCCATCATCGCGCCGCCCATCCCAGGCTTTTATCACCACCCGCAAACCGTGATGGATATTGTGGACCACAGCGTGGACCGCGTCCTCAGCCTGGTCGGGCTGCCCGATCCGGAAGCGCGCCAGTGGCAGGGAGAAGGCCAGTGAGCGCCAGGCCGGGCGTAAAAACGCGCGTCAAGCCGGTCGCCTTCCAGGGCGCCCGCGGCGCTTTCAGCGAGGAGGCCGCCCGGCAATTGCTCGGGCCGCGCGTCGCCGTGCTGCCCTGCGAACGCTTCGAGGACGTCTTCCGCAGCCTGGCCGAAGGCCGCGCGGAGGGCGCCGTGGTGCCTATCGAGAACACCCTCGCCGGATCGGTGCACGAAAACTACGACCATCTGCAAGCCTTCGACCTGCCCATCGTGGCGGAGACCAGCGTGCGCATCGTGCACAACCTGATCGCGCCCGCGGGGGTGAAGTTTCGGGCGGTCAAGCGCGTATTCTCCCATCCGGTGGCCCTGAACCAGTGCCTGGATTTTTTCGCGCGCCATCCGCGCATTGAGCGGGTGCCGTTTTACGATACCGCCGGCAGCGTCAAGATGGTGCTCGAAGAGGGATTGAAGGACGCCGCCGCGATCGCCTCCTCGGTGGCGGCGGAGATCTACGGCGGACACATTTTGCGGCGTTCCATCGAAAGCGACCGCCGCAATTTCACGCGATTCTTCCTGCTGCGGCGGCCCGAGTACGCTCGCCGCCATCCGGTGCGCGCCGCCAGGAACGCGCCCTGGAAAACCTCCCTGGTGTTCAGCACCCGCAATATTCCCGGGGCGTTGTTCCGCGCCCTGAGCGCTTTCGCCCTGCGCGACCTGAACCTCACCAAAATCGAATCGCGCCCGCTGCGGGGCAAACCCTGGGAGTACCTCTTCTACCTGGAATTTCTGGAGCGTGCGGATGCTCCCAATGTGCAGAATGCCCTCAACCATTTGCGCGAGCTGGCGGACTTTCTGCGCGTGCTGGGCAGCTATCCAAAAGGAGCTTAACGTTTTGCCCGGCTCTGGACCGGCGGCGCGCTACACTGAATCCAATGAGCGCAGACGACGCGGTTCGGGCGGACGACCCGGTGGAGACGGATGACCCCGTGGCGGATGGCCCCGCGGCCGACGAAGCAGCCGCCGACGCGGTTCAGGCGGACGATCCGGTAGAACCGGACGACCCCGTGACGGACGACCCAGTGGCCGACGAAGCCGCCGCCGATGCGGAGAGTCCGGCCCCGGCCGAGGGACAGGCGGAGGAAGCGCCGCCGGAACCACCCTCCGAGGAGGAACTTCCCATCCTCACGGTGCGCGAGACGGTGATTTTTCCCGGCGCCATGCTGCCCATCACGGTGGGCCGTCCCAGCTCCATCGCGCTGGTGCAATCGATGGGCGAGAACCGCCTGCTGGCGGTGGTCTCGCAACTCGATCCGCGCGTGGAAACGCCCCGCCCCGAAGACCTCTATCCGGTCGGCACGGTGTGCGTACTGCACAAGGCGCTGCGCGTTCCCAAGGAGAACCTGCTGCTGTTCTGCGAGGGCATTTCGCGCGTGCGCACGGGCCGGTTTACCGCCACCGAACCCTTCCTGCGGGCGCAGGTCGAGCGCATTCCCGATGTCGAGCCTCCCATTACGCCCGAGGTGGAAGCCCTGAAACAGAACGTGCAGGGACTGTTTCAACAGATCGTGGCCGCGGCGCCCAACCTGTCCGAGGATCTTTCCACCACCGCCAACCAGATCGCCGAAGCGGGGCGGCTGGCCGATTTCGTGGCCGGGAATGTACCGGGCCTCAGCCCTCCGGAACGGCAGCGCCTGCTGGACATGGCCGATGGCGGGCAGCGCTTGAACGACTTGCACCGCTTCCTGACCCGCGAGCTGGAATTGCTGGAGCTGCGCGGGCGCATTCAGTCGCAGGTGCAGGGCCAGCTTTCGCAAAGCCAGCGCGAGTTCTATCTGCGGGAACAGTTGAAGGCCATCCAAAAGGAACTCGGCGAGGGCGACGAAGCCACCCGTGAAAGCGACGAGCTGCGCAAGAAACTGGAAGCCGCCGGCATGACCGAGGAGGTCAAGGCCGAGGCCATGCGCGAGCTCAACCGGCTGGCGCGTCTCTCGCCCGCCTCGCCCGAATACGGCGTGGCGCGCTCCTACCTGGAGTGGATGGCCAATCTGCCGTGGAGCAATTCCTCGGGATCGCAAGTGGATGTCAAGCGGGCGGCGGCGATTCTGGACGAGGACCACTACGACCTGGAGAAAGTCAAGGAACGCATCCTGGACTACCTGGCGGTGCTGCAACTGCGCCCGGTGCTCAAGGGGCCGATTCTGTGTTTCGTCGGTCCGCCGGGCGTGGGCAAGACATCCCTCGGCAAATCCATCGCGCGGGCCCTGGGTCGCAAATTCGCGCGCATCTCGATGGGTGGCATGCACGACGAAGCCGAGATCCGGGGGCACCGCCGCACCTATATCGGGGCGCTGCCGGGGCAGATCATACAGGCGCTGCGGCGGGCGGCGGTGAACGACCCGGTCTTCATGCTGGATGAAGTGGACAAGCTGGGGCGCGATTTCCGCGGCGATCCGGCTTCCGCGCTGCTCGAAGTGCTCGACCCCGAGCAGAACTCCACCTTCCGCGATAATTACCTTGACGTCCCGTTCGACCTTTCCAAGGTGCTGTTCATCACCACGGCCAATGTGCTGGATCCGGTTCCCGATGCGCTGCGCGACCGCATGGAAATTATTTCGCTCGAAGGCTACACGGAGCACGAGAAGGTCATTATCGCCTTCCGCTACCTGGTGCCGCGCCAGACGCGGGAAAACGGCCTGGATGGCGAGGGCGATATCGTCTTCAGCGAGGAGGCGGTTCGGTTCCTGATCCGGCTCTACACGCGCGAAGCCGGGGTGCGCAGCCTGGAACGGGAGATCGGCACCATCTGCCGAAAGCAGGCGCGGCGCATCGCCGAAGGCACGCGCGAGAAGATCCAGGTGACGCCCGAACTGGTGGAGAAGGACCTGGGTCCGCCGCGCTTCCGCACCGACACCGAAGTGGCCGAGCGCACCCGGTTTCCCGGCGTGGCGGTGGGCCTGGCGTGGACGCCGGTGGGCGGCGACGTGCTGTTCATCGAAGCCGGGCGAATGCCGGGCGGCAGCAAGGGTCTCATTATGACCGGTCAGCTTGGTCCGGTGATGCAGGAATCCGTGCAGGCCGCGCTTACCTGGGTGCGCGCTAACGCCACCCGCTACGGTATCGATCCGGACATGTTCAAGACCAGCGATATCCACATCCACGTGCCCGCCGGCGCCATCCCCAAGGATGGCCCCTCGGCCGGCATCACCATGGCCGCGGCGCTGGTTTCCATGCTGAGCGGCCGCCCGGTGCGAGCCAACCTGGCGATGACCGGCGAAATCACTCTCACCGGCCAGGTGTTGCCGGTGGGCGGCATCAAGGAAAAGGTGCTGGCCGCCAAGCGAAGCGGGGTGGTGGAGGTGATCCTGCCGCACGAAAACGAGGTCAACGTGCGCGAAGACCTGAAGACCGAGCAGATCGGCGATATGAAGATCCACTACGTCAAGACGATGGAAGAGGTGGTGGAACTGGCGCTGGAGAAGAAATAGGGCTCCGTCTCAAGCGGGCGGCGGCTTCCTCACGACGAACTCCATTTCAACGGGCTGGTGCAGGGCCGCGTCAGCGGGTCGTCGAAGTGGTTGGGACTGACGCGCAGGGCGTATCCCAGTCGGCCGGTGCGCTCCGGGACGATGTCCTTGCCGAACACGGACACGGCGCCCTGCTGCTCGACCGGCGGCAGCACCATGACTTCGGTTTCTTCCAGGTGGCCGTTGTTGTCCACGCGCCCGATCACCACCTCGACCCGCACATCGGTGGGAGCCAGGCCCGCCAGGTCGATGGCCGCGCGCACCGGCACCGGCCGGCCGCTGATTAAGGCTCCGGAAGGGCCCGGATCTGCGTCCATGAAGCGCACGCGCTCCCAAACCTCGCGGATGCGCTGGTTCCAGCGGGCCTTTTCGCGCGCCAGGGCGAAGTGGCCGTCGATCAGCCGGAGGTGCTGGGTGTGGGCCGGCTCGTACAACTCGGTCATGTATTCGCGCACCATGCGGCGGCAATCGAACTGCGGGGTGATGTACTGCAGAGACTGCTTGACGCGCCGCATCCACTCGCGGGGGGTCTGGTCGCGGCGTTCGTAGAACATCGGGACGATGTCGTTTTCGAGCAGAGAATAGATGGCGCTGGCGTGCAGCAGGTCCTGGTCTTCGGAGTAGGGCTCGCGATCGCCGATTTTCCATCCGCCGCAGTGCTCGTAGGCTTCGTCGAACCAGCCGTCCAGGATACTCAGATTGAGGACGCCGTTGATGGCGGCCTTCATCCCGCTGGTCCCGCAGGCCTCCTCGCCGCGGCGCGGATTGCTCAGCCACAGGTCTACGCCCTGGACCATTTCACGGCCCACTTTCATGTCGTAGTCCTCCAGGAAGACCACGTGTTTCCAGAGGTCGGGGTCGCGCGAAAGCTGCACTACCTCGCGGATGTAGGTCTTGCCCGGCTGGTCTTTCGGGTGGGCTTTGCCGGCAATCACAATCTGCACCGGCATATCCTTATTCAAGAGGATGCGCTTGAGCCGCTCGACATCCTTGAAGAGCAGGGTGGCGCGTTTGTAGGTGGCGAAACGGCGGGCGAAGCCGATGGTGAAGCCGTTCGGATCGAGCACTTCGGCCGCCCGCCGGACTTCCGCGGCGGAGGCCTGCCGGCGCATGGCCGAATCGTGCTGGCGCGAGCGCACGAAGTTCACCAGCCGGCGCTTGCGGCGCCTGTGCACTTCCACCAGCTCTTCGTCGGGGATTTCCTTGATCTGCTCCCAGACGCTGGGATCGTTGAAGCGCTCGCGCCAGTCCGGCTGCAGGTACTGGTCGTAGAGCGCGGCCTGATCGCTGTTCAGCCAGCTCGGCACGTGCACGCCGTTGGTAATCGAGGTGATGGGCACTTCCCAGTCCGGCAGTTGCGGCCACAGGTCGTGAAACATCTCCTGCGAAACGTGCCGGTGCAAGCGGCTGACGGCGTTGCGGTAAGAGGAAGTGTTGAGCGCCAGAACGGCCATCGAGAAACGCTCGTCGCGGTTGAAGATGTTGCGCCGGCCGAGGGCCATAAGCTGTTGGAAATCGATTCCGATCTCGGCGCAATACTCGGAAAAGTAGTAGTACATCTGGCCTGGATCGAACAGGTCGATGCCCGCGGGAACAGGAGTATGGGTGGTGAAGACGTTGCTGGTGCGGGCCGCCTCCAGGGCTTCGTCGAAGCTGAGACCCTCGTCGCGCATGTACAGGCGGATCTGCTCCAGCACCAGGAAGGCGGAATGGCCTTCATTCATGTGGTAGACCGTGGGTTTGAGGCCCATGGCCTTGAGCGCCCGCATGCCGCCGATTCCCAGCACAATCTCCTGCCGGACGCGGGTGTCGTTGTCGCCGCCGTACAACGAATCGGTGATGTCCCGATCCTGGGGCAGGACGTTTTCGGGAATATTGGTGTCCAGCAGGTAGAGCACAATGCGCCCCACGTCGAGCTTCCAGACCTGGATGTAGACGTTGCCGGTGGGCAGCTTGACGGTGACTTTGAGATCCTGTCCGTTGCCATCCTTTACCGGCTGGACGGGCAGGGTGTAGAAGTCGTTCACCGGATAGCGCTCCTGCTGCCAGCCATCGGGGTTCAGGAACTGCCGGAAGTAGCCTTGCTGATACAGCAGGCCCAGGCCGATGAGGGGGAAATCCTGATCGCTGGAAGACTTGAGATGGTCGCCGGAAAGGATGCCGAGACCGCCGGAATAGACCGGCAGGCATTCGGTCAGGCCATACTCCGCGGAGAAGTAGGCGATCAGTTTGCCATCCTGGGAGGGAGCGGACTTGCGGGTATGAGAATCGTAGGCCTCGCAGGCCATCCGGTAGAGGGCCAGGTAGCGGGGGTCATTGCCCATGCGCTGTAACGTGGCCTGGGAGACACGACCCAGCATCAGGACGGGATTGTAACCGCATTCGCGCCACAGGTTCGGATCGAGGCGGCGGAAAAGCGACCGTGCGATCGGCTCCCAGCTCCAGAGGACGTTGTAAGCCAGTTCCGCCATGCGAGGCAGAGTGGAGGGCAACGCCGGCCGGACCAGAAACTCCCGCAAGGGCTGAATGTGAAAGGGCATAGCCAACCGAAGCTACTTTCAAGATAACAAATCGGCGGAAAAGCACCCGGACTACACGGTTCGGGCATAAAATGCGTCAGAATTATCAGTATAGGTCGAATGCGTCTGTTTGGATGGCTACTGATTCTGGCCGCCGGCGGGATTTGCCGCGCGGGCGAGACTGCCGTGCTGGCGAGCGGGGCCCGTCTGCACGTGGACCGGCACGAGATCGCAGAGGGCAAGGTGCGGCTGTTTATGGGCAGCGGTTTCATGGAGATGGACGCTTCCGAGGTGACCGGGTTCGAGGCCGACGAAGCGCCCATAGCCGCCGCCCCGGCAGTACTAACCGTAACTGGTACTGCCGAGCCCGGCGCTCCGCCGCCGCCCGCCACTCCGGAGGCAATCGCGGACGCCGCCGCCGACAAGTACGGGCTTCCCCGCAAACTGGTGCGCAGCGTGATGCGGGTGGAATCCGCCAGCCAACCGGCGGCAGTGTCTCCCAAGGGGGCTGTCGGGCTGATGCAGTTGATGCCCGAAACCGCCCGCCAATTCGGCGTCGACCCCCGCGATCCGGTGCAGAACGTGGACGCCGGGGCGCGCTACCTGCGCGAACTTCTGGAGAAGTACAACGGCGCGCTGTGGCACGCGCTGGCGGCCTACAACGCGGGGGCCGGTGCTGTGGACAAATACCACGGAATTCCGCCCTACAGCCAGACCATCGACTACGTCAACAAAGTAGATAAGGAATACAAGAAATAGGCGCG
>JASHSS010000478.1 GCA_030038565.1 Bryobacteraceae bacterium
TCCGGCATGGCAATCTACGCTCAAGGACCGGCGGTTCAGTATCCTCGACCGCACGGACATCGAGGATTTCCTGCGCCACCATAAGTTCGAACACGGGCTGATGACGCGGCTGCGGGACCTGTTGGCTGCCATGGAACCGGTGGGCCGGTTCACCGACGACCAGGTCATCGAAGCGGTCGCCTGGAAACTGGCCACCCATGAACTGGTTTTGCGGGAGCCTGAAAAGGGAGCCACCGGCCCCGCCGGCGGAGGCGGCGGCGGAGGGAGCGGCAACAATTCCAGCGACCAGGCGGATAGCAGCAGCGCCGCAAGCAGCAGCAAGGTGGCGTCCGTCGGCGGCAAGGGATCGTCTTCCCCCAATAAGGCACCCGCCCAAAAAACGCTCCACTGGATCGGGGTCAAGGTGGTGGACACGGACGGCAAAATCGTCAAGGACGTCACCGTGAATGGCGAATTGAGCGGTAGCGCCGGCTTCAGCGTGGAGATGGTCGGAGCCGCGGGCGCCGACGGCATTTACAAGACGGACAAGATTTACACCGCCACCACTTGCGACTTCACCTTCCCCACGTTGCACGACGTCGAATGGTGGCCCATGGGCGGCTCCGCCGATCCGGCCACTTCCACCGCTCCGGCTACCGCCGTAGATGGCGACTGCCTCCTCAGCATCGCCTCCAACCTGGGCTTCCGGAATTACCACTCGATCTGGGACCAGCCTCAGAACGACGCCTTCAAGAAAGGCCGGCGGCACCCGAATAAACTGCTGCCGGGCGATGTGGTGCAGGCGCCGGACAAGCAGGTGAAGCTGTGCACCAAGGACGTCGATCAGATCTGGACCTTCATCGTCAAGGCCAGAAAGCCTTTCAAGGTGCGGATGATCCTGGTGGACAAGAACGACAAGCCGCTGGGCGGTAAGAAGTGGGAACTGAAAAGCCCGCAATCGCAATCCGGTACGACCGGCGCGGATGGCCTCATCGAACTCACGGTCCTCAGTCCCATGGATTTTGCGGGCACCCTGGAAGTCACCATGAAGCCAGCGACCACTCCGCCGCCTGCCCCGAACGCTCCTCCGGCGGCGGCTCCGGCCAATCCCCCTCCTTACCCGCCCGCGATCGTGGCCGCCGATTATAAAGATCACCTGCCCGAAATCGATTACAAGGCCCAGGTGGTAACCTGGACCCTGCATATCGGGGGGCTGCCACCGGTCGCGACAAGACAGGGAACGCTGGCGCGGCTGCTCAACCTGGGATTCGGCGTCAACCAGGATTCCGCGGAAGCGCGGGTGACCCGGGCGGTGAAAGCCTATCAACTTCACTATCAGAACAACAAGAACGGCTCGGGGAAGCCGGCCGACATCCAGGAGGATGCCGGCAAGCGCCATGACCAACAGTAGACTGCCATGAACCGAACCGCACGCGTCGCCCGCACCGCTTACGATCTGAAGAACGTGAACAAACTCCGGGCGCCGGATTTCTGGATTGTCAGCCTGCACCTCACCAACGGGAAAAAATCCAGCAAATGCTATCTGACCGCGGATGCCCCACAGGCGGGCGCGGGCGGGGGAGCCGACGATTTCCACTTCGTCCCCGAGAAGGAGACCATCCAGCTTACCTACGAGCTCAACGATCCGTTCGCCGTGATTGAGAGCCTCAAGCTGGAGCTTTTCCGCCGCTTCCAGGAACAGCCGCTGTGGACCTTCGACCTGGCCAAACTCGGTCCGGATGCCCTGCTGCATGGCAAACACACCCTCAAATTCGATGGCCGCGTGAGCCTCGACCCCACCGCCGAGCAGGCCGGAACCCAATCCGCGCAGGGGATGCAGCAGGATCTCACCGCGCTTCCCGCCGACAACACCATCCAACCGTACGATTTTCCCGACGGATACATCACCATCGAGCACAGTCCCTACAAACTTCGCCTGACCGCCGGCGATGGAGAACGCCCTCCCACCGTCCGCACCACCTGGACCTACTTCCACATCCTGTGCAAGAAGATCCTGCTCGAACTCGGCCCCATCGAGGCCATGCCCACCGACGGCCTCACGGACCAACGCAAGGCTTTGGACAAGGCGGTCTACGACTCCGTCCACGACGCCGGAGGTTTACCTGCCTCGGGCGCCCCTAAAGCGCTCCAGGTGAACCTCATCAGTAATATTTTCAAAACCGCCAGCTACGAGATGAACGATAACACCGGCTTCACCGAGTACCTATACATGTGGGGCGACGGAGCCCGCATTCCGGTGATCGCCAAGATTCATCTGCTGGCCTCCGACGATACGGAGGTGGCGCTCGAAAATGGCCCCGGCGCCAAGGCCCTCGGCAGGGTCAAGTTCCTCTGGGATTGGGAGGACCCCGACCCGGACGGCACGCAGGCCGACGCCCATCAAACCCAGGCTGCTCCCAAGGCTTTTCTCAAAAGCTCCATCAATTATTACCGCGATGGCACCGATGCAACTCGCTCGGCCGCGGACCATACGTATCCCAAGGGCAGCAACTGCCACTGGGATCGGGACGGCAAAAGAGGCCCCCACTCCATGGCGGTCTTTCCCGATTGTGACGGTTATCCGGCGCCCAAGCCGGCCCTCGACGAGACCTACTTTCCCTTCAAAGTCGAGCCTTGCGACACCCGCAAATGGGCCGCCTTCAGTTACGCCTGGACCAGCGGCAAGATGGTGGGGCAGACCGGGGCGCTGTTCCGCCCGTCGCGCATGGCCGGCGACAACTACAAGATCGCCGTCTACCTGGCTTACGAAACCAAGCTGGACGGCAACGGGAAAGAGGTGATTGTCCTGGATGTGAAGGACGAGCCACTGGTGGCGCCCGCCGCCATCAAGGCCGACACCGGTCCTTTCCAGGTCTGGCGGGAATTACATATATCGCGCTATATCCGGAAAAAGAACTCCATCGACGATTTCGTGAACAACAGCCTCGGCGCCATTCAAACCCTGTATCAAATGCCTTACATAAATGTCCTGGACAAGATACCGGCCGCCGACCGGTTCGAGTTACCCGCCGCCGGCTACAACGCCGCCGCCACCACCGCTCTGGACGGCTCCGGCGACGCCATGCTCACCCAGCATCTCTGCGTGGATGCGGCAGCCGACCACTCCGCGAGCGAGTCTACCTTCGTCACCAGAAGCTTCGCCGACTTCGTGGCCCAAACAAATGCGAAGTTCAACACCGGGGCCAATCCCACCGGCGGGACGGACTATCGGACGAGCGTTAAGGCTGCGACTGAGGTGGAGTACCTGACCAAACTGACTTACCTGCTGATGACACCGGGACAAGCCCTGGTCAATGCCTTGAACCCGCTGACCTCCCCGAGCGCGGCCAAGGACGGCATCACGATTATCCATTTCAACTCCATAGCCTCCGCACAGGCAGACGGGATCGCGGCGGGGCTTGCCGGAATCCAGGTTCTCCAGGGAATGGCCGTCGATGGTACGCCAGGCGCCACTCGCAACCGGTGCTGCTTCGCGCTCTGGCAACCGGATGTCGCAACCTTCGTCCATGAAATCGGACACGACCTGTTTCTGCCGCATGCGCCGCCTGTGCCGGCCTGGTATACCCAGGACATGGGTGAACAGCCGCTGCGCCACGATTCCGCGGATGGCAACTGTATGATGAGCTACAACGATCCAAAACCCGCGTTTTGCGGGTTGTGCCAGTTGCGGCTGCGCGGTTGGAATCCGGGACCCAACGACGCCGCCACCGTGATTCTTAAAAATGTCGGGGCGCAGAATCAGAAGCCTTAGTCATGCGCCTGCCGCCGCCATCGCGATCGATCCCGCTGGCCGCCGGAATTCTGGCCGGGCTGATGGTTTCGACCAGCCACCCGGCGCCGCTCCCGAAGGGGGGATTTGCAACCATGTTTTCCTACGATGCTTTTCCCGATAAGACGGATTACCTTCTCGGCGAGAGAATCGCCTTAAGGCTACGCGTGGCGAACTCGGGACCGGGAGCCATCGAATTACCAGATCCCGGGCATGCCGCCAGCGATCAGCCCACCTTCGCGCTGATAGGACCAGCCTTCCCCCACGGTACGCTGTTCAATAACTTGATGGCGATGCGGCAGGCCAGGGGCGATCCCTCCTTTACGGCGCCCACCACGCGCATCCGCATTGCTCCCGGGGCCATCTGGGAGGGAACTGCGGCCATCACGCCGCTCGTCCAGGTTGCCGTGCCGGGCGAGTATCGCGTCCGCTCCGTAATTGACTATCAGGGCACCCGCACCACCAGTAAGGAAGCCCGGTTCCAGGTTCGTGCCGTGACTCCCACGTTCGTTCAGCTTGGCCTGGGACTGCGGCCGTCTCAAGCCGCCGCCGGTGAAGTCGTCTTCATTCAAAGCGGCGGGAATTCGGCCGGAGTATATTCCTTTGAATTTCGCGAAACCAGGCCCGACCTTTCCGAGATGCACACGGATACTCCTCTCCATCGCGCCACCGTCAGCGCCGGCGCCACGGACATTGGCGCGCCCTGGCGGAACGCGCCCTACTTCAACGAACTCCTCCGGTGGATCGTGTGGCGCGAGGGGCGCTCGATTAAAGCCCTCAGCAGCGTAATGAGACAGGCGCTTTCGGTGGACCTGCCGTCCGAACCGGCCTACCTCGTCGAACCGCCCTTGAAAACCACCGGCGGACCTGTCGAGGTTCTGGCCGTATCGGGTAACCGCGAAGAGATCTCGCTGGTGGAGTTTGCGAGCAGCGAGGTGGGCGAGAATCCCTCGGCGCGGATCGCCTGGAAAGACCGCCTGCCTGCTGCGCCCACCACCATCACCGCCGCGCTGGCGCCCGTGAGCCGGCAAAGTGAACGCCACCTCGCGTTTACCGTGCAGCACCAGTCCGGCTTCGAAATCTTTCATTCGCGCTATGCCGGGGGCGGCCGGCCGGAGCCGTTTCAATCCGTTCGCATCCCCACCGGCCGACTGTTGGTGGACGCGCCGCCGGCCTTATTCGCCGGCGAGAATGGCCACGCCACCATCGGCGTCCTGGCGGCGCCCGAGGATCGCTCCGACGCCTGCATTTTCGTGGAGGTGGAGTTTGACGCCGCGGGCAAGCCCGTGGGAACTCCCCGGCTCAGCACCTTCCCGCTGCCCGGGCGGCCCACCTCGGGAGCCGTGTTGTATTCGCAGAACCAGGGCGGCCCGCTGCGCCTCGACATGGTGGTGGCGGTTGAGGGGTCCCGCCTTCTGCACCTGGATCGCTCCCGTCACCTCACGCCTGTATCGTTCGAGGGCACGCCCACCCACCCCATCCTGCTGGCTCCCGGAGCCCAGGCCGCCTTCATGCTCTGCGTGGATCCCAAGCGCGGCTTGTACTTCGGGGCGCTCTAGCAGGTGGCTGAAAGAGGGGTCCAGCCAAATTCAATTTTCAGACACGTTGTCTGATTTCTTCTTGTAACCCGTTGATCCCTCGTGAGGGCATCAGACAGCGTGTCTGATTTTCCCGATGTTGCATCTAATTTTCAGTATCCCGCCAGGAGGGCCTGGCATTGCGTTGTTCCCTCCGTTTCCGCGGATGCCGGTAATTGTACCCTCCGGCACACAACCCTGAATTGACCCACCGGTTAACCGAAGAGACTTCCGTGCCGCCCCGCGAAAGCTGGTAGTTTATGAGGGATGGACGTGTTTTCAGGAGTTCCATGCAGCGAAAAACCTGAACCATCCAAATGCGCCGCACTCAGCTCCCTGTTCACGCTCGTTCAGAAAATCCCGGTAGTGGTTTGGGCCACCGATCTGGAGTTCCGCTTCACCGCCTTGAGCGGAGCGGGTCTTGCATCCCTGGGGGTCTCCCCCGCCGAATGCGCCGGCAAACCCATCGGCGTGCTCTTCGCCTGTGCCCAGGGCCGGCGCAACGCCATGGAGGCTCACCGGCTGGCTCTCCAGGGCCAGGGTTCCTCGTTTCAGGTAGCCATTAAAGACCGCGAAATGGAGGCCCACGTCGAACCGTTGCGGGGGACCGGGGGGAGGCTCACCGGAGTCGTCGGCGTGGCCTTGCACGGCGCCGGGCGCGCGGTCGCCGAGCGGGCCCTGCGGCTCTCCGAACAGAGTTACCGCCTGCTGATCGAAGAGGCCCCCTATGCCATCTGCCGCGCCACCCTCAGCGGGCAACTGCTCGAAGCCAACCGGGCCATGCTGGAAATGCTGCGATACCAGCCGGGCTCTGAGGCCGACCTGCTGGAGCGCGACTTGCCGCCCATATTCGGCTCGGCCGCGGGCTTCGAACAACTGCGCGCCAAGCTGTTGGAGGGCGGTACGGTTCAGGGACTGGAAACTACCTGGCTCGACCGCGCCGGCAACCCTATCCAGGTTCGCATCGGCGGACGCGCGGTTCGCGATCCGGCAGGCGAGGTCCTCTACCTGGACATTCTCTCCGAAAATATCACCGGGAGAAAACAGCTTGAGGCCCGCCTCAGCCAGGCGCAAAAAATGCAAGCCGTGGGCCAACTGGCGGGCGGCGTGGCGCACGATTTCAACAACCTGCTCACGGTCATCGCCGGGCAAATCGAAATGGTCCTGAACCGGCCGCTCGATGGCGAAACCCGCCAGCGCCTGGAGGATGTCCGGGAAGCCGCCGAACGGGCCACCGCGCTCACCCGCCAGTTGCTGGCCTTCAGCCGGGGGCAGGTTTTGCAAAGCAAGATCCTGGATGTAAACCCGTTGATCGAACGCCTGATGGGCATGCTGGCCCGGCTCATCCGCGAGAACATCGAGCTGAACTTCGTGCCCGGTCCCGGCCTGGGAATGGTCCGCGCCGACCCTAACCAGGTGGAGCAGGTGCTCATGAACCTGACCGTCAACGCGCAGGACGCCATGCCCGACGGCGGGAAACTGACCATCCAAACCTCCGCTGTGGAGACGCCTGCCTCATCGCCTCCTCCGCCGGGCGTAGCGGAAGCGTCCTCCGGGGCGCCCTCCGGGCTGCCCCCTGGGCCGGGCGAGTACGTGCTGATCTCGGTGAGCGATACCGGACATGGAATGGACCCGGAAACCCAGGCTCGCATCTTCGAACCGTTCTTCACCACCAAGAAAACCGGCGAGGGCACCGGCCTCGGTCTGGCCACGGTCTATGGCGTAGTGAGGCAGAGCGGTGGCCATATCCAGGTGGAGAGCCGGGTCGGCGGCGGAAGCACCTTCCGGATTTTCCTGCCCTGCGCCACCGGCCAGGAACCCGTCCTCCACGAACCCGCTCGCACGGCCTGCCCCACGGGCCGCGAGACCATCCTGCTGGCCGAAGACGAGCGCTGGGTGCGCAACCTGCTGGCGGCTCACCTCAAGGACCTCGGCTACCAGGTGCTGATGGCCTCGGACGGCTCAGAAGCCCTGGAAGTGGCGCGCGGCCATCCCGGCGGCATCGATCTGCTGTTGAGCGACCTGGTGATGCCCCGCGTCGACGGCCGGGAACTGGCCCGCGAGCTGCGCAAAACCGATCCCCGCCTCCACGTGATCTTCGTTTCCGGTTATGCCGGGGAAGGGCTGGCGGGAAAAGACTTTAACCTTCCGGGCGCCGCGTTCCTCCCCAAACCTTTCTCCATGCAGTTGCTGGCCCGCACGATTCGCGAGGTCCTCGACGGCGTGACCCGGTAGCGCGCCCGTTACGCCCGGTTCGCTACCGCATCGAACTCCCCCGGCGCCTCTATCTGCTAGAATCGAAACCAGCGCAAAAACGGCTGATTCTGGCGAACGGCTTGCAAAACTCGGCTCCAA
>JASHSS010000044.1 GCA_030038565.1 Bryobacteraceae bacterium
GCTGGTTCTACGAAGGCGCCGGCATTTACCGGCACGTCTGGCTGGTGAAGACCAATCCGGTGCACGTGAAAAAGTGGGGCACCTTCGCGCGCTCGGAAATGCGCGGCGGAGCGGCCTTGATGCGCATTCGTACCGAGGTGGAAAACCACGGCAAGGGTGTGCAGACGGCGCGCGTCACCTCGACGATTGTGGATCCCATGGGCAAAACGGTGGGGACCGTGGCTGCCCCGCCGGTGGCCATTGCCGAGGGCGGCGAGCAGAGCTTCGAGCAGCAGGTGGCCGTGCAAACCCCCGCCCTGTGGTCGCTGGAACAGCGCAACCTGTACAAGCTGGTGACCGAGGTCGAAGCCGGCGGAGCGGTCGTCGATCGGTACGAAACTCCCTTCGGCATCCGTACCTGCACCTTCGACGCGGGAAAAGGTTTCCTCCTGAACGGCAAATCCGTCAAGCTGCGCGGCACCTGTAACCACCAGGACCACGCCGGTGTGGGGGTCGCTCTGCCGGACGCGGTGCAATACTTCCGCATCCGCAAGCTCCAGGAGATGGGCTGCAACGCCCTGCGCACCTCCCACAATCCGCCCACGCCCGAGCTTCTAAAGGCCGCCGACGAGCTGGGCATGCTGGTGTTCGATGAAACCCGCATGATGTCTTCGAATCCCGAAGGCCTTAGCCAGTATGCCAACCTGGTGCGGCGCGACCGCAACCATCCGAGCGTGTTCATGTGGTCGATGGGCAATGAGGAAGGCACCGCCGCCACCGAGCGCGGCTTCCTGATTCTCTCGGCCATGAAAGAGGTTTCCACCTGCGAAGACGGCTCGCGGCCGGTCTCCCTCGCGCCCCTGGGCGGCAACAACATGGGCAAATTCGGATTCGCGGCGTGCGATGTGCAGGGTTACAACTACGCCGACCCGGCCGCCGACGCGTTCCATAAGGCCAATCCAAAGGCGCCCGTGATGGGCACCGAGCAGGTGAGCGCGGTGGCCACCCGCGGCATCTATGTGATGGATCCGCAGCACGGCTACGTGGGATCGTACGATCCGTACACCACCACCGGGCGGGCGTCCTGCGAGGGCTGGTGGAGCTTCTGCAATGCCCGGCCGTGGCTCGCCGGAGGGTTCATCTGGACCGGCTTCGATTATCGTGGCGAGCCTTCCCCCTACCAGTGGCCCAACATCAGCTCGCAGTACGGAGTCATCGACACGTGCGGTTTCCCCAAGGACAGCTTCTATTATTTCCAGTCGTGGTGGACGGGGAAACGGGTGCTGCACGTGTTTCCGCACTGGAACTGGCCGGGGATGGAGGGCCAGGAGATCGCGGTGTGGGTATATTCGAGCCTGGATCGCGTGGAGTTGTTCCTCAACGGCCAGAGCCTCGGGGCCAAGGACATGAAAAAGGATTCGCACCTGGCGTGGAACGTGAAGTACGCTCCGGGCACGATTGAGGCGCGCGGATTCATAGACGGCAAACAGGTCATGAGTACGCGCCGCGAGACCACCGGGCCGGCGGCCAAGTTGGTGCTGCGGGTCGACCGCCACGAGATTTCCGCCGATGGCGAGGATGTGGCCATGTTCGCTGTAGAGGTGCAGGACGCGCAGGGCCGCTACGTGCCGGTGGCCGATAACGAGGTGAATTTCCGGGTTTCCGGCGAAGGCAAGGTACTAGGTGTCGGGAACGGCGACCCGACCTGCCATGAATCCGACCAGGGCAGTTCGCGGAAGGCGTTCAACGGCTACTGCGTGGCGCTCGTGCAATCCACCAGGAAAGCGGGCGAGATTACGGTGGAGGCGGCCTCACCCGGGTTGACGCCGTCGATTTTGACACTCACGTCGAAGGCCGCGAAGCTGCGGCCGCAGGTGGCCGTCTGGCAGCGCGAGATTCCGTCCGGCGAGGGCATCACGGGCCTGTGGAGAAGCGCGCCTGTGGCGGCCGCGGGATTCGGCGGCGGTTTCGGAGGCGGAGCCAGCCAGATCTTCACCTTCCGGCAGAACGGCAGCGCTCTCACCGGAACTGTCGAAGGCGGCGGAGGCCGCGGCGCGCCTTCCGGCGACCTGCCCACGGTCATCGAAGAAGGCAAGGTGGAGGGCGGCAACATCTCCTTCAAGGCCGGCCCGGTTACCTACACCGGAACGATGAAGGGAGAGGCCATCGAACTGGAGCGCACCGGCGGCTTCGGGGGCCGCGGTGGAAGGCGGCCCGCTGCCGAGCCCACCGGCCCACAGCCCAAAATCGGCCCGCCGCCGGATGGCTCCGACCCGTCGAACGGAGCCTTCTTCGGACTCGGCCGGGGTGGTGCGGGAGGCCGCGGGCAGCAGACCCCTTCGCCGCTTACGCTGCAAAGGGCCAAGAGCTGAATCGCCGGGACACCACTGGTGACGGGACCCGGCGCACTGCCGGGTCCTAAACCTCCACGCCCATATCGCTCCAGGTGACCACTTTCTGTTCGGTCATGGCCTCGTGCCCCAGGATGGCGGTGAGCGCCGCGGTGGCTCCCACCTTCACATCCACAGGGGGCGGCGTGCCGTGGACGATGGAATCGTAGAACGCCGCCAGGTGCGCGTACTGGTCTTCCTGCTGTCTGGGGGCCAGGACCACCGGCTGGCTGCCTCTCTCGGGCGGGTACATGTTTCCGGTCATCAGGTCCACGGCGCCCTTGGTGCCGTACACGTAGACGTACTGGTTGCCGTTGGGCATCGAGCCGGGATGAAACACGTTCTGCGTGAAGCTCATCATCACCCCGTTGGGGTACTGGTAGGTCAGGCTTCCGCAATCGAAGATGGTGCGCCCGGGAGGATCGTTCTTATACATCTGGATGGCGCCGAAACCGGCCGCGCGCAGGGGGTGGGCGCCGATGGCCCAATTGCACAGATCCAGATTGTGCACGGATTGCTCGATCAGGTAGCCGCCGGATTTGGTCACATCGAAATACCAGTCGCCCGAGGTTCCGTCGTGGGGCAGGTCGCTCGAGGCGTGGCGTTGAGCTTTCACCATGATGACCTCGCCGATCACGCCGCCCGCAATCCTGCGCACCACCTCTTGGGTTTGCTTCTGCGACCGCAACTGCTGACCGGCCACAAACACCTTCTTGTTACCCCTGGCGGCGGCCAGCAGCGCGCGAACCTGCGCCGGCGTGATGCCGATGGGCTTTTCGCAGTACACGTTCTTGCCGGCCTGAATCGCCCGGATGGCCATTTCGGAGTGCAGGTAAGGGGGTGTCGCGATGAACACGGCATCCACATCCTTGCGGTCGATGATCCTCTGCCAATCGGCATAGGTGGCCGGGTTGTCCCTGGCCGCCGCGGTGGCCGCCTTATCGAGCCGGTCCGGCTTGATGTCGCACAAAGCCACCACTTTGGCGTTGGGTTGCTTCAGAACACCCTGCAGCAAAAAGGAGCCGCGACCGCCTACGCCTATCATGGCCGTGTTGACGGTGGTTTCCGCTTGAAATGCCTGAGCGGCCAGGGTGGTTGTGCCTAGCAAAAAGAGCCTGCGATTTACGTCCATATTCATCCCTCGAAGAGTTTACTTCTGATACACCCTCACGTAATCCACCGTCATGATTTGCGGCAGATTGGCATCGTCCGGCGCCGGCTCATCCGGGCCGCCGCAGGCGATGTTCATGATCAGGTACATGGGGTGGTCGAACGACCATCCCAACTCGGGGTCCTTGTTGTAGGTGAGAATCTTGTCGTTATCCAGGAAAAAATCCATGTGGTCCGGATACCACTCTACGGCGTACAGCTGGAATTTGGCATACATGTCGTCCACCGCGACCGTCTTGGAGGGCGTACGCCCCTTGGTGCCGTGAATGTGGACGGCCGTCCGGTTGGCGCGGCTTCCCCAGGCTTCCATCAGATCGATCTCTCCCTGGGAAGACTCGCCACTGCCAGGGCCGCGTGGCGGGCCCTGCACTTCCCGCCCATCCGGTCCGCGGGGCTGGGGCGGCCCGGGAACGTTGGGCGTTCTCAGCGGGCTCAGAAACCAGATCGCCGGCCACGTCCCCTTGCCCTGCGGCATCCTGGCGCGGATCTCGAAACGCCCGTAGGTCCAGGAGGCGGTATTGCGGGTATTGAGGCTGGCGGCGGTGTAACGGTGCCATTCGTCGTTGATGGAAGTGGGCAGGAAGCTTTCAGGCGTCTCCTTGCGCAATTCGATCAGCAGGCTGCTGCCATCCACGCGGGCGTTCTCCAGGCGGTTCACGGTGTAATACTGCAACTCGTTATGGCGCACGTAGCCTTCTTCGTATCCCCACTTGGCGGGATCGGGATGCCCGGTGTAATTGAACTCGTCCGACCAGACCAGCTTCCAGCCCGGCAACTCCGGCGCCTGTGCCAGCCCCGCGCGGGAAAGCAACCAGGAGACCAAGGTTGCCAGCACCAGTTTGCGCACCATGATTTCGCCTCGATGATAGAACCGGGCACGTTCCCAGTCAAGGAACACCCGGATTTCCGCGCCCGAAACGCACGCCGAAAACAAGCCAAAGGTTTGACACCACCGCGGATTGGGCGATAAACTGGCGCTCCGTACACAAAGGGCGCGGCCGGGCTGCCTGCAATCGGGAGGTCATAATGAACCGCAGAGAATGGATGAGCCTAGGCGCGATGACGCTGGCGGCGGACTGCGTGGACGCGCAGAGCCCTCCTGTCGCCCAGGCCACCCGCGACAGCCAATCGGCCGGGGGCGGCGGAATTCCCCTGGAACAGTATGAGCCGAAGAGCATGCTGCACGTTCCGGAGACCCACGTGCCGCGGGCGCGGTTCCCGGTGATCGATTTCCACACCCACATCACCAGCGGCGGCCGTTCCGACAGCATTCACTTTCACCTGGATCCGGCCGAGTGCCTGGCGGTGATGGACCGCAAGAACATCCGCACCATGGTGAGTGTCACCGGCAGTTATGGCGACGGCCTGCGGGAAGCCCTGCGCCGGCTTCCGGAAGCCCATCCGGGGCGGTTTATCGTGTTCACCGAACCGGCGTGGACGCGGGCCTCCGATCCGGATTACCCGCAATTTCAAGCCGGCCAGATCGAAGCCGCGCACAAGGATGGCGCCAAGGGGCTGAAGATTCTGAAAACTCTCGGCCTGTTCCTGCGCGAGAAGGGGACCAACCAACTGGTTGCCATCGACGACCGCCGCTTCGACCCTATGTGGGAGGCGGCCGGAGCGCTGCAGATGCCGGTGGCCATCCATATTTCCGATCCGGAGGCGTTCTTCCTGCCCATCGACCGCTTCAACGAACGCTGGGAGGAGTTGCACGCGCACCCCGACTGGTCGTTTCACGGCCGCGATTTCCCCGCCAACCGGGAGCTCCAGGAGGCCCGCCGCAGGGTCATGCGGCGCCACCCAAGAACCCGGTTTGTGTGCCTCCACGTAGCCGATTCCGAGGATCTGCCGTATGTCTCGGAGTGCCTGGACAGCCACCCTAACATGCACGTCGATATCGCCGCCCGGATCGGCGAGCTGGGCCGCCAGCCGCGCCAGGCGCGCAAATTCTTCGACAAGTATCAGGACCGCATTTTGTTCGGCACCGACGCCAGCGCCGGCACAAGCACGCCGCAGCAGACGTTCGCCGACGCGCTCTACGAGATCTACTATCGCTTCCTCGAGACCGAAGACGAGTATTTCGACTATGCCCCGGCGGCCATTCCGCCGCAGGGACGCTGGCGCATCTACGGCGTCGGATTGCCCGAGCCGGTGCTGCGCAAAGTCTATTGGGAAAATGCCGCGCGGCTCCTGGGGCTGCCCGCATAACGGAGATTCGCCATGGCTCTGACGCGATCGATTTTGCTTGGCCTGGCCGCGGCCGGTTTCGCCGTGGCCGCATCCGGACAGGCCGAAAGCCGGCACGCCGCGCGCGACGTGGAGGCCGATACCAACCCGGATTCCGCCTTCTGGCGCGACGCTCCGGCGGTCTTTCTGGTCAACGACGGCCGCGGCAACCCAGTGCCGGGCTACAAATCCGAAGTGCGCTCGCGCTGGACCAGCCGCAATCTCTACTTTCTGTTCGTCTGCCCTTACGAGGAACTCAACCTGAAGCCCGACCCGGCCACCGCCACCGAGACCAACCTGCTGTGGAATTGGGACGTGGCCGAGACTTTCATCGGCTCCGATTTTCAGAACATCCGCCGCTACAAGGAATTCGAAATCTCTCCCCAGGGGGAGTGGGTGGACCTGGATATCGATCTCGATAGCCCGCACCACGAAGACGGGTGGACATGGAATTCCGGGTTCAAGGTGTCCGCCCGCATCGACCGCGACCATAAGGTCTGGTACGGCTTCATGCAGATTCCCTACTCGTCGGTGGATCCCCGTCCGGCCGCCGCCGGCAACACCCTGAGAATCAATTTCTTCCGCTCCCAGGGTCCCCGGGCGAACCGCAAACAGCTTACCTGGCAGCCCACCGGGCAACGCAGCTTCCACGTTCCGGAAGCCTTCGGAACGCTCAAGCTGGTCGATTGATCTCGAATCGGGGAACCCGGAAACAGCAACCCGGTTCCGGCGGCACGGCAGGTCTGATAAAATACCAGTAGCCTCCCCAAAAACAGAAACCATGAAATTTGGCGTGATTGTCTTTCCCGGCAGCAATTGCGATCACGACGCGCTGTACGCGGCCGGCCATATTCTGGGGCAACCGGCGGAGTACCTGTGGCACGATTCGGAAGATCTGGGCGATGCGGATGCCAT
>JASHSS010000479.1 GCA_030038565.1 Bryobacteraceae bacterium
ATCCAGGAGTACTCGCCCTTCAACGACCGCACCAAGGAGATCTTCCATGGCTGCCCGGAATGGAAAGACGGTTACCTGTGGGTGAGCGAGAAGCCCGGCTGGGGCATCGAGATCGACGAACAAGCCGCCGCCAAGGCCCCCTTCACGGCCGGCCGCAATAACCTGAACGGCGGCTGGGGAGAGATCCGCCGGGCCGATGGAACGGTGATCAAGCAGTAAGCGGGCGGCGCTGCTGTCCCGACGCGGAGGGCGACAGCGCTGGCGGCGACGATTCGAGAGAACCGTGAAGCGCTTCTACGGGACGGTGATAGGGCCAAGTGGAGGAAAGTCACTGTAGACGGCAAGTTGGCACAATCCTGGTCCGCCAGAACTCGGATTATATTAGCCGTATGACGCGGCTGGTGGTCTTCGTTGTATTCGGGGCGGGGCTTGCGGCGCAAACGCCGCAGCGGCCGGTGTCCGGAGCCTTCGAAGTCGCGAGCATCAAGCCGGACCAAAACCCCAACGGGCGTTTCATTCGCATGCAGACGGCCACCCAGTTTGCCGTCCACCACCACACGGTGCGCACTCTGTTGGCGGCGGCGTACAACCTCTCCCCGAACGAGATTCTCGGCGGACCATCGCTGGTCGATTCGGACTATTGGGCGATCGCCGCCAAAACGCCCACTCCGCGGCCCACGCTCGAACAACAGATGGCCATGTTGCGGCAGCTTCTGGCGGACCGTTTCCAGGTGCGCTTTCACCGCGAGCCCAAAGAAATGAGGATTTACGCGCTGACGGTGGCCAAAGGCGGCCCGAAACTCAAGCCGACCACGCTCGATCCGGATGCCGACCCGGCGGGCCCGCCGCCACTCATCTTTGTCGTGTCGCTACCCGTGCTGAAACTGGCGGCGCGCTACGCCGGTATGGACGATTTTGCAACCCTACTGCAGCGCGCCCTGGAACAGCCGGTAATCGATCAGACCGATCTCAAAGGCCGTTACGATTTCGACATGGAGTTTACGCCCGACGAGACTCTCTACGGCGGCGCGTTTAAAGGGGCCGAGGACGCGAGCAAGCCTGGCCTGCAGGCGGCCCTTCAAGACCAACTCGGCTTGAAGTTAAAGGCAACCAAAGGGCTAGTGAGCGCGCTGGTCATCGACCACGCCGAGCGACCGTCGGAGAATTGACTGGTCCGGAGGCGTGGAGAAAAACGCGGAGAACAGCGCGGAATTCGGCTCCGTCTTGTCCTCCGGGCTGAGGGCGCCCCATAGGCGCTAACTTGTTCGGGTGAACGGCTTGCCGGATGGGCCCGTAGTGAGGGATCCTCTGGCAGGCATGTCGGTGGAATGGGGACAACGGATCATTCCGAGACTTTCGGCGGAGGCAATAAGAACCCTCGGCGTGGAGGCCCGGTGGTGAATCGAAGCCACGCCCGCGCCTGCCCCGCACAGTGGCGGATTGGTCGGGAATCTTACACACTGAAAGTATGAGACTGCCGATTCCTCTGGCCCTGGCCGCCGTGGCGGGGAGCCTGTGGGCGCCCGCCGGCGCGCAAACGGGCGAGGTCCTGGTGTATGTGGGAACGTATACGCAGCACAGCGCCAAGGGCATCTATGCCTGGAAGTTCCGGGCCTCGCCGCCACGCCTGACGTCGCTCGGGCTGGCGGCCGACACCAGCAACCCCTCCTTCCTGGTGGTCCATCCCAACCGGCGCTATCTGTACGCGGCGAATGAGGACGGCCTGTTTCAGGGGCAGCCCTCGGGGGCGGTCAGCGCGTATGCCATCGACCCGGCCAACGGGCGCCTGACGCTGCTCAACCAGGTGGCCACCCACAGCCCCGGCCCGTGCCACCTGGCGCTGGACCGGACCGCCAAATGGCTGTTCGCGGCCAACGACGCGGGAGGCAGCGTGACGGAATTTCCGGTCCTGCCGGATGGCAGCCTGGGCGAGAACTCGGCAATCCTCCAGCATCGTGGTTCCAGCGTGGACCACGACCGCCAGGGACGCCCGCACCCGCAGGAGGTCGTGCTGTCGCCCGACAATGACTTCCTGCTGGCGCCCGATCTCGGCCTGGACGAAGTGTTGACCTATCGCCTGGATGCCGCCACGGGCAGGCTGGCGCCGGGCAGCCCTCCGTTTACCAAGGTCGCGGCCGGCTCCGGCCCGCGCCACCTGGTATTCCATCCCAACGGTAAGCTGGTTTACGTGGTCAACGAGCTGACGGCCAGCGTGGGAGTCTACTCCTACGATGCGGAGCGCGGCCACCTGGACGCCCTGCTGCAGACGGTTTCCCTGCTTCCTTCGGACTTTGTGGGCACGCGAAGCGGGGCCGAAATCGCGGTCAGCAGGGATGGGAAGTACCTGTACGCCTCCAACCGCGGCCACGTCAGCATGACGGTCTTTGCCATCGATCCCGACAGAGGCACGCTGACCAAGATCGATTACCTGGACACCGGCGGGAGGCCGCGGCATTTTGCGATCGACCCCACCGGCAGGTTTCTTTTCGCGGCCAACGAGGATCAGGGCAACGTGGTGGTGTTCAGCCTGAGTCCGGATACGGGGAAAGGCACCGCCACGGGGCTGAGCGTGGAAGTGCCCAACCCGACCTGCGTGGTGTTCCGGTAGCGCGGTGTTCCGGTAGCGCGGGATGGTGGATCAGTGCGCGGCCGGCCCGGCCTCGATCACCATTAGGGTAAAGGTTCCCGGCAGCACCGGCCCTCTGCGCGCTCCCGCGGGCACGGGCCCGAACTTCGCCGAGACCAGGAACACGCGGTGATTGGTGGGGTCGAGCCCCATGTTGCGCGATCCCTGCGGCGTGGGCACGCTTTGGATCACGCGGTACTGATCGGGCGTGTCCTGGTGGATTACGGTCAGCGCGCCATCGGCGTTGGACGCGAAGGCGTTGCCCGACGCGGCGTCGTACCCGGCGCCGTCCACCCCCATGCCGATGGGAACCGTGGTGACCAGTTTCCCGGCCTGGTAGTCGGAGATGGCCATCACCCCGCTGCGGCATCCACTGAACAGGCGGTGGTGCGCGGTGTCGAGGGCCATCGATACGGGCTGCTTGCAGGGAGCGGTGGGCCAGCGCCGTGACACGGTGGCGGTTTTAGCGTCGATCTCGACCACCTCGCTGATGTCGGTGAGATTGGCGTATACCTTGCCGTCGCCCGCCGAGGCGCCGTACTCGGGCTTGCCGCCCAGCGGGATGTTGGTAATCAGGGTACCGGCCCGCGGATCGATCACGGTGGAGGAGTGGGCGTCGCCATTCAAGGTGAAGACGCGGTTCGAAGCGGGATCGTAGACGATCGCATCGGCGTCTTCGGCGGCGTGAACCCGGCCCAGCGGCTGGAGGGTCTTCAGATCGAACATGACCACCGATTGATCGTTCCCCGAGGTGGCGAATCCGTGGCCCGTGCCGGCGGCAACGGCGGTTCCGTGAGCGCCATGGATGCCGGCAACCTCGCCGAGGAGCGTTCCGGTGTCTTCATCCACCACCATCAGGCGAGTCTGCCGGGCGATGAACAGGCGGTGATTGGGCGGATCGGGCACGATGTAATCCCAACTCCCGTCTCCGCCCAAGGTGTACGTGTGGGTCACGCGATACGAAGACAGCGATTGGGCCAGGAGCGCCGCGATGCCGGCCGCCGCGGCCGCCAGCGGGATGACGCGCATAAGACCTCCTGGTCGTGAAGTATATCTGAAGTTTCGGGGCATAGCGCGAATCGCGCGGGATGGGCAGCGATGGCGCCGCGTTTGTACGCTAAGCTCTTGACATGAGCGATTGGAGAAGACCCGCATGCCTTAGACCTGCATGGTTCGGCCCGTTCGCCGCCATGCTGCTGGCGGCCGCGATGGCGCTGGCGCCGGCCTGCGGGACGAAGACGCCGTCCCTCACCGCGGGGATTGATTTGGCGGGCATGGACAAGTCCGCCGCTCCGGGCGACGACTTCAATGCGTACACCAACGGCGGATGGATCAAGGCTACGCCCATCCCCGCCGACAAGCCCGAGTACGGCATTTTCGCCATGCTGGCCGATGAGACGCGCAAACGCCTGCTGGCGCTCATCGAGGACTCGGCCAAGGCCGGATCGGCCGCCGGCGAGGACACCCGCAAAATCGGCGATTACTACTCCAGCTACATGGATGAAGCCGCCATCGAATCGAAGGGCCTCGCGCCGCTCAAGCCCGCGCTCGACGCGGTGGCGGCCATCGCCGACCGCCACGCCCTGGCGCGCGCCATCGGCGGGAATCTGCGGGCGGACGTGGATGCGTTGAACAACACCAGCTTCGAAACCGAGAATCTGTTCGGGGTGTGGGTCACGCAGGGCCTCACCGACCCGTCGCAGAGTTTTGCCTACCTGTTGCAGGGCGGGCTGGGAATGCCGGATCGCGACTATTATCTTTCCCCGGCTCCGCACATGGCCGAGCTGCGCAAGCAATACCAGGCGCACATCGCGGCCATGTTCAAGCTGGCGGGTTTCGGCGACCCCACCGGCCGCGCCGCCCGCGTGTTCGCGCTGGAAACCAGGATGGCGCAGGTGCACGCCACGCGCGTGGAATCGGAGGATGTGCATAGCGCGGTTTCGTGGAAGCGCGCCGAACTGCTCTCCAAGGCGCCCGGCCTGGATTGGCCGGCGCTGTTGGATGCAGCCGCCCTGGGCGACGCGCAGGTGCTGATCATCTGGCACCCCAAGGCCATCCCCGGCCTCTCCGCCCTGGCCGCCAGCGAGCCGTTGGACACCTGGAAGGACTGGCTGGCGTTTCATACCATCGAACGCTCCGCGCCGTTTCTTCCGAAGGCTTTCGTGGACGAGCGCTTCAGCTTCTACGGCAAGGCCCTCAGCGGCATTCCGGAGCTGCGCCCGCGGTGGCAGCGGGGCATGGATTCGACCAGCGGGGCGATGGGCGATGCGGTGGGCAAGCTATACGTCGAACGCTACTTTCCGCCGGCCACCAAGGCCAAGGCGGAGGCCATGGTGGCGGATCTGATCCA
>JASHSS010000480.1 GCA_030038565.1 Bryobacteraceae bacterium
CCGGCTGCCGCGCGCGAAATCGGTCCCGGCGCGGGAGTGGGCTCGCGTGGGTGGGGCGTTGGCAGTGGGGTGCCTGGACCTCCCCGCGCCACTGTGGGCGCTGGCGGGGCGTATGCCGCCCGGCTGCCGGCGCGCGGAATCGGGCCCGGCGCGGGAGTCCGGCTCCCCGAGGCGTTGCCGGAATTGGCGCCATCCACGCCCTCCGGCCCCGGTTTCCGACCGTCGGCACGCCGGCCCTACCGTAGAATGGATCTATGGCTTCCCGCCGCCAATCGAAACTGCTCACCGCCGGTTCGCCTGCTCCGGACTTCCGCCTGACGCGTCTCGAAGGCGGCGAGACGGCGCTGGCGGAGATCGCCGCCCGCGGTCCCGCGCTGCTGGTGTTTTTCAAAAATACCTGCCCGGTCTGCCAAATGACCCTGCCGTTCCTCGATCGCATTCACCGCGCCGGCAGCCTGCCCATTTACGGCGTCTCCCAGGACGATGCCCAAGACACCCGTGAATTCATGCGCCAGTTCGGGGTGACCTTTCCCATGCTGCTGGACCGCGAGGAAGCCGATTATCCCGCCAGCAACGCCTACGGCATTTCCAGCGTGCCGACCGCGTTTCTGGTGGAACGCGACGGAACCGTTTCGCGGGTGATCGAAGGATGGCAGAAGGCTGAAGTCGAAGGCCTGGGCGCCCTGGCGGGAGTCGCGGTCTTCCGCGCGAATGACAACGTTCCCGCCTGGAAGGCCGGTTGAGGCTCCCGAAACTAGCCTCCCGGGCGGAGGATCTTACCGCGCGCGGAGCGGCCCTGCTCACTCCACCAGCGCATTAAAGAACAGCTTGAAGGTCAGGTAGCTTTGTGCGCGGTATTGCGGGCGCATACCGAACAGGATGGCGTGCCCGCTGCCGATAGGTGCGTCGATCAGGGCGGCCTTCCCGGCAATCACCTTTTCGCCCACCAGCCAGCCCGAGGCCAGCACGCCGGAATCGGGATAGCGGGCCACCACCGGCAGTTGGGTGTCCCACGCGGGACTCTGTTCGCTCCAGATGGCGATCTGGGACGGAACCCCGTAAGCCAGCCGGCTGTGGGTATCGATGGTGGCGTTCAGCAGGGAACCCGGCGAATAGAACTCGCTGGAGCCGCTGGTGGGGCGGTCGCCGCCGCCTTCGAAGTCGCGCCCGCCGCGCGGCGTGACGGTCTTGGCCTGGATTCCCAGGTGCGCAATGGCGTAGTCGCTGGCGTTATTCAGGAAGACCAGCGTGCCGCCCGCCTGGGCGAAAGCCTTGAGCGCATCCGCGCCGGTGGGGCCGAGGCCGCCGGTGTACTCTTCCGGCAGGTTGTGAGCGCCGTTTTCCAGGCTGCCGGCGGACTGGTCGGGCACCACCACCACGTCGAACTTCTCGCGCAGGCCACCGGCCTGAATGTCTTTATTGTGCACGGTGGTGTAGGCGAAACCGAATTGTTCCAACAGCCAACGGGTCCAACCTTCATCCATATTCGCGGTCCAGGATTGGTACAGCGCCACACGTGGCCGGCGCACTTCCTTCCAGCCATCGCGGGCGGTAAGCGAAAAGTCGCCGGTGGCGGGGTCGCGCCAGACGGAATGGCCAGCCGTCCAGGCTTTGTTTACAGCTACCCAGGAATCCGTATCGGCGGCCGGCAGCAAGGGTCCCTCCACCGGCGGCGCCGGTTCCCAAACGCCCGAAAATGGCACCGCCTGCTCCACCGCTTGGGAATCCACGCCCATTAGCAGCGGAAGGGTGTTAGCGGTGACGTCGTAGGGGCGCTTGGGAGGGCCGCCGGGATAAAGCCGGTCTTCGGGATACTTCTGGCGCTCCAGCAGCGCCTTGGCCCACCCGCTATATGGCTGGTGCATCGGGATGACCGCGCTGCCATCCGCCCCGCGCCCGATTTCCACCTGGCCGAAACGAAGGGTTTCGAGCATCTTGCGGGTGGCGCCGGGGTCGCGCTGATGGGACGAAATGACAAATCCCCAAGGTTCCGTACGGGCGATTTGCCGCTGCCCGACTTTGTAGAAATTGCGCAGAAGTTCGTCGCGGTGGATGGCCGCGTTGTACAGGCAGGCGTCCCAGGCGATCAATTGGTAGTCAATGATATCCCGCAGGCGCCAGGTCCCGCCCATCCAGGGCTCGAGGTAATTCCAGGAGCGCTCGCGCGGATTGTACCCCAATGCTGTCGCGGAGATCTGGTCGGCAGTTAAAGTAATCGGTGAAGCGATTTTGGCGCTCGCCGACTCGGTCAGCAGGCGCAACCCCGCGTGAAAAGCCTGGTAGTGGCGCGAAGGCGTCCAGAAATCGTATACCCCGTGGATGGCAACCCCGGTCTTCCCGGCGGCAGTTTCGGCCGCAGCCATGGCGGTCCCCATCATGTTCATCTCCTGCATCAGGATGGGATCAATGTTGGGCTCGGTGGGGTCGAGCCATGGCGGAACGAACAGGCGCGCGGCGTTGGCCCCCATCTGGTGGACGTCGTAGACAATTTCGGGATGCCAGACGTTGTGCAGCTTGGAAATCGTGAGCCGCGTTTCCGGCTGCGAGAAGATGTACCAGTCGCGGTTGTTATCGTGTCCCACGTACTTGTGGTAAAGCCAGGGCGGATTGCTGCCCTCATAGGGCGTATCGAGGGTGCGCCGATACCACTGGGTCACGATGTCCACGCCATCCGGGTTGAGCGAAGGCACCAGGATCAGGATGTCGTCATGCAAAATGGCGCGATTGTGAGGCGTGTCTTCGGTCAGCAGCCGATAGGCATATTCGACGGCGGTATGCGTGGAGGCGATCTCCGTGGCGTGGATGGAACAGGTCAACAAAACCACCGTTTTCCCTTCGGCAAAAAGGGGTTCGGCTTCCTCCGGGGTGGTCTTGCGGGGATCCGCCAGGCGGCCTTGCAGGGCGATGTACCGGTCCAGGCGCCGAAGCGTCTCTCGCTCGGCGATGGTGGCGGCGATGAAGGGACGGCCTTCGGCGGTCTTGCCGAGTTCCTCTACACGGATGCGGTCGCTGGATTTCGCCAGGAGCTGGAAGTAGCCCACCACTTTCTCCCAGTCGAGTACCGTGCGGTCGGCGCCGATGGGATGGCCGAAGTAGCTCTCCGGCGTGGGAACGGCCGCCGGCAAAGACGCCGCCAGGAGACATGCAAGTAAAGGCAAGACTCTTGTTTTCATGGTAATAACTCCAACATCCGATCGATTTCCTCAGGCCGGATATAGAAGTGCGGCGAACTTCGAACCCAGCCCGCCCGAGCCGCCGTGGTGATTCCGTGGGACCGCAGATGGCGCACAACCTCGCCGGTATCGAGGCCAGCCTTGCGGAAGCTCACGATTCCGGCGCCATTTTCCGGCGTGCGAGGGATCAAGAGTTCATAACCCCTGGCCCTGACTCCCTGTGCGATACGGTCTCCAAGAGCCTGGACAAGAGGGGCAATTTCTCCGATTTCTATCTCAAGTAAAAACTCAAGTGATGCCGCCAAACCAAAACATCCAATGGTATTTAGAGTTCCGCACTCATAA
>JASHSS010000481.1 GCA_030038565.1 Bryobacteraceae bacterium
TTATGAGTGCCCTGGGTTCCGAAATCACCGGCGGCGCGCCCGATATCGTGCGGCCGCCGATGTCCCGACCGGCGGCTCCGGGCACGCGCCGCGGCGCCGCCAGGCTGGCCATCGTGATTCCGATCTTCAACGATTGGAACTGCGCCCGAAAGCTGTTGCCGCTGCTGGACCAGGCGCTCTCGAAGACCGGCGGGGAGATCTGCGTGCTGTTCGTCGATGACGGATCGGGCACCCCGGCTCCGGCTGATCTGGTGGCCTCCCCGCCCGGCTCGATTGGGGAGGTTCGCATCCTTCGTTTGCGCCAGAACCTGGGCCACCAGCGTGCGATTGCCATCGGCTTATACTGGGTGAACCAGAGTCTGAACGCGGACGCCACCGTGGTCATGGACGGCGACGGCGAGGACTGTCCGGAGAGCGTTCCGGCGCTGCTCGAAGCGCTCGACCAGGGCGGGCAGCGGGAGGCGGTTTTCGCGGCGCGGACCAAGCGGCTTGAAAAACCCACTTTCCGATTTTTCTACCAGGTGTACCGGGCGCTGCATAGGGTCCTCACGGGTATTCCGGTCCGGGTGGGGAACTTCAGCGCGATCCCACGGTCTTCGGCCGACCGGCTGATGGTCTCGTCGGATCTATGGAACCACTATGCGGCGGCGGTCTTTCGCAGCAAAATGCCGATGCGTACGATTCCACTGGCGCGCGCCACGCGGCTGGACGGCAAATCGCGGATGGACTTCTTTGGCCTGGTGACCCACGGGCTGAGCGCCATCTCGGTGTTTTCGGACACGGTGGGGGTGCGGCTGCTGGCGGCGGCCACGGGGCTCCTGTTGCTGTCCATGGTGTTGGGGGCGGGAGTCCTGTACGCCACCTTCGCCCGGCCGGAGATCCTGCCGCAGTGGATCCGGGTGGCTGTGGGGGCGCTGGCGGTGCTGTGCTTTCAGGCGACCATGCTCTCCCTGGTGCTGGTGGTGCCGGTGTTGGGCGCGCGGAGCCATGCGGGCTTCATTCCGCTGCGGGACAGCGAATACTACATTCTGGAGCAGGTGCGCATTTGGTAGAGCCAGGTTGGTCCACGAGCGCGGCGCCGTTCGCCTATGCCGGCCAGGAATTGGAACTGTTTCAGGAGGCGCGGCGGTGGAAGCGCTATTGGAGCGCGGCGATCGGCCGGTATATCAGCGGCGATGTGCTGGAGGTGGGGGCAGGCATAGGCGCCAACACCAACCTGCTGGCGGGCAGGCCTTTCCAGCGCTGGGTTTGCCTGGAGCCGGACGCCGGCCTGGCGGCGAGAGTGGCGCTACCCACCGAGCGGCACAGGGTGGTGGTAGGCACCGCTGGGACGTTCAGCCCCGAACCGCAGTTCGACACGATTCTCTACCTGGACGTCCTGGAACACATTGAGGACGACTACGGGGAGCTCCGGACGGCCGGAAAGCTGCTGCGTCCCGGAGGGGCGCTGATTGTTCTGGCCCCGGCGCACATGTACCTGTTCAGTCCGTTCGACCGGGCGATCGGACATTTCCGCCGGTACAACGCGGCCATGCTGCGGTCTCTCACGCCGCCGGGCTTCCAAATCGAGAGGCTGTGGTACCTGGACTGCTGCGGCGCGCTGGCTTCGCTCGGCAACCGCTTCTGGCTGCGCAGCCCGATTCCCACCCGCCGGCAACTGTGGACCTGGGACCGTTTCCTGGTGCCCTGTTCCCGCCGGCTGGACCCGCTGGTTGGGCACCGGGCGGGCAAATCCGTACTGGCAATCTGGTCCAAGAGCAGAGCCTGCGATGATGTTTGAGCCGGAACCTGCTAAGAGAATCGGGGCCGTTTCCGCGTTGGTCTTTGTTACGGTTGCGGCGTTCCTGCTTTGGATACACGGAAATCGCCTGGTTCTCAACAACGATGAAGGCATTATTCTGGATGCTTCCGAGCGCATGCTTCAAGGCCAAACGATCTACCGGGACTTCTTCGGTTACATGAGTCCGGGCAGCTATTGGATTCAGGAGGCGGTGTTCGGTATTTTCGGTGTTTCCCTGCGATCCGGGCGGGTGATCGTGATTCTGGATTTCGCCTTACAGTGTGCGATCCTGTTCTGGCTGACGGCGCTGCTGGCGGGGAAGAGAACGGGCTTGGCGGCTACGGGTCTCTTCTTCACATTCCAGGCCACCATGCCGGACCTGCTGCTTGCCCAGCACAGGATGGACAGCGCGTCGATGGCGTTACTCTCGATTGCGCTAAGCGTGCAAGGGCAGCGTTGCGGACGGTATTGGTACTGGGTTGCCGCGGGACTTCTGGGCGCGGCGGCGGCGGTGTGTACGCCCTCGATAGGGCTGATCGCGGTGACGACCATGTTGTGGCTCTCGGTGGAACCCTCGTTGCGGCGATTTCTGAAGCCGTACAGCCTGGGCCTCTGCGCCGTGGCGCTGGCTGCTCTCAGCGCGCTGTGGGCAACGGGAACGCTGAGGGCCCTGATCGAGCAATTGGCCTGGCTGGGGCAGAATTATTCGGAGGTCAATTACATGCCGTACGGCTCGATCATCAGCGGCTATACCGCTGCGCTCGGAGGGGCCACCGGGGTGGCACTGGGGGTCCGCGCGCTCCTCTTATTCGGCATCGCGTTGCCCGCTGTGCTGCCGGTGGTGGCGACGGCCGCCTGGGGGACCTCCTGGCTGCCGGGGAAGAGGGATCCACGGCGGATCGTTCCAACGCCGGTCGTTTACCTGCTTGGGTGCATGGCCATGTTCGTGGCGGGCACCTATCCAAGATCGGATGTCGCCCATTTAGCCTTTGTGGCGGTGCTTCCTTACGCGCTGACCGCGGCGTGGCTTTCGCAGCGCGCTCCACGCCAGCTTGCCGCCGGGGCATTTATGCTGCTGGCGGTAGTGGCCGTAGCACTGCTTGCCCAAAGGGCCCACGACATGCGCGATGAGGAGACCGTCAGCACCCCCGTAGGTACCTTGCGCGCGTCCTCAACAGATGCTCCGGGATTGCGGCGGTTCCTGGAAACCGTGCGGCCCGGCGGCACGCTTTATGTGCACCCGTACAAGCCCATGCTGTACTTTCTGGCCCAAGCTCACAACCCGACGCGATACTCCTACCTGGCGCCGGGCCTGATGAATGGTGATGACGAAGCGGCGGCGCTGAGGAACCTGGAGAACCAGCCGCCCGAAGCGCTGATGTACCAGGCGCTCGACCGCAGTGAGTACTTGCGGGTCTTTCCGCATGGGTGGAAGCTCAATCACCGGTTCCCGAGGATAGAGGATTGGATCGCGCGTGAGTATGTGCCGGTCGAGCCACCGGTTTATGTCGGCGGCTACAGGCTCTATGAACGCGCCAGGCACACCGCGCCTGGCTTCGATGGCGGGTAATTCGCGCCGATCCGCGCGGTTCCACCGGGTGGCCGCGCCTGGAGTGCCGGATGCGCGGCTCCCAACGCGCGGCACACCGGTCCTTCCGGACGCGGAAATCCGCCCCCGGCGAGCGATGCACCGGACCGCGCCGGCTGCTGGGGAAAGGCCACTGGCCAGGAACCGAGCCCTACGGGGCCGAATCCGGGATGGCGATCAAAGGGGGAAGCTTTGCGTGAGCTTCAGGAGGGTTGATTCAACGGATCGTGGAACGGCAAGCAGGCAGCCGCCTGGATCCGCCGCGCGCGGAGCGGGTGGGGGCAGCAGGCAGGCTGCGGAGTCCGGGAAGGGGGAGATCCGCAGGCTAAAAAAGCGGGGCGGCTTCGGCCGCCCCCAGGGCCGGAGGCACCGGAATTTTTTCTAGTATTGCCGCGAGAGCACGGTGCGCAGGGGCGGCTGATAGCGGGGCGGTTCGGGCGCCTGAGGGGAACGCTCCAGCACCAGCGAGCGCAGCCCGGGCATGCCGGGGCGCTGGCCCTTCTCGCCGGCCGGAAGCTGGCCGGTGGTGAGATTCTTGAGGCCGAACAAGGCCAATTCAAAGCGGTCCTTCACTCCCACCTTCTGGAACAGCCGCGAAAGATATACTTTCACGGTGCCTTCGGAAATCATCAGGGTGGTGGCGATCTCCTTATTCTT
>JASHSS010000482.1 GCA_030038565.1 Bryobacteraceae bacterium
CGCCCTGGGGAGTGGCATCCTGCCATTGCACCTGCTGGTCGGAGTGTGAATAGAGGTTCGAGGGCAGAGGCACGGCATTAAGCTGCGGGAGGCCGTTCGACCCGCGCGGCACCGCCTGCAACAGCGTGCCCACGTTCATCATGAGTGCCAGGCGCTGGTTGGTGGTGTACAGCGGCGCCAGCGGCGCCAGGCTGGGATGCAGCCCGTAGGTAGTGCTGCTGGCGGCGTCGTGAATGCTCACCAGCGAAGCCTGGGGGATAGCCAGATTCTGCCGGATCTGGGAATAGTTGGCGTAGCTGGCGGTTTCGTTGGGAATCAGCAGGTTGTTGGCGTCGTTGCCTCCAAACAGGAAGATGCACACCAGGGCCTTGTAATCGCCGGCGCTTTGCGCTTTGGCGGTCATCATGCCGGCTCTGTGGAGTGCCGCGGCGGCGCCGGCCATCGAGAGCGCGCGGCAGCCGAGCCGAAGAAATTCGCGGCGCGATTTAAAAGATTCAAGCTTCATCGCCATGGGTCTCCTGTTTTTACTGCTGCACCTGGTACTGCGGCGAGGCCGCCGCGGCATACAGCGCGCTGCGCACGCGCGCCGACAGACTGGTGGAAGTGCTGGCGGCGGTGGTCAAAACGGAACGCACATCGTCGCCCATCTGGCCCCGGAACAACGCCTGGTTGATGGCCTCCACCAGATCGGCCGGGTTATTGGCCAGGTCCTGGAGGTTCGCCAGGTTGATGTTGATGCCGCTCGATATGGCGTTGGAAACCGCGTCCCAGGCGAAATTCGCGCGCGCCAGCGCCGTAGATGCATTCAGCGTCTGGAATTCGGGCGCCAGCGTGGTGGGGGTCAAGTTCGGAATCACGTAAGCCGGCGAAAAAAAGCTGAACACCGTCGGCGGGCTGAGCGGCGTTTGCCCCATGTTGGTGCTCTGCCCGGTAAGTGCGTCGGGAGCCGTGATGGTGGCGTTCAGCGCGCGCAACAGGTTGGTCGCGTACAGGAACGGCTCGGTCAATTTGCCGGTGCCGGGAGTCTGCGCTTCGGGGTCGGTCAGGATCGCGGTGATCACGTTGGTGAGGTTCCCGTTGGACATCAGCCACGCGGTGGCCACCCGGCCCACATAGTCCGGCGAAGGGCTGCTCTCCACGAAATGCTGGATCAACCGGAAGGCGATGTTCGGCGCCACGTTGGCCTGTTGGAAGATGCAATCGAACGCCGCGCTCAAATCGGCCTCCGCGGTGCCCCCGGCGGCGATCGTGCAGGGCGTTGGAAAATTGAGCGTCTTGGCAGTCGTGTCGTGATAGTTCTCAAACGCGATCATCGGCCCGAAATAATACGGCATGTTGGTCCACAGCGAAGCATAGCCGGGGGTCTCGCCATAGGTCCAGCCGGTCATCACGCGCGCCATGGCGGCGACGGTTGCCTGGTCGTATTCGGGAACCGTGTTGCCGTTGACGAGGACCGCCAGGCCGTTCGGCTGTAGCTGCACCAGGCCCAGCGTGAATAGCTGCATCGACTCGCGCGCGTAGTTTTCGTTGGCCGACGTAGTTCCGGTGGCTTTGGCGTTGTTCACCATGTTCAGGTAATCGCCCATGGCGGCGTTCAGGGTCATGGCGTTGAGCGCATTGCGATACGTGTCGAAGGCGTAATCGCCCAGCGTGCGCTGGTAGGCCACCATCTGTTGAAAGGTGGTGTCGGTGATCGCCGAAACCACCATCAGCTCGCCCAAGGCCAACGCCACCCGCTGGCGGAGCTGATCGCTGCCGGTAAGCGCCACGTTCCAGAAGGCGGTCTGCAAGCGGGTGACGTTTTCAGTGGTGCTGTCGGGATCGGGCCACGTGCTGGCGGCCTGCGCGAACTGCGCGGTGAGCCAGGCCTGCTGCCCCATGGTCTGCAGATTCACCACGTCCTGCGGCGCCGGCCCCCAGGTGGCCATCTCGAGGAAGCGCACCGCGTCGGCGTAATCCATGGCCTCGTTGGCCACCCGCACCGGGACGGCCAGCGGGACCGAGGTCGCGGTTCCGGGGTTCGGATTGGTCACCTTCACCGCCGCCAGGCGGCCCACCGGCATCGTCACCGTGGCGGTGGCCGTAACCTGCGTGGGCGATACAAAGGTGGTGGGCAGCGCCGCGCCCGCCAGATAGATCACCGCCCCGGAAGCAAATCCGGTCCCCGTAACCGTTATATTCGCCGCCCCGGGATTGAGCGTAGCCGGCGTTACGGCAGTCACCACCGGAACCGCGTTTTCGAGGTTGATGGTCACGCTGGCTTGCGCCGTAGAATCCTCCTGGCTGATGGCGCTGATCAGGATCGTCGACGATTGCGGTAGTAAGGAGGGCGTGGTGTACAGGCCGGTGGCCGATACCGTTCCCACGGTCGCGTTGCCGCCGGTCACCCCATTCACCTGCCAGGTAACCGCCTGATTGCTGGTGTTGGCGACTTTGGCGGTGAGAGCCAGGGTCGCGCCCAACCGGAGGGTGGATGTGGCGGGCGTCAGGCTCACTGTGATCGTGCCGGTGACCGAGTTCTTGATGGGGAGGAAAAGTCCCGTCTGTGAACTGACGCCATCGATCGTGGCGATGATCGCCTGATCCCCGTCCGCGAGTGGCGGAACGGCGATGTTGATCTGATACTCCCCAGGCGCCACGATTCCGGCGTATTGCGGCTTCACCGCCACGCCTCCGATGGTGACTTGCAGTTGGCTCAGGTTGGAGATCGGTTCGGGAGTGCTGACGAGTTGACCGGCCACCACTGCGGGGGTGGTGGGACCGAAGCCAGTGGCATAAATCTGGATCGATTCGCCGGGAAGCGCCGGCCTGGAGGAAACTGTGCTTCCCAGATATCCGGTGGGGGCGACTACCGTGCCGTCGTTGTCATGCCGGGCAGCGGCGTAATGCGACAGAAGAGTGAAGAAAGCCGGGCCGTAACTATCGAGCGTCGCCGTGCCGGTGGCGCTGCCCAAGGCGTTGGTGACCTCTACCGGCACCGAGCCGGTGTTCGTATCGGCGGGCGCCTGCACGTTCAATTGTCCGGGACTGACGTAGGAGATCGCCGCCTGCTTCCCATCGATCAGGACGGTGACATTGTCGATGGTGGTCGGCAGATTCGTTCCGGAGAAGTCGGACGCCTGCCAGGAACGGGTGGTGGTGGAGAGGTTGCTACCGTAAATCGAAACCCAGGATCCGCTTTCGATGGCCGCCGCGCCGCTGGCGCCGTTGACAACACCCGTGATCACAGGTCCGCTGGTGGTCTGCCCGAAAACGGAGCCTCCCAACAGCATCAGAAGGAGAGCCCCACTCAAACACGCTTTTTTCATGTGTCCCCCGGTTACACGTGTTGAATACCCGGCAGAATAACACGGGTTGCGAAAATTTCGGAACTTTTTATAGATACACATGGCGAACCGTTTGAAATCTCACTGAAATGTGAAATGTGATAAATATTACGAAATGCCAGGGCGACGCGCGGGTGACGGATGCGCCCAACGTTGCGGCGTTGTGGAAGACCATCCAGGGCGGGCGCTACCGCATCGGCGAGGCCCCTGCGGATCGTAGTGGCGGGGACCGCGCCGCGCCCAATCAATGCGTCATCGAGTAGAGAAT
>JASHSS010000483.1 GCA_030038565.1 Bryobacteraceae bacterium
GCTTGCATGGCGCGCAGTTCGTCCGGCGTGTATTGCAACTCCAGCAGGTGGGCTTTGCGCTTGCCCACGCCGTGCTCGGCGGAAACCGTGCCGCCCAGTTCCACGGCGCGGCGGGCGAATTCCACCAGCAGCGCGGAGGCCTTCGCCTGGGCTTCGCGGGAAGATCCGTCGGCGAAAATATTCACGTGCACGTGGGCGTCGCCGATGTGCCCGAAAAGCACGTAGCGGCCGGCGAATTCGGCTTCCAGGCGCCGGCGGTAGTAGGCCAGCATCTCGCGGTTGCGGTCCAGCGGCACGGCGTAATCCGAATGCATCTTGAGCGAGCCGATGCGGCGCACGGTGTCGTTCACCAGCTCCGGCAGGCTGTGGCGGAAATGCCGGAAGCGCTCGCGGTCGCGGGCGGAAGTGGCGAACCAGGAATCCTCGGCCAGGGCGCCGGAGGACTCCACGCGCTCCAGCCAGCGATCCACTTCGGGATCCTCCTCCGAATCCAGCTCCTGCTCCACCAGCAGCGCCGCGCGGGCCGGGCGCGGAATTTCCGGAAAGCGCTCGCGCAGCAGGCTGAGCGAAGCCGCGTCGATGTACTCCAGCATGCGCGCGGCCGCGTGAGCGCGCCAATCCTCTACCGCGTCTATGGCGGCGGCGTCATCCGGGAAGAAGACCACCCCCGCCAGGATCGCCTTCGGCAGCGGCAAAAGGCGCAGGCGCGCTTCCGTCACCGCACCCAGGGTGCCTTCGGATCCGATGAAGAGGTCCACCCAATCCATGCCGGGGCGCAAGAGGTACCCGGCGGTGTTTTTGGTGACGCGGGGCCGGGGAGTCTCGGCGGCATCGAAATCGATCGGCTCGCCGCGCCCCACATCCATCAGCCGTCCGTCCGCCAGCACCACCCGCAGGCGCTCCACCCAGCGGCGCGTGGCGCCATAACGAAAGCTGCGCGAGCCGCTGGCATTGGTGGCGATGGTGCCTCCCACTGCGGCTGAAGTCTCGGTGGGGTCCGGTGGATAGAACTGCCCGGAAGCCTGCGCCGCGGCGTGCAGATCGCGCAGCAGCACGCCCGGCCCGGCAATGGCGTAACCGGCATGGATTTCCAGGCGCTTCAGCTTTTCGAACGAGAGCACCCAGCCGCCGAGCGGCACCCGCGCGCCCGTCACCCCGGTGCCCGCGCCCGCCAGGGTGACCGGCGCGCCCGCCGCGGAGGCTTCGCGCAAGGCCTCGACCACTCCGGCTTCGTCATCGGGAATCAGGACGCGCTCGGCGTGGCCGCGGTACCCCGAAGCGTCCTCCAGGTACGCGGGCGCTACACTTCCAGAATCACCGGCATGATCAGCGGCCGCCGCGAGCTTTCCTTCACGATAAAGCGCTTCAGGTCGGCGCGGATCTTCTCCTTCATGACTCCCCAATCGGTCTTCTCCTCCTGGTTGGAACTTTCCAGCGTCTTGGCCACGATCTGCCGCGCGCTTTGCATGAACGCCGAGCCGTCTTCGGCCAGGGCGAATCCGCGGCTGACGATTTCCGGCAGGCTCTCCATACGCCCGGTGTGCCGGTTGATGGCGATCACCGGCAATACGATGCCGTCCTCGGCCAGGTGTTTGCGGTCGCGGATGACCACCTCCTGCACCACGTCGTCCACGGAGCCCGAATCGATACACACGCGGCCCACCTGCACGTGCCCGGCCTTGCGCGCTCCGTGATGGTCGATTTCCAGGATGTCGCCGGATTCCATGATGAAGGTCTCTTCCAGGCCCGCGAAGCGCAGATGGTCGGCCAGGTGGGCGTGCTTGGAAAGCTGCCGGAATTCGCCGTGGATGGGCATGAAGTAGCGCGGTCGCACCAGGTTCAGCACCAGCTTCATTTCCTCCACGCTGGCGTGCCCCGAAACGTGCAAAGGCGGATTCATGGTTCCGTACAGGACGTCGGCGCCGCGGCGCGACATGTGGTCGATCATGCGGAAAATGGCCCGTTCGTTGCCGGGAATGATGCGCGCGCTCAGCACCACGGTGTCGCCCTTTTCCACGGAGACGTGCTTGTGATTATCCACGGCCACGCGCGCCAGCGCGGACATGGGCTCTCCCTGGGTGCCGGAAATCAGGATGGCCACTTTATCCGGCGGCAGGTCCATAGCGTCCTGCGGGCGCAGCAGGATGCCATCGGGAATATCCAGCAGGCCCAGCGAATGGGCGATCACGGTGACCGCCACCATGCTGCGTCCGGTGACCGCCACGCGCCGCCCGTATTCCTGCGCCAGGTCGAGCACCAGTTGGATGCGGTGAATCGAAGAACTAAAGCAGGAGACTACCACGCGCCGGTCCGCGCGGTTAAAAATCTCCTCCATGCGCGGGCGGACGGCGCGCTCGGATTCGGTGTAGCCCGGCCGGTCGGCGTTGGTGGAATCCGAAAGCAGCAGCAGCACGCCGCGCTTGCCGTATTCGGCCAGCGTATGAAGGTCGAAGAGCTCGTTATCCGTGGGAGTGGGGTCCACTTTGAAATCGCCGGTGTGGATGATCACGCCGAGCGGCGTGGTGATGGCCAGGGCCACCGAGCTGACGATGGAGTGGGTGACGTGGATGAACTCGATTTTGAACGGGCCGATTTCGACAATCTGCTTGGGCTTGATCTTGATGAAGCGCGACTCTTCCTCCAGCTCGTACTCTTCCAGGCGCCGGTCCACCAGCGCGAGAGTGAAATCGGTGCCGTAGACCGGGACATCGATCTCCGACAGAAAATAGGGCACCGCGCCGATGTGGTCTTCATGCCCGTGGGTGAGGATCACGGCGCGGATTTCGGCCTGGTGCTCTTTGAGGTAGGTGAGGTCGGGCATGACCAGGTCGACGCCCAGCAGCTCGGCCTCCGGGAACATCATCCCGCAATCCACGATAATAATGTCGCCGCCCGAGCGGATGGCGGTCATGTTCATACCGAACTCGCCCAAGCCGCCCAACGGGATGATCTGCAACTTTTGGTCTGTCATTCGCTATTCCTTAGGATGTCATATTGAGAAGGGCCCGGAGGGAGGGCGGAGAGGGAGCGGGCGGGCGGCGGCGCGTGAAGCGCGTGATGACGGGTTGCCGCCGGATGCAGATAGGCTTGGGGCGGGCAGGGGCGCAGTGTTCGCACGGGTGGCCTCGCGATATGGCCGGTGTGAGAAAACGCTTCGCGCTGACCCGTGCTGCACGGGCAATCTCGCGTGCGCTCCATTTGACAATGCTGCGCGTCGGGGAGCTTCTTATTGCAGCGAAATTACTACCCTTGCCGGGCTTTGCGCGCCTCCCACAGTCACCACCAGCGGAACGTCGCCCGTGCCGAGACCCGCCGGAACGGTCAAATTGATCTGGTCGACACCCTGGCTCGCTAATCCGGCAAACAACGGCGTCACGCTCGTGTTATTGATGAGAACTTGGACCGGGTTGGTGGCCGGCGCCGCGCCGATAAAAGCCTCCCCCACAGGCACCACCGGGTTGGTTGGGCCAAGCCCCACCGCGAACAGCGCAACGATGTCGCCGGCCTTGGCTGCAACCGTCGGGTAACCGAGTGAATCACCCGTTGGCCCGAGGATGTCGTAGGTCCCACCTCCGTAAGCTCCGCCGCCATCCGGCCGAAGGATAATGCCGGCGACATGCGTGGTGTCTAAGAGGAGGAAGGAGGGTGCAAATGGGGCCAGATTGACGGTCGAGGTCGAAGAACCACTGGCGGTAGTTACCACGACCGGGACCGGGCCGGTGGCGGTGTCGTAAGGCGCCTGCAAGTTAATCTGGGTGGGGCTGACATACAACAGATACGCTGCCCTCCCGTTGATCGTCACGCTCGTGCCGCCAAACGAAGTCGGGTAATTGGCGTTGCGGATCACCGTCGAGCTGGCGAGATTCGCGCCTTTGATGGATACCAATTCGCCCGGTTGAATGGTTGACGCAGTGCTAAAGACCGGGTTGATGGCGCCCGGTGCGATGGATGGCGCGGGCAAGACCGCGTTCAGGTCCAGCTTGGCCACAAATGCGTTGGTACCTTTGCCCGCGGAGCGGTTGGCCGTCTGGAAGGCTCCCGGGGTAACGGGAAAGTCGGTGGAGGAAGACTCTCCCGCGATGTACACGTTGCCGGAACCGTCCAAGGCCAGCCCGCTCGCCGAGTCGCCGCCGCTTCCCCCCAGGTAAGTGGAGTATATCAGGGCGCTGCCGGCCGGGTTAAGCGCCGTGACAAATGCATTCCCGCCGGTTGAGGTATTGGTCATCTGGAAGGCTCCGGGTGTAACCGGGAAGTCGGTGGAGGTGGACCCTCCCGTAACGTACACACTGCCCGCGCCGTCCACTGCCAGCCCGCTCGCCGAGTCGCTGCCGCTTCCGCCCAGGTAAGTGGAGTATATCAGAGCGCTTCCGGCGGGGTTAACCTTTGTAACAAACGCGCTGTAAGTCGTTGCCGAGTGGTTGGCCGCCTGGAAAGCCCCGCTGGTGACCGGAAAGTCTGTGGACCCAGCGCCTCCCGCAACGTAGGCGTTGCCGGAGGTGTCCACGGCCAGCGCATTGGCGCCATCATGCCCGCTGCCGCCCAAATAAGTGGAGTAGACCAGCGCCGTGCCGGCGGGGTTTAGCTTGGTGACAAACGCGTTCAACCCGGGGTCTTGGCTTGCCACGCCGGAGCTTTGGAAGGCGTTATTCCGGGGTTGGAAGACCCCCGCGGTGACAGGAAAATTGCCGGAGTGAGCAAAGCCGCTGATATAAGCATTCCCGGCGCTGTCCACCGCCAAGCCGGTCGCTCCGTCGCCGACGAAAACGGCGGGGCCGATCGAAAACACTTCGGCTCCGCCCCCACCCAGATAAGTGGAGTAAACCAGCGCGCTGCCGGCCGGATTGAGCTTGGTCACGAAAGCAATGGAGCACGTGAAGCAATTGTTAGCCGATTGGAAGGCGCCCGCGGTAACCGGGAACCTGACAGAGTAAGTGAGGCCCGCGATGTATGCGTTGCCCGTGCTATCTACGGACAAAGCGCTTGGCTGCTCGCCCTGCCCGTACGCGCCCCCTTCACCGCCAAGGTAAGTAGAGTAAATCAACCCGCTCCCCGTGGGATTCAGCTTGGAGACGAACCCGGGCGAAAAGACCAGATTGTCTGCTCCAGGAGTGCCCGGATCGGTCGCCTGAAACGCGCCCTTGGTTACGGGAAAGTCGCCCGAAAAAGTCTTGCCTGCGATGTACGCATCGCCGGACCCGTCTACGGCCACTGCGTAAGCATCGTCTTGGACGCTTCCTCCAAGGTATGTGGAGTAGAGCAGCGCCGAGCCCGCCGCGTTGAGCTTGGCCACGTACGCGGTATAGCCGTATCCCGGAGCAGTGCGCGAGGAATTGTTGGTGGCTTGAAAAGCCCCCTGGGTCACGGGGAAGTCAACCGAATCGACGGACCCCGTTATGTAAACGTTACCTTCCGCATCTACGGCGATGCCGTTAGCCGCGTCCGTCAAGCCCCCCGTGTTCGCTTGCGGATACGCCGCGCTTCCCCCGACATAGGTCGAGTACACCAGCACCGGATCGATGACCAGCGGCGCCGCCCGGTCGTAACCCCCAAGCCGGAAGCCAACCGTGTCCCCTGCAACGAACGCAAAGCTGCCCGGAACCGGCTTCCGCTGCCCGTTCTCCATCTGGTAAACAGCCGGCTTCTGAAAGGCAATCGCCGCGCCCGCGATTGTGGCCACCAGATCCCCATTGGCGGCCATAGCCAGCTTTTTCGCCCCGGCAAACCGGAGCCGTATGGGCTTCGGATCGGCGCCCGGAGCGACCACGAAGTCGAATTCGAGCTGGCCCTGGTTGCCGTAGTAAACCAGGTCCACTCCCGAATAGACTCCTCGGTAGCGCACCCTGGCGTAGGTGGGCAAGTTGGTGCGCCACTTGGCCGGGTCGTTGCCGACAAAGTAGTTAGCCGTCCCCGGCAGCGGTTCCTCACCAACGGGACTTGCCGCCCTATGGCTGGCGCCCGCGAGCCCGATCCGCACCACGGCGGAGTCGTGCGTACAAGCTGCTTCCCGCGACCGGAAATCGGGGCGCGAGTACGCGGAGGCCCTCTGTGTTGTGCAGCCGCCTTTGCGCACGGCCAGGATGGCGTCCTGGTTGGTCAGAATCAGTTCGTAGAGCTTGCTACGCGAAAGAAACTTCACCCTCCCGTCTGCCTGCCCGGCGTTGGGTTCAAAGCTCAGCGGGAGTTCCTGGATATTGCGGGCGAGCTCGGCCTTCAGTGCAGGGGCCACATGCCGAGATCGTGGATCCAAGGCTGCGCGAGTGGCGGTGATGCCGACCTGGCCGCCTGCCTGAAAACAGAAGCCCAGCCAGGGAAACAGGACACAGCTTACTATGCTCCGCATTCTTGCGCCTCTTCAATTCCCGGGACCGCATCACTGGAGCGATCAGAATGGCTGAGGGGGCCGGTCCCGCACACGGCGGCGAATTGCAGCACCCACTGGTTGGCCCGATCCCTTGGTCAAACTTCTTCATTGTACGGCAGCCTGCCAATTGAGAAAGGTAAAAGAGGAGGGAGGGCGCTGCCGCCGGCTTCGCGGGGCGCTGCTCTCTGCGAACCTGGATCTACCGGGTGGCTCATAACGTGGCGACACCCTGGCGATCTCGGGCCGTTCCGCCAGACGCACAGGATACCTTGACTATCTACACATCATTGTAGATAATCAAGGTATGGGCAAGCCGAACGACCTGGTTCAAGGCACACTCGACCTTCTGATTCTCCGTACCCTCGCCAACCAGCCTAAGCACGGATGGGCCATCGCCAAGCGCATACAGCAGATCTCGAAAGAGGTTCTGCAGGTGCAGCAGGGCTCGCTATATCCCGCGCTCCACCGGCTGGAGCAACAAGGTTGGATTACAGCCAAATGGGCCGAGAGCGAAACTGGCCGCCAGGCCAAGTTCTACCGCCTCACCAGCCACGGCCGCAAACAACTCGAAAGAGAGACCGCCAACTGGAAACGCCTTTCGGGGGCCATCAATCTGGTCGTCTCAGAAGCCTGACATCTCGAGCAAGGGAGGATTCATGAGCTGGTTCCAAAAACTTCGGATACAACTTGCCACTCTCCGCCGCTCCAAGGCCGATAGCGAACTGGATGCCGAGCTGCGCTTCCATCTCGACCAGGAGGCCGCGGAAAACCTCGCGGCCGGCATGAACGCCGAAGAAGCCCGCCGCGCTGCCATCCGTAGTTTTGGTAATCTCGGCGCCATCCGCGAGGAAACCCGTTCCACCTGGAGCTGGACTTCTGTGGAGATCTTCTTAAGGGATGTCGGCGCCGGCCTGCGTAGCCTCTCCCGCTCTCCGGGATTCACCGTCGCCGCTATCCTCGTGATCGCTCTCGGCCTCGGAGGGAACATAGCGATCTTCGCGGTGATTCGCTCGGTTCTTCTGAAGCCGCTGCCCTTCCACGACCCGTCCCGATTGATCGTGCTCTATCAGGGGCAGCAAAGAGATCACGAAGTCAATCTGCCGATCGATGCCGGCTCTTTTTGGGATTGGCAGCGGGCCGTGAACGGCTCCGCCGACCTGGCCCTTGTCGCTCCAACCGGGCAATACGGCCTTTCTACTCGCGGCGGTGAACTCCCGGAAATGATCGACGCCGGCTGCGTCTCCTGGAACTTCTTTCACCTGCTCGGTGTTCAGCCTGCTCTCGGACGCACCTTCAGTCAAGCGGAAGACAGCCCCGGCGCCCCAGCCACGGTCATCCTGATGGATTCTCTTTGGCGCCGCCGCTTTAACGCCGATCCCGCGGTGATCGGCAGTCAAATCTGGCTAAATGCGCGTCCCTATACCATAATTGGCGTCATGCCGCACTGGTTCCAATACGAGGGCAAAATGTCCGGAGGCAGGATTCAGATCTGGGTGCCCATCCAGCATGAGAGCGCCGCGAGTCTCATGCACACTTATGAAGACCACGAGTTCAGCGCCCTCGGCCGTCTCGCTCCCGGCATCACGGCGGCCTCGGTGTATAACCGGCTCGCCACGGTGCAGGGACAGATCAAGGCCGCACACCCCGGCCCAGCCGTCCGCGACAGTGTCGTGGGACACAGTTTGCTGGACGACGCTGTTTCCGGCTACCGCACTCCACTGCTGACCATTTTTGGCGCAAGCGGCTGCATTCTGCTCATTGCATGTCTCAACGTCGGCAGCCTGTTCGTCGCCCGCACCGCTGCGCGCCGCAAAGAGCTGGCCCTCCGCACCGCGCTCGGAGCCGGCCGCATGCGCCTTCTTCGCGAACGCCTCCTCGAAAGCTTCCTGCTCTCAATCGGAGGGGGTCTCCTGGGAGTTTTTCTCGCCAGTGCCGCCATCTCCTGGCTCGTCCACGCCAGGCGGGACATGAATCGCGTCGACAGCATTCACATCGACCCTGTTGTCGCGGTCTTCGCCGCCGCGGCCGTGGTGGTTTGCGCCCTCCTCAGCGGCCTCATCTCCGCCTGGAGTACCAGGAGCAGGTCCCTTCTTGCCCCTCTTCAGGAATCCTCGAGAGGCAACAGCGCCGGCCAGTTGCGCACCGCGCTGCGCCGCACTTTGCTTGCCGCTCAAGTCGGACTTACCGTCGTTCTGCTGGTCTGTGCCGGCCTGCTCCTGAAGAGCTATCTGCGCCTGCGCGCCACCGAGCTTGGTATCTCCAGCGACAATGTCCTCACCATGCAATTCAACCTGCCCGGAGTTCGCTACGACAAGCCTGTGCAAAAAGCGGCGTTCATGGAAGATCTCCTTCGCGGAGTTCGCGCCGTCCCCGGCGTCGAAACAGCCGGACTGGTCACCACAGCTCCCGGACAGGGCTGGGGCGGCGATTTCCTGATGTCCATCCCTGACCATCCGCCCGGTCCCAATGCCTCAGGTCTCGATTTCCTGGTTCGCGCGGCCGACCCGGGATACTTCGCGGCAGCCGGAATCCCGATCCTGCGAGGTCGCACTTTCGCTTCCCGGGAACGCCTCGACCACGCCGATGTCGTCCTCATCAGCCAGGATGCCGCTAATCGCTATTTCCCCAATGAGGATCCCCTTGGCAAGCATCTGCGCATCGACTATCTCGGTATGGTCGTCGAAATTATCGGCGTCGTGGGCGACACGCGCTGGACGGTCAGTCAGCCGGACCATCCTACCTTCTACATGCCCATCTTCAGCAATAACCTCAGTGCGGCTACTCTTTTGGTTCGGTCCAGGCGCAACGTGGAAGCGCTCTCCGTGCCCATTCAACGCCTCATCAACGCGCTGGATCGCGATCTGCCTGTCGTCAACGTGGAGACGCTCCGGGAAACCATCGGGAGGTCCACGCTCGGCTCCGAGTTCAACTCGCTTCTCGTCCTGGGCTTCGCCGTCATCGCACTGGTACTTGCGGCTGCCGGAATCTACGGTGTTCTCGCTTATCTCGTCACCCAACGCACCAACGAACTCGGTGTACGCATTGCTCTCGGCGCGCAACGCGCACAGATTCTGCGTCTAACCCTCCTGGACGGCCTGCGGCCGGCACTGCTCGGCTTGATTGCCGGTCTCGCCGGCAGCGCACCGGTCGCGAAGCTTATCCGATCGTTGCTCTACGGTATCGAACCCTACGATTCGACAGTCTTCCTTTCTGTCATGACGGTTCTTCTTGCCGTCGCCGCGCTTGCCTGCACGATACCCGCATGGCGGGCGTCCCGGCTCGACCCGTTGCAGGCTCTTCGCATGGAGTAGATTACGACGTGCGTGGTATCAGGGGCAGTGTCAGCCGGCCAGCCCCGCCGCGGCCTACTTCATTTTGGCGGCTTCGCTCTCGATCGCCTCGCGGGGGATCATTTTCACTTCCACCGTCGAATGCGCACGCTCGGCCAGTTGGACATCCGTACTCTGCGCGGCGAAGTGAGACCGGAAGCCGGCGTCGAAGCTCAGGCCGGGATCCACTTCCTCCCACGCCAGAACGTGATAGTCGCCGGGAGGGAGGCCGCCTACTTTGTACTCGCCGTTCTCATTGGCGCTGACATACTTCACCGTGTCATCGCCCTGGCAGACCTGCACCGTGGCGCCGGCCGCGGCGGCTCCTTCGGCATCCCGGACCACCCCGGAGATTCCCGCGGCGCCCGACGAGAGCACGATCTCCAACTGTCCTCCGGCTCCCGAAGCGAAGTTGAGGTCTTCCCCGTTGATATCGCGCCCCTCGAAGCGCACCGATTTCACGTAGACGTCATCGGGCAGGCCCGTGACCTTGACGGAATACTGGTCCGGTACGATGCCCGGAATCCGAAACGAGCCATCCGGCTTCACCTGCGCGGCCACCGGTTCTTCGCTCTGTCCGTCCGCCGGCTCCAGCACGAGAGCGGGCCAGGGGGAGAATTTGCCGGATTCCTCACCCGCCATCCGCACCGTCCCGGTAACCAGGGCGCCTTCGCCCAGCGGCACCACCAGGTTGTCCACATCCTGCTCGCCCACCTGGACCACTACGCGGCCGATCAACGCGGCAGTGTTTCTCACCTCGGGCGGCGCCTGCCCCTGCGCGGACTGCGCCGCGAGCGTGGCCACGAACACGCCGGAGCCCGAGGCGATCACGTAGCTGCCCGGCGCCACGTCGGGGAAGTCGAACCCTCCGTCGATACCGGTCACCGCTCCCACCTCCAGGTGGCCGGGTTCCTGCGGCGCATCGAGCGGCATCAGTTTCAGATAGGCCTGCGCCGCCGGCGCTCCGGTCAGGGTGTTGCGCGCCCTGCCGCGAATGTGAAAGGCGCGCGCCAGCCGCAGGCGGATTTCGAGCCCGCGCACCTCGGCGCCGGCGGCCACTTCCACTGGAGATGCCGCCGCGGAATCCGCCACGCCGGGGTAGTAAGTGGTGGCGTAAGTCTGGCGTCCGGGGCTATCGAGAGACCCGTCATCGTCGCCGTGCGGTTGGCCGGCGCTCAAATAATACCGGCCGGGCGCGAGGTTGCCGATCACGAAGCTGCCGTCATCCTGCGAAATGGCCGAACCGGCCACCGAGAATCGCATGTGCCCGGCCGCCCACGCGGACTTGTAAACCTGCACCTGCGCATTCGGCAGGATGTCGCCGTCTTCATCCGCCACTTTGCCGTAAACGAATGCCTGCGGCGTCATCTTAATCACCAGGCCATCGCGGTGCTGCCCGGCCGCGAGCTTCACCGGCGCGCCTTTGAGCAGCGGCTCCCGCGCGCCATAGCTTTGTTCCAGGTAGCCCGTGCGGCTGGCGTACAGCCAGTAAACGCCCGGCTCCACGGCGTCGAACAGGAACTTGCCCTGCGCGTCACTGGTGGTGGCGTAATTGGACACACTGGGCGCGTCGCTCACGCCGCCCTCGCTCGAGAACCGCTTGAGCCGCACGCTGACCTTGTGTACCGGCGTCCCAACGGTGAAGTGCACCACCTGCCCGGACACACGGCATTTGCCCGCGGCCGGATCGGTCCCCTGCGCGCGGCCGCATGCCAAGGCAACCAGCAGCAGGCCGGCGAATCGGGCTCTGGGCATGGCGTACACTATGCAAACATGATACCAACCTGGAAGCTGAACGCCGCCCAGGTGCTCGGCCTGGCATGCCTGGGCGTGTGGATTGGCGGCTGGTTGAAGCGGCGCGTGCCGCTCCTCGACCGCCTCAATATCCCGGTTTCCATCGCCGGCGGCATGGTCTATGCGCTGGCTGCCCTGGCGCTGCACGGCCGCTATCTCAACCTGGATGCCGACGTGGTGCTGCGCGACCTGCTGATGATCGCCTTCATGACCACCATCGGGTTGAGCGCCCGGCTGGAACTGATTCGCACGGGCGGCGCCGGGGTGGTCCGCATGCTGGCCATCGCCAGCTTCGGCGCGGTGCTGCAGAACCTGCTGGGCATGGCGCTGGCGCGCGGGTTGGGCATCGATGCGCGGCTGGGCATTCTGGCCGGTTCGGTGGCCCTGTGCGGCGGTCCCGCTACGGCGCTGGCTTTCGGAGGCACGTTTGAGAAGATGGGCGTCGCGGGCGCCACCGCTACGGCGATGGCCTCGGCCACTTTCGGCATCGCGGTAGCCGGGCTGATTGGCGGATACATCGGTGGCTGGCTGGTGCGCCGCCATGGGCTGAAATCCACCGTGGACGCGCTCCCGCACGCGGCGGAGCCTGGCGGCGAACCTTCGGCGCTGCTCGCCACGGTTCTGGTAATGGGCGTCGCCATGGGCCTCGGGAACCTGCTCAGCGCGGGACTGGAACGGTTGGGCCTGGTCCTCCCTATTTATATCGGTGCCATGATCGTGGCGGCCCTCATCCGCAACCTGGACGACCGCTACGGTTTCCTGCGCATCTCGCAACCGGATGTGGATGCGCTGGGCAAGGTGGCCTTATATCTCTTCATCGTGATGGCCCTGGTAACACTGCGGCTTTGGGAACTGGCGCGCCTGGCGCTGCCCCTGATCGTGATTCTGACCGCGCAGGTGGCCCTCTGCTGGTTGATGTGCGTCACCCTCTGCTACCGGGCGATGGGCCGCGGCTACGAGGCGGCGGTGATGTCGGCGGGCTTTTGCGGCTTCATGCTGGGCATCACCGCCAACGCGGTGGCCTGCATGGAAGAACTGGTGGAGAATTACGGGGCGGCGCCCGAGGCCTTTCTGGTGGTCCCGGTGGTCGGAGCGTTCCTGGTGGATTTCACCAATTCGCTGATCATCACCGCCATGGCCAACCTGCTGCGGTGAGTGCGCCGCGGCCCTGGGGGCAGGCCAAGGCTAGGCCCGCGCGCGTGGTTTCGGCCGGCGCCGGCGGGGCTTGGGCGCGAGGCCCTGCCACATGCAATCGATGGCGGCCTGGATGATCTCGGGGTCGAATTTGCCGCCATGGGCGCCCAACCTTTCGAAAAATGCCATCGCCTGGGCGAACGACCAGACCAGGAGTGAAGCGCCGCGCACGTCCACCGGTCCCAGACGGCCGGCGTCGCGCTCGCGCTGCAGGAAGGGGCCGATCTCGCGGCGCAGCACGAAGATCGGCGAATCCGGGTGGCGCTGGGCGAGGTCTTCCAGGCGGAATCCCGGATGCATCATCAACGGCAGCATCACCGGAAGCGCCCGGCGGCTGAATTCGAGCATGGCCAAGGTCAGTTCGCGGATGAGGCCCCGGCCCTTCCAACGCGACTGCCGGAACATCCTGGTAACATCGGCGGGCGGCGGAATCATGGCCGCGAAAAACAGCTCGTCCTTGGTGGCGAAGCGCTGAAAGATGACGCCTTCGGAGACATTGGCGCGCCGGGCGATCTCCTTGGTGGACGCGCCCATACCTTCGGCCACGAAAACGGCCCGCGCGGCCTCCAGCAGGTCGGCGTCCGAGACGGTCTTTTTTCTGCCCATGCTCCTTCATAGTGGCATCAGCGGGCGGCGGTTGTCTTGCGCGCCAGGATGTATTTGGTGGCGGGCTGGGTTCCCTCCTCGAGGATCTGAAATCCGGCATCGCGGACTTCCGGCGCCCAGAAATCACCGGCGGCCATGGGGGCGTGCGCCATCAGCGGGCCGAACGCGAACTTCAGCCAGCGGTCATTGGCGATCACCATCAGCAGGAATTGGCCGTCCGGCTTCAAGACCCGGTAGGCCTCTCGAAGCGCCTGACGAATGCCGCCGCGGTCGAGGTGGTCGATGGCGTAAGCGCTGACCACGGCGTCGAAGGAAGACGATTCGAGCGGCATCTGGCGCATGTCGCCGGGTTGGATGGTGGCGCGCCCGTCCACTCCGGCGGCCCGCAGGTTGCAGAGAAGTGCGGCGCGGCCCTCGTCGAGGACGGATTGGCCCGGCGGCGGCGGGCCGAAGTGCCCTACATACGAGGCCCCGAACAGATCCAGGGCCACCAGGGTGGTGCGCGGGCGGGCCTCCAGCACCATCAGGCTGCTGCGGCCCGTGCCGGCGCCCATATCCAGCACCCTTCCGCCGCCCGACGGCAGAAACGCCGCGGTGGGCAGCGTGGCGCGGCCATTCATATCCACGCCGAAGCGGATAACCGTCCAGGCGGCCAGCGCCCAGGCCGCCGCCAGGCCCAGCACCACCAGGACGGATCTGCGCCACCTTAGCATCCAGCCGAGGGCCAGGACCGCCAGCAAAACGGCGGCCAGGACCAGGTGCCCGTAGTTGATTGCCCAGGGATACCCAAAATTTATTTGTGAGTGCATACTTATTTATAAGGGAGGGAGAGCCTGGGAGTCAAGACGGTGAGCAACGGCATTGCCGGTAGAGGAAAAGGCCCGCTGGGTCGGGTTGGCAACGGCCGGGGCGCCGGAGGCCGCCGGGAAGCGGCCGCGAGCGGATGCGCCAGGCGCCCCGGCCTTACTCTTAGCGCAATCCGCCGGCGACGGGGATTGCCTGGCCGGTGAGCCAGCCCGCGCCCGGAGACACCAGGAACGAAACCACGCTGGCGATATCGCGAGGCTGCCCGACGCGGCCCAGCGGAGTCTGCGGCACCGCCTGCGCGACCAACTCATCGAACGCCGGCATCTGTTGAGTGCCTTCGGTTTCGACCGGCCCCGGCAGCACCGAATTCACCCGGATTCCGCGCGGTCCCAGTTCCGCCGCCAGCGTGCGGGTGAACGAATCGACCGCCGCCTTGGTGGCGCTGTACACCGCTGTGGCCGGGAGGGCCCCCGTCGACGCCATCGAACTGATGTTGACCACCGAGCCGCCATGTTCGCCGAAGGCCGCCGCCGCGGCCTGCGTGGCGAACAGCAAGCCCCTCACGTTCAGGTCGAACATGCGGTTGAAATGCTCCTCGCCGATTTCGGCCAGCGGCAGGAAGTCGTATACGCCCGCGTTGTTCACAAGGATATCCAGGCGTCCGAACTCCGAAACCGCCGAGTTCACAAGCTGCCGCGCCTCCTCCGGCCGGCTGACATCGGCGCGCACGGCCTTGGCCTCGCCGCCCTTGGAACGGATCCACGCCACCACCTCGGCGGCCGGCCCCTCGCTCGATGAATAATTGACTACTACGCGCGCGCCGCGTTCCGCCAGATCCTCCGCGATGGCGGCTCCGATGCCTTTGGATGCGCCGGTAACCAGCGCTACTTTGCCTTTAAGATCTGCCATAGTCCCCTCCGGCTGCCGTTTTTTTGAATCGACCTATCGACAACCGTCTATGTGATGAGAGGCGCCCGGCGCCGGATTCAAGCCTTTGGGCGCAGCGGAATCCGCCGCCGCATTTCCGCCAGGTATTCGCCCCACACTTTGCGGTCGAGCCGGAAGAAGGAGAACTTGGCTTCCCGGCGGGAGCGGATCAGCCCGGCGTTCGAAAGCTCCTTCAGGTGGTGCGAAATGGTGGGCTGCGAGACCTCCGCCTGCCGGGCCAGCGCCGAGCAGGCAGTCTCTTTCCCGCTGGCGATGCGCTCCAGAATCTCCACGCGGCGCGGGTCGGCCAGCGCCCGGCTGATGCGGTTGAACTGCTCGGGGTCCATCACAACTAGATGGTAACCGGCTCCCGCCCGCCGGCGTGGGCGGCCGCGCTCACGTCTATCCCCTGCGGGCCGGCACGATTCAGGACATCGGCGTCGCCAGCGCGCGGCCGCGCTCGCGTCTTCCCGCGGCGAGCCGGCGCGGTTCACGACATAGGCGCCGCCACGCGGGCGGCCGCGCTCCCGTCTTCCCGCAGCGGGCCGGCACGATTCAGGACATCGGCGCGGCCGGGCGCCAGCGCGCGGCCGCGCTCGCGTCTTCCCGCGGCGAGCCGG
>JASHSS010000484.1 GCA_030038565.1 Bryobacteraceae bacterium
GCTGAATACACGACAGGCCGGTCAACTCTGACCGGCCCTCAAGCGTACGGTGTTAGTCAGGCTATGCGATGTCCCATGTCTTCTCCAGTGAGCGCGTTAGCCGATCCTGGCGTTCCTTCACCCAGTTCCCATAATGCCGGAGGGTGATGTTGACGTCTTCGTGGCCGAGAATGTCTTTCACATCCTCGATTGGTACGCCACGTTGCAGCAGGTTGATGGCGAGTGTATCGCGAAATCGGTGCGGGTTGACCGTCCGAACTTTCGCCAGCTTCGAGAGTTTTCGGAGAGATCGCCGGGCATTGCCGGTTGCGGTCCCGAGTTTAGTGCTCCCTGACGCAAAATAATATTTTCCTTCATACAATGGCAGCGCCTTGAGCTTCGCGACCAGGAATTCAGGCAGCGGCAACCACACCGGATTGCCCGTCTTGGCTTGGTGCAAGAAAGCTGCATTGCCCTTCAGACGATCAGTCGAGAACCGAACGGTGTCTCCGATCCGCAAGCCCGTATGCCGTAGCAGGAGAATCATCGCCAGCAGCCGAGCATGGGTCATATTCTTCTCACCCTCGCGCGTCGGCATGCGTTCGATCGCGCCAATCAGGTCTGCCAGATCCCCATCGGAAATTGGGTCGGCTGGCGGATCTTCGGTCTCCGGCGCCTTCAGCTTTTGAGCCGGATTGATTTCAATCCACCGTTGCGCAACAACCCAGGCGAAGAACGCTTTCATCCGTTCCAGCCTCTTAAGATTCGTGATCGAAGCGTCGGTCCACGATTCCCGGAAGGCGCGGGCGTGGTCGATACCGAATTGGGTAATGTAGACGACGCCCTTTTCCGTGCAGAACTCTCTCAGGCGGTTAGCGAACTGACGGTACTTCTTGAGCGTGCTCGGCGACAATTTGCATGGGGTGCGGTCCTTCGTGAACTGTTCGATGACATGCTCAACCGTCGGCGGTTCTTGCGGGGCGGGACTGCCCGGCACCGCAACCGCAAGAGTGCCAGCGTCCTCCCACTCCCTCTTAAGCTTCTCGGCCTTCTCCCATTTCAGCTCACCGGTCGTTTTGCGGATGAACCCGTCAATGCGAAGGGTGCCCTCTGCGTGGATGGGGCAGGCGCAGCGGCGATAACTCCGATCAGCGCGCAATTCGGCCACGCTCTCGGCCGCTCCGTCTCTCTTCCGGACCTCGGCGCATTCCTTGGTGTGGCGCTTGTAAAGTGTCAGCATTTGGCTCACGGCTTTCCGGCAACGTTCGCCCTCTACTACACACCTGTTACACATCAAAGTCAAGTTTTTCCTGTAAGTTATTGATTCTAAATTGGTGAGCCGGGCGGGACTCGAACCCGCGACCCTGTGCTTAAAAGGCACATGCTCTACCTACTGAGCTACCGGCCCAAACCTAAGAAGGCAGAAGAGTTACAGCGCTTCCTTTTCCTCAGAATCCGCCCTTCTGGGGACTCTTGCGGCGACCGCGAAACGGCTCTTGAGGGAGGCCATCCCCTCGCGGCGCTGCAAAAACGGACTCACGTGACCCATCATATCAGGCATCGGTGCTGATTGTGGTTTCACGTTACTCCGCGGTACTCCGCGGTCGAGTCTGAAAGCCGGGCAGCAGGGCCAGACCCCATTCGAGCCGACCAAGAGGGTGCTTCCTTCGGAGTATGGTGGCCGGCCGCGGGTGCGCGGGCGGTCGTCGCACGCGCACTCTTCGCCGGCGCCAAACTACCAGGGGGGTTGGCCCGAGGCATCCAGCGTAAAGCACGACCGGCCCCTCTCGTGAGACCAGAATTGCGTTTGAGGGACTTGATCGGCTTCTTCCGCTCTGGCAAAAACCGCGCATACTTCGTACATCGTGCCTGATTTGATGCGATATTCGTACGAGCTGCCAGTTTCCGGATCGACCGTCTGGGAGCGCGCGATCCCCTTGCCGGCAAGCTCGGATAGTGTCGCAGGCAGGGATTCCGCGGACCTGCCAGCGGCGGACCTGCCAGCGCGTTCGTGCCACGAGTGTACGGCCCCGGCAATCGCCCGAAGGTCCTGGATCCTGCGATTATCGGCTTCTATGTGGCGCTGTACGGCGGGTGTGCCGGCAACTCCCAAGCCGATCGAGAAAGCGGCCAAAACCACAGCCGCGGCGCCAATCCCGAACTTGAGGCTGCGGCTTCTTACCTGCGCGAGGTTGGTGTCTCGATTCCAGTGCAGCGAGCCCAGATAGTAGACAAAAATGGCGCCGCAGATCAGCATGACGGTCGCGGCTTTCAACACGAAACGCGACGTCAATTCGCCGGTCAGGAAGTAGCCCAGGAACCAGATCAGGTCGCAGATCATGGCGCCTGCAGTCAGCAGAAGAGCAATGTAAGTGAGCCATTTGCGCACCCCCGACTGGATCCGCTCCGGACGATCCTGCGCCTCGCGCAGGATAATCCGCATCACCAGCAGAAAGATGGGGAACGCTACCGCAATGCTGGCCATCTGCCAGGTGACCGCTGTTCTCACGCTGCCGAACGGCTGTCTGGTGACGGGATCGGGAAGCCAGCGATCGATAAACTGAAACAGCATGGATCCGAGGGCGCTGGTCCAGGTAGCCAATGTCGAGAAGGAGAGGAGATAAAGGAACGCGTCGCGTGAGGACTCGCCGCCTTCGGCGCGCCCTGGCACGGCCAGACCGGTCTGGCGTTCCCAATAGCCGCCGAGCGCCGCATGGACATCGTCCTGCGGCCAACCCCGGCGCGCCAGCAAGGAGACCAGGAATTCATCCGAGGCTCCTTTTGATTTGGCCGCTTCAACGAATTCGAGAAGCTTGAGACTTTCTTCGTGTCGCATACAGCCGCGACTGGGGCAATCCAGAAACCGAAATCACCTGGCAATGGAATCATTGAGATGAAGGGATGCCGGAACGAAGGAAGAGATGGACGCATACAATGCATGTCAGCCGATGTACAGAAGATGCATATTGAGGCAAATGAGCGCGAAGTAAACTGCCTGGACCGCGCGCCGCACCCAGCGAGGCCGGCACGGATCAAGGCATTGCACAGGCCTGGGCGGAAACAACCTTCGGCCAGCCACCGGGACCGAAAGCCTCGGACATGCCGCGCCCGTCCTGTATCGGCCCGTGATAGCCGATGGCGCATGGGTCCCGCTATCCTTTTGTAGTATTTACAGAGGCACAACTCCGAATTAGAATTCGGGCCTGGAAAACCTTCCCGGTCAATCTCATATGGGGAAAAGCGCATGGAGCTTTCAGACTTGACGATCGTAGCGGAACTACTGGAACACCGGCGGCAACCTCGGGAACGGGCTGTTGCACCACGAATCAATGACCGGCCGGCCTACGGGGAACGACGCATCTGCCGGTGTGGCACGTGCCGAAATTGCCAAGAGAACGCCCGCTGGGAGCGAATTTTTCAGGAGAAGTTTGCCGACCCGGAATATTATGGGCCTGCACGGCTCCGTCGGGCGTCCACACTGGATTCTCTGTAGCATTGGACTGCCGTCCCCGCCGCAGGCGACGGGTTTCCGGTCGAGCAATTTGCCGGACGGAGTGCCGGGCGCCCTCGTGTGCTCTAGTCCACCCGCTCGCGGCAGTAAACACCCGCTGGAACCGCGTAACCATGGACGCCACCCGACTTAGTACTCTGAGTACTTAATATGAATCCTGCTCGCCCGGCGCCCCCTAATGTTTCGAGCCGAAACCGCCGATCGACGGGGTGGAATGCAGCCCTACATACCCTTCGACGGGAGTTGGCCAGTGGTCCTGACATTTGGCTTACTGAGTACCTTCACACTGGGCCTGACGAACACCGGCCACGAGCTTTGCAGCGAAATCCTCTCATTGGCCACTGCGGTGCGTGGGCCCGTACAGCCTGCCCCGCTCGAACGGCCACAGGTTCTCGCGATCATGAGGGATCGCGAGGACCAATGCCGGGTCGTTCTCACGGTGGCCCCGCGCGGTTATCGAGTCGTCGTTGCCGAGACAGCGGCGCGTGCGAGAGAGACGCTCCGATCAGATGCAAGCCGGATCGGGGTGGTCGTGATCGATGCGAAAATACCCGGGGCCGAGAGCCTCGCGGCCTTGGCGCGCTCTCTGGTCCCTGTCGCCAAGGTGATACGGTTGCCTCCGAACCACACGCCAACCGACGTCTCCAAGCTTCTGGTCGATGCAATCTGAGGGTCTGAGCAGGTGATGGCCGTTATCCCAGCCCCGCGCCAGGTGAGCGACCATCGTCAAACGCAATCGCCTGGGCGGATCAGCGAGCGCGCCCGCCCGAGTTGCGCGGGCAATGCTCACTCTGCCAGGGCCTTCCCCAGGGCGAGCCACTGGTCGCCGCCGGCTTGCGCCAGCCGCAGCCAATCACCGGGCGGCGCCTGCCCCTGTCGGGCGGCCTCGATGGCCTTTTCTGCCAGAAGCCGCTTGGAAGCGTCCAGACCGCTCAGCGACTCAAGGAATGCCACCAGCCGGGCCACGTGCGACCGGAAGGCTCCGCTTGACGGTGTATGGCCGTGGGATACGAACGCCAGCAGCGCCAAGACGCTGGCCAAAGCCCGATCCTTTTCGTTGCGGCCGGGCATGCCGCCGTCGGAATCCATCGCCGAAGCCAGCGCCAGCAGCGCATCCTCGGGGGATTCGGTTTGGGCCGACGCCGCGTGGCCTCGCTTGCGGCGGAGTAACGACTGGAAAAAGGGCGGCGCGCCCGGAGCATCGGCCTGCGATGGCGGAGGCGCGATCGTGGCTCTGTGACGCGGGTGCACGGGCGGCGCGGCGCTTCCGAACATCCTGGTGAACTCGCCCGGCTCCGGTGGCCGCGGCGCTCCGGTCGAAATCGGCAGGGCTGCCGGATTGGGGGCCATCGCCAAGCGCCTGTTGAGCATCCGAGTGGAGGGGTCCTGTCCCGCCGCGGAGAGTGCGTACGCCAGCGGCATTCCGGGCCTGGGGAAATAAGCTCCGAAACGGGTGTCCTGCGCCATGCCGGTGGGCACCACGCGGGTCTCGGGTAGTTGTCCGGCGCGGTCCCCTTTGCGCTCCACCACGGCCACCAGCGACACCTCCCGGCTGGCCAGACCGTACTGCCGGCTCAAATCCCGCAGGCGCGCCGCCACCCGGCTCTGGCGCCGCTTCTCGACCGGCGCCAGGACCTCCTCGCTGGGATAGCGGCTCTCCCAATCGGTAATCAGCCGCGCACCCTGCAGCAGCCACACCGTCTCGCCAGTCTCGCTCCCGGAAAACGCCACCGGCAGGCTCAGCGCCCCACCCCCATCCCAGGAGACTTCGACCTTCTCCCCCTCCCCGATTTCACCGAAGAGCAACACCGGAGCGCCTCCAAAGACCGCCGCAGGCGGTTCCGGCTGAACGTTGCCGGTGACTTTCAGCCCGGCAGCCAGCGGCCGCCCGATGGGAGCGAACAGGTCCACCGCGGGCAGGTCCACCCGCTCGCTGGGCGTGACAAACCGGCTCACCCCGCCGGTCTCCCGTGCCAGCAGCGCCAGGAACCGGTCCTGGCTGGCGCTCCCGATGCCCAGGCAGTGCAAGCGCGTATTGGTCTTGCGGGCATCCGCCAGAATTCGCTCGGTGCCCGCCACCTGGCCGTCCGTCAGGATCAGCACGTCGCCGCCGCCCCGTTCCAGCAGTTCCACGGCCTTCTGGAAGCCGGCGGCCAGTTCCGTGCCACCGCGGGCTCTGATGGTCTCCAGAAAGCGGTGCGCACGGTCGCGATTGTGCCGGGTTCCCGGCAGCAGATGCGTGTCGCACATCTCAATCCGGTCGTCGAACGCCACCAGCCCGAAGAAGTCCGTCTCGGCCAGCGCTGCCAGGCAAGCCTCGATGGCCTTGGCGGCCTGCGCAATGGGCGCCCCCTGCATGGACCCCGAGCGGTCCAGCAGGATGACCACTCGCCGCGGGGACTCGGTCTTGGCTCCGAAACTGGTCGAAGGCAGGATGGCCGCAAACCGGCCTTTACCGTCCTTCGGAAACCCGGCCAGCACCTGGGGGCGAGTCTCGCGGTAATGCGCATCCAGCACCAGGTCGCGATTCGGAATATCTTTCTCCGCCGCCAGTGTCACCCGGCTGGCCTCACTGCCGTGCCGTTTCACCCTCACGGCGTGGGAAGGCGACCCCAGCTCATCGATTTCCAGCCCGCTCTCGACCGACAGTTCGAAGCCCACCTGGTGCAGCGCCGACGGATCCTCGCGGAATCGCGGCAGAATCACGTCGCCGAATTCATCCGCCGGCAATTCCATCTCGCCCTCGCGGTCTACCACGGCCATGCGCGCCCGCGCGTGGTATGCCGGCGCAAGCGTGAACGGAAACCGGAAGCGGAAACCCGCATCGCGCAATTCCACCCCCGCGATCAGTTCCAGGTACACGGCAATCTGTTCGCCCGGCTGGATATTGCCGACCGTCAGATTTTCCACCCCATCGCCATACTGGCGCGCCAAAGCAGCCAGCGATCCACGCGCTACGCCTTCCTCATAGGCTTTGACGGCCTCTTCGGTTTCCTTCCATTCCGAATGCGCCTCGAATCCATCGCCCGTGATCCGGAAACGGCGCAAAGCGGCATCCCGAGGCAAGGGAAAGGAATAGATGACCTCGATGGGTTTGGTTTCCGCCGACCGGAACACGTGCTGGACCGTCAGGCGCGCCCCGGCCGGCAGGATCCGGCCGGTCAACCAAAGCCGCTGCATGGCCAATTCGATGGCCTGTCCGGTTTCCACCACGATGGGGGCAAAACAAGCTGCTGCCGTCATTCTTTCCTCCTCAAACGCAGGGCCATCTCGTCGATGGCGTCGCGGATCTGTTTTTGGCGCCACGGGCTTATATCTCCGCGGGTAAAGACCAGCACGTCGTCCGCAATCGTGTGCTGCCACCAGGGCGCCGAGGGATAACTGGGACGCTCACCGTCCCCGCAGTCCATGAGCGGCGCAATTTCGGACAGATGGCGGCCCTCGGCCTGCAAAGCCTTGATCTTCTCCAGCCGCTCCCGATGCGCATGAGTGTACACCGCGCCTCGTCCGGCCTTGGACGGCCCGTCCAGCAGCCCGCGCGAGATGTAAAAGCGAATGGTGCGCGCAGGAATCCCTGTTTCGGCGGCCAACTCGGACAGGGTTTTCTCTTCGTCCATCCTGAGTCGAGAGTACCCGACAATAACGACAGTGTCAAGTACTGTTTAATTATTCACCCAGCGGCGTTTACGGTCAGGATGTGGCGCTAGGAGCCTGCGGGTGTGCTGTAACCTTGGGTGGCGAGGCGCTTACCGCCTTCGCGGTGGGCCTCATCGGACAGCGCGTGCACCCCGCCGGCGTCTACCCAGCGATTGTAAAAATTGAACAGCGCGCATACCGTGATAGCGAAGTAAATGGCTTCGTCGGTCCATCCGGCGGCGCGCACCGGATCGAAATCCGCGGGCGCGAGGCGCGGCGAGTCGTGGTTGACCTTATCCACAAAACGGAACAGCACCTTGTGCTTTTCGTCCAACGGTGAAGTTTCGAGGTCGCGCAAAACGGCCCATACCAAAGCCTCGTCCCCCAGAATCGCCGCCGCACCGGCCGCGTGGGACTTCAGTCAAAACGGACAATCGTTGCGATAGGAAGTGTAGGCCGCGATCAACTCTCGCATGCCCGGAGCGATCGGCCCGGGGCCGCGCATGATTTCCTGCGTGAAACGGGCCAGGTGGTGGGTGGCCTGCGGCAGGAAGGCGAACATGTGCCATATTTGCGGGTATTCGCCGCGCCCCCGCATGATGGCGATCAGGTCGCGATACGGCCCCGGTTGAGGATTGTGCTCCACTTCGGGCAGAAACATCGGTTCCATTTCAGGCATGGGTTTCCAACGATTCTATTTCCACCGAGCGGAGGAAGCAAGGCCGCCCCATGGGCCCACACGGACCCACTCGGGCGGTGCGGGCTGGAGCGGGTACGTTATCCTTCGATAACCCGCGGAGTTTGTTAACTTCGGTTATGAGCGCGCAACGGTACGCAGTGCACCTGGATCAAAGCGGCGCGAGTTGGCAAGATAGCTTGTGGAAGGGCCAAACATGATATTAGAACTGATCGACACCAACAACGCCGACGCCTTACTGCCGGTTTCGACGAATCGCGAGCGGCGGGCATCTAACCTGAAACTGAAAATCCAAGTGCGCCTCAAGGTCTTCATCGCCTGCGTTTGCCTGGCCTATGCAGTACATTTTCTGCAGGCCCATGATTCCATCGCCAAGCTGATGGGGCTGGCCCTCCTGATACCCATTCCGAGCTGCTGCTACCTCGGATGGCGTGATTACGCGGCGTTGAAGCAAGCCGGGACGAGCCCGGCTGCCCTGACGAGCGAATTGCAAGACCTCCTAGGGTAACCACGCGCCGGTACCCCGTACGCCGGGCCGATGACGCGCGGCCCGGCGTTCGGCGCGTGGGACACCGCCAGGGCAATGGAGCGGCGGCTTGCTCCCGCTCACTGGTGCAGGGAAGACGAAGCCGAAGAGCATCACTTCCTGGCGGCAGTGGATCTGCAAGCCGAACTTGCCCTGGCTCAGCCGGGAATTCTTCCACAAATCCGGCAACATCCAGTTATTCCCCTTTCTGTTTTCCATCCCCCAGCCCCTCTGGCGCAAATACCATCAGCCGGGTACCCTCAACCGAAGGATGCACATCGAAACAGGATGGAAATCGAAACCGTCCCGCCTCGAAGAGCGCATAGTTTCGCCTGCCGATATGGCCGGGCTACCCATCGAAGAGCCCGATAACCCATTGCAAGACACTGACAAAAATAGACTTGTGAAGGGAGTGCTGGGCGCGACGGAAGCGCCGTGGCGTGCCGTAGCATATTCTTGGCGGCGGAAATACGTTGCCGGTGTTCATAGGAAATATCCGGAATCCTCGGTTCAGGGACTAGCCCATACCGAAGGTTCAGTCCAGTACGGCTGCCGAACCGCCGGTACTGTCGCCGGTCGCTTACTGCAGGCATACTAAGGTTTCGGAGCGAACCTTATGCACCAATACTTTGCATTGCTTTCGGTTGTGTTCATGATCAGTTTCGTGGCGCTTTTCGATTACACGCACCTCAAAGGGATCAACAGGCGATTCTGCAAGAACGGCCTGATGAGCCAGGAAGAAATCCAGCAGCTGGTCAGTATTCTGTCGGCCTGTCAGGAATAACCCCGGCAACCGATGGGCGGACTGCCCGGCCGGCCATCCGTCACGGGGAGCCACACGCTCCGACCGGCACGCTCGGGACCCCTTGCCAGCTCCGGCGGTATTCTAAAAGGGAAATGCCCACGCGCGATGTTCCCTCCATTTCGCGGCGCGGTCTTCTGGCAGGCGCGGCCATGCTGGCTTCCGCGGCCGATCAGCCGCGCTCCGCCGCCAAGGTGGCGATCTTCTCCAAACACCTTCAGTTTTTGCAAGGCGAGGCCCTGGCCCGCGGGGCCGCCGAAATCGGCTACGACGCCATCGATATCACCGTCCGCAAGGGCGGCCACGTGGAGCCCGAAAAGGTCCGCCAGGATCTGCCCGCGCTGGTCAGGAGCATCCGCGCCCAGGGTCTCGAAGTGCCCATGATCACCACCGACATCGTGGACGCCGAGACACCGTTCGCGGAAGACATGGTGGCCACCGCCGCGGGGCTTGGCATTCAGCACTACCGTTTCGGCGGATTTAAGTATACCGCCGAGCCTTATCCGCGCCAACTCGCCGCCTTCCGGCCGCGCCTGGCGAAGCTGGCTACTCTAAATGCCAAATACCGCGCCTGCGCCATGTATCATACGCATTCGGGCGCCGGCTTGGTGGGCGCGTCCATCTGGGATCTGCACATCATCATGCAGGACATCGACCCAGCCCAGGTGGGGGTAAATTTCGATGTTGCGCACGCCACCATCGAAGGTGGGGTGGGAGGCTGGATCAACAGCTTCAAAATCACCGGGGATTACTTGCGCGGCATCGCGGTAAAGGATTTTCAATGGGCCAAAGATGCCCGCGGCTCGTGGCAACCGCAGTGGCGGCCGTTGGGCGAGGGCATGGTGCACCTGGCCCAGTTCTTGCAAATGGTCAAAGCCTCCGCGTTCCACGGGCCGCTCCAGCAGCACTTCGAATACGCGCTGGGCGGCGCCAACGACGGCAAGGCTACCATCACGATCCCGCAATCCGAAGTCTTCGCGGCTATGAAGCGCGACCTCACGACTCTGCGCGGCCAACTGGCGCAGGCCGGCCTATGAAGATGGGGCGCCGCGAGTTTCTGGCCATGCCCACGCTGCTGGCTGCCGCGCGCTCTACCGACGCCCAGATCGACGAGGTCCGGATCGGCTTCGAGGATTACCTCTACCGCGCCCCTTACAAGTTCGGCGGCAAGGAAGTGGACCGCGTGACCATGCTGAACGTGCATTGCCGCCTGCATTCGAAGCAGGGCAAAACGGCAGCCGGGTTCGCCGCCATGCCGCTCGGCAACGTGTGGTCCTTCCCAGCCCCCGATATCCCGTACGACACGACGCTCGCGGCTATGAAGGCGCTGGCCGCGAAGATCGCCCGCCTCACCCAGGATTTCCGCGGCTTCGCCCATCCGCTGGACGTGAACGCTGCGCTGGAGCCCGAATATCTCAAAGCCGCCGTGGAAACTTCCCGCGAGAGCAGCCTGCCGCACCCTATCCCCAAGCTGTGCACCCTGGTGACCGCCAGCCCCGTGGACGCCGCGCTGCACGATGCCTTCGGGCGCCTGCACGGCCGGAACAGCTTTCAGGTATGCGGCAAAGATTTCGTGGCCTACGACCTGGCCCATTATCTGAACGGCGAGTTCCGCGGGGAATACCTGGACCGATACATACAGCCCACCGCGACGCCGCGCATCCGCATGTACCACTCGGTGGGCGCCTCGGACCCGCTCACCCCCGCCGAAGTGACCCGGCACATAGGCGACGGCCTGCCCGAATCGCTGGAAGAGTGGATTCCCTACAGCGGAGTGACGGCCCTCAAGATCAAGCTCAACGGCGCGGACCTCGCCTGGGATGTGGACCGGGTGGCGGCCATCGACCGGGTGACAGCCGCCGCGCAGGCGCGCCGGGGTTGGAAGGAGTGGCTGTACTCGCTGGATTTCAACGAGCGCTGCCCGAATGTCCAATACCTGCTGGAGTTCGATCGCCGGTTGCACGGCCAGGCGCCGTCCGCCTTCGATCGCGTGCAATACATTGAGCAGCCTACCGCGCGCGACCTGGCCGCCAACCGCCAGAACACCATGTTCGAAGCGGCCCGGCTGCGGCCCGTGGTGATCGATGAATCGCTCACCGGACTGGACGCGCTTTTGCTGGCGCGCGAGATGGGCTACACCGGCGTGGCACTGAAGGCCTGCAAGGGCCAATCGCAGACACTGCTGCTGGCGGCGGCCACCCAGAAGTACAAGCTGTTCCGCTGCGTGCAGGACCTTACTTGTCCGGGCGCCGCGCTGGTGCACTCGGTGGGAATTGCGGCGCACGTGCCCGGGGTTTCCTCGCTGGAGGCCAACGCCCGCGAATACGTGCCGGCCGCCAATCGCGGCTGGGAGAAGCGTTTCCCCGGCATCTTCGACGTGCGCGACGGATTTCTGAAGACCACCGGGCTGGATGGGCCGGGGTTGTGCACGAGCTGACTCGGGTTGACTCAGGAAGGCGGCGGAGGCTACAGTAGAAATGTTCCTCTTCTCACGGCCTGCCCAGTCCCCATCGTCTAGCCCGGCCTAGGACATCGCCCTTTCACGGCGGTAACGGGGGTTCGAATCCCCCTGGGGACGCCAGAAACAAAGAGACTTACGCGCCGAATTCCACCACCGTCCAGTGCGCGCAACGGGCCAACGGAGAACTGGTGCGGCTAGTGGTTATGAGTGGTTATCGCATCTCTGTTCGTCCAGTTTATAGTTCTCTGCGCTTCGGTGCTTGCTTCGTATCGGCTACGTCGGAGCGATGGCCCATGGCCTGTCATCACCGGTTAGCGTTCCCCATGGCGCTCAGCCCGAGCCTGCCTTGGCACAGCGTTATGTTGCGGCGCGGGCCGCCCCGCACCCTCCGGATGAATAGGCGGTGCTGCGTGGTTCGCTGCGTTATGCTGGGGACCGGGCCGGGCTGCCGGTTCCTGATGGCTTGGCCGGGCTGCACGATTCGCTGCCGAGCGGCTCTCCGAAGGACGCGCCGGTGGTCCGGCATGCGTCGCCCGCGCGCGATTCACCGTCGTAGGACGGTTCCCGACTGCCGGAGGCTGAGCTTGCGAACGATGGCCTCCGGCGCGATTGGCCGAGACCTGCGGCCGGGCGGTTTCCGCATGATTCACTGCCGCGCGATTCGCTGGTTCTGCCAAAGGCCGGCTCGTTGCCATGGTGGCCGGCCGACCGTGGTTCACGGATACGAGGCTGTTGCGGTTCGCTCCAGCGTTGCGATCATGGTTTGTCTGTACCGCGGTGGGCCCAAGGTGGCGTTCGTGCTCGGCTGCAACGTCGGCGGCCGCTGGACGAGCCCTGATTCCGCCAGGGCCGTTGAAACTCGCACGATTAGCTGTGCTATTGCGGATCACGGTCCGGTCCACGTAGGTGTTATGCTCCACTGCCGGATTAACATGCATCACTGCGGCGTTATACCGGAAGTGGCCGCCTGCCCACATGCCGCCGACAAATCCTACGCCGAAATAGCCAAATCCGTAGTCTACGCCGCCATAGAAGCCCACATGAGGACCCCAATAGCCTGCATGCCAGACATACAACCCATCGGCGAATCCCCAGTAACCAGGCGTCCACAGCAAGGCGGGCTCGGGTGCTAATACCCACGTTCCGGGTACCCAGTAGTAGCCTGCCGGACCGTACGCCCAGAATCCGGGCGTCCAAATGTAATCGGGACCGGGACATATCGGCTGCGCATAAACAGGAAGGACCGGGGGCGCGATGGCCACTGACACAAACACCGCGCCAAAAGAGGCGCCAGGGACCGCCAAAAGGCTGGCTATTCCCAGCAACACCACTAGCTTGAAGCTATGTTTCGAGTTCACGATGACCTCCCGGCGGACCCCGAGTCCCAGCCAAGAGTCCGCTCCTTCAGTTCGGAGCATCTTTGCTGCCACACGCATTGACCATCCGCGGACCTGTTAGTGCCGATACACTATCCGCCCCGCCAAGCCCGAGCGCGTAGCGAAGTGACGATCGATATTCCCCACGTCACGGAAATCACCTGAGGGAAAAGACCGTTCCCAGCGTCCGCGGGCGCGCTGGAAAAACCGCTGAACCCCAGCTGTGAATTTCCAAAGATTTGCGACGAAAAGTTGCGAACTTACGAAATCGTCGGGCCGCGGTGTGTCGCCTCCAGGATTGTGCCGCCCGAAGTGGCCGACGGTCCTTCCCGCCGCGGCGGCATGATCGTCAAAATTACGATGGTCGGCCAAAACGCCATACAGTTCGATGTGCCCCGTCCGGTTCAGAACGTGTGGTCGCATCTGGTGAGAAGTGCCGATCATTCTGGGGTTCGTCGGCGCGACCGCCGCCCGCACCTGTCTTGCCGGCGTGGCTAATCGGCGCCGGCGGACCCGTGCGGGCAGCACGCGATAGGGCGGTCTGGAAGAGGCCGGGAGGATGCTTGGCGGTTCCCGCCGACGAATTCCAACCGGTGGGAACGCGTCGAGTACCGTTGATTGGGCGGCCCGCATACGACGCCCGCCTGGCCGGCCCCCCGCGCGGCGGCCACGATAGAGGCGGGCGTTGCGCAATCCGCCTGAAATCCCTGTCGGGAATGCGTCCCTTGCCGCAGAACCCCAAGATGGCCTTCAGGCTGTCACGCCCGTGCGAATGAGCACGTCAATCTTCCCGCGAAGGGTATTCATCATGATGCACCCACGGTCGGCGATTTCCACGAGCCGGTCAAGCAGCTCCCGATCCAGATGATCCGCTCTAATGTGCAACTCCAGCGCGGAAAAGCGGCTCGGTGAATCAGCAATTGTGCCCCAGACCTCTGCGCCGATATTGGAAATCTCAATCTGCCGGGCTTTGGCCGCCGCCAGCAGATTGCTCATGAAGCAACCTCCCACGGCTGCCAGGAATAGTTCACCACCCATGGGACCCATATCGGCGCCACCTTTCTCGATCGGCCGGTCGATAAGCAAATGGTGAGTGCGCATTGTCGCCTCGGACGTGGATGTCGAAACTTGGCGAAGCTGAATTTTAATCTGGTTCGTCATCTGAATTACCTCTCCGGTGCGTCAGCCCATTGGGCCTGCTGATGCAGCGCGGTCTCCACCAGCCCGGCCGTGACTCCGCATTTCGCCGGAACGCCGGATCGGGCCGATCAGATTGCCCGGAAATGACAATACTCTCGGCGGCGGGTCCTGCGCAAGTGGCGCCGGTCTGGCGGGATCGTGCCGCCGCACTTTTCCTAAAGGGCGACCCGCCCCTGCGCGCCGGCCGGGAGACTGTTGGAGACGGGGCCCGCACCGCCGGGCGAGTTCCGCTCCGACCTGCCGGCGATTGGCGCTGGCGTCGAGTCGCGGCGCTGGGCCCGTCCGGGCGATTCGGCACGAGAGCACAGCTGAGGCGCGCGGGGTTACAGAGGCGGGCCGCGAACGCCCGCCAGGCGCGAGAACGCGACAGTCAGCGCAACGCGCCGTGGCGGCGAATGCGTGAGTGGAACGTGACGCGCGTGCCACGGGTGGGCAGCCTGCGGCTTGCGGCAGCCGGCGAGGGAACGAGTGCGACACCCGACCGATTCGAGTGACCGCGCAAGCCGGGAAAAACTCGTTCCGACGCCGAGGTGTACTCCCGCTATTTCGCGATCACCCCGCAGGCAATGCGGTCGCCTGCGTTGCCGGAGGGATCGCTCATCAGGTCGTCCGCTTTGGCGTGGATCACCAGCGCCGTGCCGCCGTTGGCGAACAAGGAATTGCTTCCGCTGCCCAGGGTAACCGCCGAATCTTCCACCGTGAGCTTAGCCGTACCGTTCGGTTTCACCGTGAAATTCGGCATGTCGCCCGCGTGTGGCTTGGGACTCGTGGGGTTGTTGATGCCGTGGTGCGCGTTGGTCGGATTGAAGTGGCCTCCCGCGCTTGTGAATGCGGGTGCCTCACACTTCCCGTTGGTGTGGATATGGAGGGCGTGTTCACCGGGAGGCAGGCCCTTGAGGTTTAGGGCGATTCTGACGCCGTTGCCACCCGCCCCGTCCGAGATTTTGGCCGTTCCGACATCCTTGCCAGCCGCGTCCTTCAAGGTCACGGTCAGGGGCTTGTTGGCCGCCAAAAGCAGGGCCCCGAACAATCCTATCGAGGCAATCGCGATCACTCGTGTGGTCATGTGTAGCTCCTATCGAAGCTTGGTACGACTTGCTATTATATCCAGGCCGGCCCCTTGTGCGAACGGTACCCCACGATCTTTGTACCCCACGATCTCGCAATGGTGGCGGCGCTTCCG
>JASHSS010000485.1 GCA_030038565.1 Bryobacteraceae bacterium
GGGTGGCCAGTTTCCAGGCGACCGCTTCGATGACCTGGTCGTCGGTGAACCGGCCCACCGGTTCCATGGCAGCCAACAGGTCCCGCAGCCGCGTCATCAGCCCGTGTTCGAACTTATGGTGGCGCAGGAAATCCTCGATGTCCGTGCGGTCGAGGATACTGAACCGCCGGTCCTTGAGCGTAGATTGCCATGCCGGAAGAATTTCCCAGGGATCCTTGGGTGGGGCGATCATGCGGACGTCTCAACGCGCTCGGTGGGACGGGCCTCCCCACGCCCCTGAAGCTCCATTTACCGAAGCAATATCCATCGCTTGCGCCGCACCCACCTGAGGGGCGGAATCTAACATTGTACGACAACTACCCTTCATCCCGGCCGCGTATCAGGAGGCAGAGACAGGAGCGACACCTCCGCCGCCGATGCCGCGGAGCCGCGCCCCGCCTGTGCCCGCAATCACGGTTGTTTGACATAATATGACTCTGACGATGGCGCACCAGTCTACCGGCCGGATTGAAGAGATCCTGTGGCCTAAGGGCGACCGGCGGGATATTTGGATGATCCTGGACTGTGCGCTCGAACGGCGGGTTTATTCCTCTCTGCTCAGCTCATACCTGGACTATTCCTGTCTGTATGCCGGCGATTTGGCCCCCGAACTGGAGGTGGCCGCCCCGCATCTGGTTCAGCTCGAATACGAAGACAAGTATTCGCGGCGAATTCTCGAACTTGGCTGGGGCAACAGTTGGGGTATCTTTCTCAAATGCGATGCCAGCCTTCGCCAGTTGCGGCGGCACTTGCGCCATTTCCTGATGGCGCAGACTCCGCGGGGGCGACTGGTTTTTCGTTATTACGACCCGCGCGTGCTGCGGGTGTACCTGCCCACCTGCCTGACGGATGAACTACGTCTCCTGTTCGGTCCGATTGAGTGCTTCTGGACCGAAGGCAAGGTTCCGGAGGACGTGCTGGAGTTTCGCCTGCATCGCCGCGGCACTTTGGAGCGGCGGACGCTGTCGCTCGATACCGCCAGGCCGTCCGAACCCTGGCCGCCGGGGAGCGGGGCAGATTCGCCCTTCATTGGACGGATGCCGCAACACTACCCTGCCTGGACGATCCGGCAGGCACAGTTGAACGTGTTCTCGCAAGTGGAAGTGGAGAAGTTCGAAGAGTGGATGGTGGAGCATCTGAATAAGTTCTTCCCCCGCGAGTGCCAAAGCACTGGGGAGGCGCAGGTGAGGGAGACCATCCGGCACGGGATCAACCGAGCGGCGGCGCACGGAATCACCGCCCGTCGCGACGTGTGCAAGTACATCGATCTGGCGATGGTTTTCGGACCGGATTTCGACACCGACCGGCGGTCCGGGTGGGCGGCCGGAATTCTCCGACGAAGCGGCCGTCCCGAGGTGAAAATACGGACCCTGCTGGCGGCGGCGCAGCGTCGTTTGGGGAATCGATAGATCGGCATGCCGCCCACGCCGACTCCACCACCTCCAGCGCCGACTCCGCCTCCAGCGCCGCCTCCGCCGAGATCCAAGGCGCAAGCTTTGGCCGCTGCAGCTAAGGATGCCGACGCGAATGCCGGAGCGGCGAACGTCGGCGACCCGACGACCCCGTGCCCTGGCCCGTCGCCCACACCTGCGCCAACTTCAACCCCTGAGCCGACGCCCGCGCCAACGCCGACTCCCAGTCCGAACCCGACTCCGGCACCCACTCCGGCGCCCACGCCAACTCCGGCGCCCACGCCAACTCCGACACCCACGCCAACTCCGACACCCACGCCAACTCCAACACCCACGCCAACTCCAACACCCACGCCAACGCCAACACCCACGCCGACGCCACCGGCCCCTCCTGCGCCTGGCCCGACACCGACGCCCGCCCCGAAGCCGTGTCCGGCGAGCACCATCATCAAAAATGTGAAGGCTTGTGACGGCGGTACTGACGTTTGGAACCTGGCTTATTTGGCCACCGGCAAGACTCCCGCCGTCAAGATTCAACCGGGCGCGGGAGGTTTCGGTGGGAGCGCCAACGCACCCTCGGCCACGATCAGCATCAGCCCCACTCCGGACTGTTGCGCCGCGACTGATGTTGCCATTCACGAACTGACGAACCTCTCCAACGCGACAGTATTTGCGAAGATTCATGCCGACGCCATAGCCGGCAATCTCTCCCGCACCGACTACATCAAAGCCAACGAGAAGGTCGAGTACGAAGGCGTCCAAAATGCCCTGAAGGCGTTCGCCGCATGTAAGGGTAGCTGGGGGTGTCCCGCGGGCGCCGTATCGCCGCTGAGCGGGTTTCAATCGGCTAAGGACTTCGACGATTACTATAACCATTACCTCGCGGCAAACCACAAGGAATACTATGGAAAGTTCTGGGATGCCAACTTCAAAGCGGCATACAATAAGAAGCATCCGTCGTGATCGCGCACAAGTGGCTCATCCGGACGGCCCCGCTCGCATGTTTCGCTTTGGCGGACGCCATATCACAAACGCCGAGGATCTCAGGGATGGCCGATCTTAGGAAATCCATCGCTGCCGGAGATCCCGTTTTGCGATTCGGGATTGGCCCTGCCACGTGGGTACTCGTCCGGATACCTGGCGGGAAGTTCCTGATGGGCACTCCGCTCGCTGAAGCAGGGCGTGAAGACTCGGAGATCCCCCCGCGTGAGGTTACGATTTCGAAGGCATTTTATCTCGCCAAGTATGAAACTACACAGGAAGAGTACATCGCGGTCATGCACGAGAATCCCAGCGGTTTGAAGGGTGACAACCTGGCCGTCGATCAGGTTCGCTACACCGATGCGCTCGGGTATTGCCGGCGGCTGTCGGAAATGACCGGCGTGAATGTGACGCTGCCAACGGAGGCACAGTGGGAGTACGCTGCTCGGGCCGGGACCGCAACTCCCTATTATTCCGGTTCCACGGACCGGGACTTACAGCGCATCGCCTGGTACCGCGCCAATTCCGGAGATTCGGTTCACGCCGTGGGGACCAAGGAGCCAAACGCCTGGGGCCTTTACGACATGCTCGGCAACGTCTATGAGCCCTGTATCGACTACATTGTTTCGTTCGATAAGCTGGCGCCGGTTGATCCGGTCGGAGCGCGTTTTCCGACGCATAGCGCCGCGCGCGGAGGCGCCTGGATGCAACCCGCCGAGCGGTTGCGCGCCGGGTCCCGTAGCGTAACGAACGACATGTTCGGCGGAATGGGGATTCGCATTGCGATCGTGCCCTGATAGCACCGAAGTCATGGCGCGGAACCGTTTAGGCGCGTTATTTGCGGTGACCGCCGGCTCTCGTTGCGGTGACCGGTGGGCGGGCGGAATTCTCCGCCGAAGCGGCCGTCCCGAGGTGAAAATAGAGGGCCTGCCGGTGGCGGCGCATCGTCGCTTGGGGAATCGATAGGTCCGCCAAATGTCGCCCACCCCGACTCCACCACCGCCGCCACCGCCGCCTCCCCCACCAGCGCCGCCACCTCCGCCCGGCAAGAAGGCGCCCCCACCGCCGCCTCCGCCGAAATCCAAGGCGCAGGCTTTGGCCGCTGCAGCTAAGGACGCCGACGCGAATGCCGGGCCGGGGAACGTAGGCGATCCGACGACCCCATGCCCGGGGCCGGGTCCGACTCCCGAACCAACCCCGGGTCCGACGCCCGGTCCCACGCCCGGCCCGACCCCTGGTCCAACGCCGAAGCCGACCCCGACACCGACGCCCACCCCAACCCCGACGCCTACGCCTACTCCAACACCTACGCCTACCCCAACTCCGACGCCCACCCCAACCCCGACGCCTACGCCTACGCCTATAGCCCCGATCTACTGCGACAACGTTTTTCCCGAGAACGCGGATTCGCAACAGGCTCAGCTCGCCACATTCTCTAATTCCGGCGGCCCCGCAAAGATGCCCGCCGCGTCTTTTACGGGCACGCCTCCGCCGGGTATTCTGCAACAGCTCAAGAGCTATGCGCAAGAGCTCGAGAGTTATGTCCGTGGTACTACCATCACACCTTTCGTTGGGAGCGGATGGGAAGCGACCGCGCAGGCCGCCTACGGCAGCAGCATCGATTTGTCTGCGGTCTTCCTGTCGAACAGGACGGGGTACGGGAATCGCGCCTTTACCATCGCCATAGGCGCGAGGGTCCCCGGTGTCAATCCGATGCCGGTAATACAAATCGTGAATGTCGGGCCATCGCCGCGTTCGGAGACCATAACGCACGAATTAGCACACGTCTGGCAATCCCAACACGCTTCCGCTCCCCTCCAATTCATGGCCAACTCGGTGGCAAGTCAAAAGATGGCTGCCGCCGCCAACGGAGACGAGGAAGGGCCGTTCAGCGCCTATGGGTATTTGCCAAACAAGTCCTTTGGTGAATATGCCGCGGAACAGATCGCCCGGCAGGCGGAGCTCGGCGTAGAGGCCATCCGCTCGCACATGAGGAGCTTCGCCCAGTGGGACGTAGACCCCGACAACGATACCAGCCTGAGCACGCCGCGAATCGAAGACATCAGAAACTCGGCTGTGCAAGGAGTCACTAGAAATTTTTGCCCGGTAGACTAGACGGGCCCGCGTCGCCGCAATGAAGAGATACCGGATGGCCAGCCAGGAGATTCCAGTGCCGGAACGTGCCGGGCCGGGCTGCCCGCCGGCTCCCGAAGTGTCCATCGTGTTGCCGGTCTGCAACGAGGGGCCCAGGCTGGGCCAGACTCTGGCGGCCATCCGCGATACGGTGGATGTGAGCTACGAAGTCATCGTAGTGAATGACGCCTCCACCGACTCCGGCTGCGACGCCCTTCGCGCCGATCCGCCGCCGTTCGAGAATGTTGCCCTGGTGGATCTGCCCCGGCGCCACGGTGTCGCCGCAGCGCGAAACCTGGGCGCCGCGAAAGCCCGTGCCCCGGTGATGGCTACCATGGACGCGCACTGCATTCCGCGCCGTGGATGGCTGGAGAAGCTTCTGGAGGAGCTTCAGAAACCCGGCGCCGGGATCGTCGCTCCGCAGATCAGCAGCCTGGAAGTTCCGGCGGCTACCACCTTCGGCCTGACCATCCGCGACCGGGAATTGAGCGTCGACTGGCTGCGCCGGCGGGGAGAACAGCCCTATCCGGTGCCGCTGGCGGGCTGCGCCTGCATGCTCATGACGCGGGAATTCTTCCGGGCGGTGGGCGGTTTCGAGGCCATGCGCAGCTACGGAATGGAGGATGTGGAGCTGTGTATCCGCGCCTGGCTGCTGGGGTATTCTGTTTTCATGGTTCCGGGCGCGGAGGTGGCGCATTGGTTTAAGAAGGACCCCTTTCCAGTGGGCTGGCACGATTTCCTGTACAATCGCGTGCGCACCGCGGTGCTGCACTTCGACGGAAAACGGCTGGAGCGAATCCTGTCTTCCTTGAAGACCAGGCCCTCATTTTCGGACGCCATTGCCAGCCTGCTGGTGAGCGACATTTGGGAGCGCCGCCGGCTGGTGCGCGAGAAACGAGAGCACGATGCGGAATGGTTCTGCCGGAAATTCGAGATCGACCTATGACGACCCTGAGTGTCGTCGTCATCAGCCTGAACGAGGGCCAGGCGCTGCGCCGCACGGTGGATGGACTGGCAGCCAGCCTGCCCGATTCATCGGAGATCATCGTGGTGGACGACCGGTCGACGGATGGCAGCGCGGAATTTTTGAAGGCGGGGTATCCCGGTGTCACAGTTGTGCGCCCGGAGGAGCGGCTGGGGGTCGCCGGGGCGCGCAATTTCGGGGCGGCCCACGCCACCGGCGACGTCCTGGTTTTCAGCGACGCGCATGTAGCCGTGCCATCGGGCTGGGCCGAGGGGCTGCTGGAGGTGCTGGCGCGGCGCGAGGTGGGCGCTGTCGCTCCGGCCGTCGCCACCATGCGGCCGGCGGCGATCGAGGTCACCGGGTACGGTCAGAAGTGGAGTGACGCCAGTCTCGCGGTGGGATGGCTGGGGCAGCAGGACAGCGTTCCGTATCCGGCGCCGTTGCTGTGCGGGTGCTTCCTGGCGCTGCGCCGGGAGGTTTTCACGGAGATTGGCGGCTTCGACCCCGGCATGGTGTTGTGGGGCGCGGAGGATTCCGAGCTGAGCATCCGGCTGTGGACTTGCGGTTATGAATGCTGGATAGCGCCACAGGTCGAGATACAGCACGCATTTCGCGCCCGGTTTCCGTATGAGGTGAAATGGGAGCCGGTACTGCACAACCGCTTCCGGCTGGCGACCCTGCATTTCGGCGCGCGGCGGTTGCTGCGGGTGGTGGAGCGGCTGAAGCCATATGACGAGTTTGCGGCCGCCAGCGTGCGCCTGCTGGTGGGAGACCTGGCGGCCCGGACGATGCAGTTGCGCGCGCTGCGCCGGCGAGACGACGATTGGTTCTTCGACCGGTTCAGGAACGAGCTGCGGAGTGAACTTTCCGAGCTTGGCTCCACGGCCGGGGTCACGGTGAGCGCACCGCGGACCCCCGTCAGCGCCTGCCTGTTGTCCTGGAAGCGTCCCCAGAACCTCCCGGTGATCGTGCGGTCTCTGCGCCAGGTGGAATCCATCGACGAGATTCTGATTTGGAACAACAACCCGGCGGCCAGGCTGGAGATCGCCGAACCGAACACGCGGGTGATCCAATCGGACCAGAACCTGGGCTGCTACGGAAGGTTCCGGTGCGCGGCCGAAGCTCGCAATCCGGTGGTGTATGTGCAGGACGACGATGCACTGAACCACGATATGGCGGGGCTATACGACCAGTTCCTGCGGGACCCCGCGCGCATCGCGCATGCCTTGGCTCCCACGCACTGGCCCCAGCGGAACCGGCGGACTTATGGCGAGGCGCAAGCGGCGCTGGTGGGCTGGGGCGCGTTCTTCCGTAAGGAGTGGCTGCCCGTACTGGATGAGTTGCCGGCGTCGGAGCGCAGGGAGCCGCTCTTCCGGCGCGAGGCGGACGTGTTTTTCACCATGCTGTTGGAGCGGAGGCACAACGCCGTGCTGGGCCAGATTACGCATCTGGACGATCATTCCACGCCCGGCATCGCCTTGTGGTGCGACCCGGACTACCAGCGCCTGACGAACCTGGCCATCCACCAGGCCTTGCGGCGGCTGCGTCTCAAAAGAAACCCGGCGCTGCCGGCGGCCTGGAACGTTGTCATTCCCTGCCGCAACTACGGGCAGTATTTGCAGCAGGCTGTGGAATCGGTGCTATCGAGCGATGCCGATTACGAAATCCGGATTGTGGACGATGCGTCGAGCGATTTCACCGGCGCAGTGGCGGCTAAGCTCTGCCGGCGGCATCGGCACGTCCACTACCTGCGCAACGAGGAAGCGCGCGGTCCCGGCTATTCGCGCAATCGGGGAATCGCCGCGTCGGAGAGCGAATTCGTGGTGCTGCTCGACGCCGACGACCTGATCGGACCGGATTACCTTTTCGAGGCCGAGCGGAGATTCCGGGGCGGCGCCGACGTGGTCAATCCCGACGCCGTCCTGTTCGGCGACGTCCGCGAACGCTGGGTGGTTCCGAACGCGACGACGCTGAGCATGCTTTTGCAGCGTAATTCCGTCCACTGCAGCTCGGCATTCCGCCGGGAGCTGTGGTCCAAAGTGGGCGGGATCGACGAACACATCCCGTGCTGGGAGGACTATCATTTCTGGGTCCGCCTGGCCGCCGCGGGGGCGCGCATTCAAGGGATTCACGGCGATCACTTCCTGCACCGGCGGCATGAAGATTCGCTCTCCCAATCGCGCAACGGCAAACGGGCGGAATTCCTGGAGCATATTCGCCAGTGCGATGCGAAGCTGTTCGAGAGCTTTGCGGGGGCCGGATGACCAACGGTTACCGCGAAGGGCTCAGGCTGCCGGCAATCCCCGGCGGAAGGGCGCCCAATTAAGGGAGTTTTTCAAGCCATCTCTGTACGTTGCGGAGCCTGCTTTGCGCAGGTTGATCCCTGCTAGCGGCGATTTCTCTGGAGAGAAGCGCCTCAGCGCCGGGCAAGCCCAGAATTCGACTCAGGACCGTGGCGCCGGCAATGGCGAGATTTTCGCCATCCTCCGCGGCCAGCCGGCCTAACACGGGACGAACGGACGGACGGCCAATATCGATGAGGGCTTGTACGGCCGGGAACAGGTCTGCGGGCGGTTGAGGGCGCTTGGTGTTCTTGTAATACGCTTGATATGTCAGGTTCCGTACCAATAGCGGTATCGCATCCACCGCTTGAAGCTTCCCAAGGAGCAGCATGTTGTCCTTGACAGTTCCCTGGCGGTCATCGCTGCCCAGATACTTTTCCACAATCTTCACGATTTCAGGTATGTCCTCCGGCTGACGCCTTGCCAGCACCTTCGCGCTGGCGTTGGCGCGGACTTCCGGAGATTCAGATTCCAACCCTTCGATCAATTTGTACCTCTCGTCTTGCGATGCTTGGGGGCCCCATGTTGCGCCGATCAGGCCAGTTGCGAGACCTGCCAGGGCGATTCTACATAAGATCCCATGTGAGTTTCGTTGGACCATTACCCGCCTGCTTATCGCCCGCGACGTCGGGCGGGTCTTTCACCCTCCAGACGGCCCCGCTGGGAGCGGCCGTCTGCACTTGCGAGAAATCAATAAAATACTCGCGTACCTGCGAACATCGTACCGCCTTGCCCTCCACCGTGATAGAGGCGAAGGCCCAGAAATCGTTCCGGGTGCGGTGAATGGTATTGACAGCCGCGTTGGGAATGGCTAATCCGGCGGCGTCAAAGTCATAGATGGTGTCGTCCGGATCCGGGTCGTCGTCGCGGGCCTGTGGCGGCCCGGTGTCGTTCCCGGGAGGAATGGTGGCGCTGCGAGATCCGCTATTCATCACGGTGTTGCCGTTGTAATCGTGATAGTCGTAATCGCGTTCCAGCTTCAGGTCGTTTCCTGGGTACTTGAATTTCGTTGGATGCACCTTGGCGCTGGCTTCGGATCCCCACCCGATACGGGCGCCCATGGTGGCATTGTACTCCTGGAGCCCCAGATCCAGGGTATTGGCTTTGGTCCATCCTTTATATGCATTCTTCTTGGAATTATTGGCAGATATCGTACCGGAAAGCCGCACGGTCGGCTGATCCACCCACAAGACGGTCAAAGTGGCGGAATCCACCTTGGTCCGGGATCCGAAATCCAGCCAGACTTTGATATCCCGCATGCTGGCGCTGAAGTCCACGCCCTCCGCGTAGAGATCCTTCGGCAGACTGCCCGGGGCGAAGACGTTGGCCGCGCCGTCGATGGCGATCGCCGATCCGCCGGCCGCGCTATCGTAGAACTTTACCTTGGCGCTGTCGCATTGGAAGGTGACCTTGCCGGGGACGCCCGCCGGAGAAACCGCGGAGATCGTGATCTTCTTTCGCGGCGCGTGGTTGTTGTCGAAGTTCCGTACGATCAGCCCGCCCACAGTCACCTTGTCTCCCGCCGCGACTCCGGCTACGGTGAGGGAGACGGTGGCAGGAGTCAGCTGTACAGTGAGGGGGGTAGTGGCGGAAGATCTGACAGTTGCGGCGCCGCTGTTGGGCGCATAGCCGTCCTTGGAGGCATTAGCCGTGTAGCTCCCGGGCGTGATCCGATTGAATGCAACCTTGCCGGTGGCCGGTGTGGTGTCGGACTTCGATTCCGGCCCGGTAATGTCTACTTTAGCGCCCTCGATCACCTTTCCGGTTTTCGAATCCGTCACGGTGACCAAGAGGTTGCCTGGAAGGGGCTTCGGGGGTGGCGGTGGGGGTGGTGGTTGCGGTTGCTTTGGCGGTTGGCACTGCTGCACCAGGGGGCTGCCCTGCGCCGACGCGGCTGTCAAAGCGGCCGCCTGGGCCTGCGCGTCGCTGTCGCCGAGGGTGTCGGGATCCGGCTCGTCGGACGACGGCGCCGCCGCAGCCGGAGCTGCGTCAATCTCCGGTTGGGGCGCACCTTGTTCAGAGCCGCCGCCCCCGCTGGCGGGGCCGGTGGTTCCCTTTCGGGGTTCCCGCAAAACCAGTTCACGGGTGGAGAGGCGCCAGGCGATGGTTTCGATTACCTCGTCGTCGGTGAATCGGCCCACCGGGTCGGTGGGAGCCAACAAATCCCGCATGCGCGTGATCAACCGGAGATCGAATTTGAACGGGCGCAGGAAATCCTCGATATCGGTGCGGTCGGTCAGGTCGAACCGGCGGTCATTGGGCGTGGACTGCCACGCGGGCAGAATTTCCCAGGGGTCCTTGGGTGGGACGATCATGCGAGCGTCTCAACGCGCGGCGTGGAACAAGGGAGGATCGGGCGCCTTAGGACTAGTCCGGGCCGCCGCACCCTGCTGGAACCAACCCTTCAGCCGTCCGCGCAACGCTTCTTATCATACACCAGCATGTCTCGCGCAGACCGCCGCGCGAGAAGACGCAGGAATAAAGCGTACTGATCGGAAGACGCGCCGAATTGGTACGGAAGAATCCGGGACTTACTCAGCCAGCCATTCGCGCAAGCCCCCGGTCGGTTCCGGGCCGTGATAATCCCGCAGAATCTGCGCGGCCCGCTGGCGTTCCTTCGGGGCATCCTGGAAGAGATCCGAAGCGCGCTGGCGCGGCGCTCCGCCCCGCAGTCCCAGTAAATTCGGCAGGTACACGCCGATCAGGTTGCCGGCGAGCGGCGCAGCCTGGGGCAAGCCGATCAAGTGAAACATGGTGGCGGCGAGCGACTCCACGTAGGCGCGCGGAGCCGGGGCTAAAGCGGCCATCTGGTTGCCGGCAAATGTCAGCACCGTGGAACGGGGAACGCCGGGCAGGGCCGGGTTTTCCAGGAAGGCCATCAGGAGGCGGAAATCCTCCAGGTTGGACAACAACGAGCCGTTCAAGCGCGCGACGAGATATTCGGCGAACACGTAGTGCAGATAGGATGCGCCGGAATTCGCCGTCTTCAGTAAGTCCGTGGTGGAAACATCGCCGGATTCGGCCCTTAATGCGAGCCGGACATCGTTCCGGCATTCCTCGGGCGGCAGGATGCGAAAGCAATAGGGGTCCGCGAGCAATTCAGCTACCCGGCCGGTGGGACCCGCGGCGAAGGCTACCAGCCTGGTGCCCGGATCAATCGGCTGATCGGACCAGACACCGGGCACCATGTACATGCGCGTTCCCAGCCTCCCGGTCTGCCGGATTTCAAGCTGTACGGGAGTGCCCGGCGGATACTGGATTTCGCCTTTCAGAACCTCTTCCACCACCACTGTGAGCCCCACCGTGCGCTCCGGGTTTCCCACCGCGTTGGTCGTGAAGGGCGAGGGCCGCGATGACTCGATGCGGAACAACAGTATGTGCGTGGCGCGGAGTACCGCCGAGGGGGAACCGGGAACGGCCTTGATCATAGGATCCTTCTTTCTTTGCGCATCGGAGCTGTCCGGCCGCCGCCACGGCGGCATCTGGCTGACGCCCATCTGCACCGTCATGAGCCACAGGAATCCCCCCGCCAAGGTTCGGGTTGGAAAGCGGCGCCTTCGAGACATAATTTCCTACGTGGTCGCATTCACGATCAGCAGTTTGAGCGAGAACGGAGCGCGCGTTTCGCAACCGGGATTTTGGACCGGAATGGATTTCCGCGTGACATTGGCGTCCTGGGCCAACACGACCGCCAGCGCATTGGTAACCACCATAGCGCCTCCAGGCCCGCTGAAGTTGCACGAAAAACGGATATTCCAGGTGTTCGTCTGGACCGTGGAGTACAACCGGCAGGCTGGATCCGGGGTCGGGCCGGGGACGTTGGTGATATTCGTCCAAAATAACAGATCGGTACTGAAATTGAGATTGAAGCGGTAATTCGTGAGAACGGCGGCCGCGAAGCCTTCGTGTTGTGCCGGGCACAGATCGCCCGGGCTGTCCCACTGCTCGACAGTCCACCGTTGCCCGAGGTTGCCACCGCCAGCCGGACGTGGCCTGGCGTTCTTCGCGATGGGGATCGGCGGACCGGGTCCGGCCGGCGTTTCGGTTCCCACGCAGGTGTTCCCTCCCGTCCCCTCGTTGCCGAAGGGCGAGACGTCCAGCACCGGCCCTGCCTGCACCGTGAATGGCACCGCGTTGGCGGGCGTAAACTTCTGGAAGATCCCATGAACTGGCGGTTGCGCCCACTCGCTGAAGCGAGGATGCACCACCGGAGGAGGAGGCGGAGGAGCAGGGGGAGGCGCGGGAGGCGCCGCGGGCATGGTGTAATTCGAGAGCACGTCCTCCGTAGGCGGCGCACTGGGAGATCCGGGAACCGACAGTTCGTTGTTTACCCAACCGGCGAAAAGGCTGGTGAGGCCCCGCAAACCATCGTCCCCTCCCCCAATCACCTCCACTACGGCTATATTATGGACTCCCGCCGCCGCGCCGCTCGCGAAGGTCCCGGTGAAGACGGAGACTCCAGTAGCCGCGGTCGGAACCGGAGAGGGAGGGGCTCCTACCGGAACCGCGGTGCCTCCATTGCCCGGCGGGGGCGGGGCCACGCTGCCATTCGTGAATCCCTGCACGCGGACGAGCACCAGGTTCATCATGATAAACGGTTCGCGATCGATCCTGGTTCCGGTGGCATCGTCGTATTCCATTTTGTTGGTATCGTTGCAGTCCACGTAGGGGCAAATGTGAAACGACCCGGTGGCGCCCGCCAACAATTTTGTCTTGAGGGGGTCGGCGGCATCGGGCGTGAGATGGGGAGTGGGGTTGGGCGACATGGCCTTGATGTCGGCGTGGTCGCCTTTAGGCGCGGTAGTCCGGTTATCCCGCTGCGCGCTCCACTGCACGGGCACGTGGGGCGGATCCACCTGCACCGTAATCACGATCTGGTCGGCCGCCCGGATGGAATCCTCCACCAGCACCACGGGCGCGTTGGTGGTGAAATTGTCGTCGAAATCCGTCGCAGCCAATGCCCCGGTGGCCAGCCTGAAATCGTGGCGCGCTACGGGGCTGTTTCCCAGGCGCGGCGTGTTGGCGGGCGTGGAAGGAATGTCGGCATGCACGTTTTTGAAGCGCACCACGGTAAATTCCACGCGGTCGCAGCCCACATCCACTTCCTTCACTCCCAGCCGCAACTCCGAATCGCGCAGAGCCCCGCTGACGGTGTTTCCCTCCACCCAGAAGGTCTGTCCGGCGGCGGGGAAACCGGCGGGATGCGGGATCTCCTTGGGCAGCGCCTGGGCGGTCCCGGCGGGCGCCACCTCCGAATCGAAAACCGTGATTTTCGGCGCGGCCGATTTGGTGGCGCTGTAAGACGGCGTTTGTTTGGCATCGAACGCGTTCAGGACCAGGGTTCCCACAAATCCAGCCGGCTTCACCTGTTTCACCACAATCATGCCACGGCCATGGTGGGACCCCGGGTCCTGAATATGCACGAAGCGGCCTTTATCGAATTTATCGGCGGTGGTGAACGCCGCGGGAACGGGAATCCTGGCGGGAGTGTCGGTGCGGCTCTTGTGCAACTCGAGTTCCGCTTGAATCACGGTCATGGTGACCCGGTCGCCTTCCACGCCGGGCAACAGCTCCAACTCGACCGTCCAACCGGTATCCCCCATGGCGCCGCTCAGGGTTTTTCCCTCCACCCAGAAGGTGATGCCGTTGGCTTGATTGATGGCGGCATTAGCGAACGTGAGGCCGGCTCCCGAGAGCGGCGTCTGGCCGGTGGCGGGGTGTTCCCTATCGGCCGCAAACGCCTCCACGCCGTTCGTAATGGGCTTGAGCACCAGCTTCCCGGTGAAGCTGAAGGGTTTGGCTTTCAGCAGCACCATCTTGGCGCGCTGCGCCCATAAGTGTCCGGCCGGTCCCTGCACCAGAACCGCGCGGCCGGGATTGAATTTTGGGCCGTCGGCGATCTTTACCGGATTGCTCCCGTCTTCGGGACGCCACTTGTAAATATCCAATTCCAGCAGAACGCAGGTTATCTTTTCGGTGGCCGGGTTCTTCTTGGGAGGAATCGTTCCGCCCTTGAGGGTCAACGTCAAGACCGTATCCGACATACTGGCGCTGGGCTGGATCGCTTCGATCCACACGATCTTGCCTTTCGGGAGAAACGGGATCAGGGGGATGGCGGCCTTTAATTCGGCGTTTTTGACATTCAAGGGGAGAGCGACGGCTTTATCGTCCGGGTCGTCCGGGTTTTGGAAGACCCGAATGCGCTCGGGGTGGTCGCAGGTGAAATCGGCGTCGCCATCGAAGGTCTCCTCGAAGCTCAGAGCCACCGGAATGCGGTGCGCCGGGATGCCCTGTTTGACAATCCCGAGCGCCAAGCGCTTAGGTCCCATATAGTCGTGCTTCACCAGCACGATCTTGGGATCCGCCAGCGTAATGGTGGGCCAGGGGCGCGGTTCGAGCCGGAAGGTAATTTCGCCCGTGGCGCCGGAGGGCACTACCGCCGACTTGGGAATCGATTCGGCAACGGGCAGATAGAGATCCGCCTTAATCGCATCCGGCAGCGGAGTGACGACTGCGGATATGTAAGTGGCGGGGGCCAGACCTTCCCACAGCGCCACTCCGGCCGCATTGGTACTCTTGGTGCTCGGCCCGGTTACCTTGACGTTCGCCACCACTTTTTGGGTCTTGTCGTCGATTACCGTGACTTTCAGGCGGCCTGGAGGCGTCTTGGCCGGTGGCTGCGGGCCCGCGCGGGCCGGGGCCGGCGTTTGATCGGCCGCATCGGCCTTCGCCTGATTCTGCCCGCCGCCGCCCCCGCTGGCCGCCGGTCCAGTTGCACCCTTGCGCGGCTCGCGGATGACCAGTTCTCGGGTGGCTAGCTTCCAGGCGATGGCGTCGATGACTTGGTCGTCCGTAAACCGGCCCACCGGATCCGTGGTAGCCAACAGGTCCCGCAGCCGCATCATCAGCCCGTGATCGAACTTGTGATGGCGTAGAAAATCGTCGAGATCCGCGCGGTCGAGCACGTCGAACCGCCGGTCTTGCGGTGTAGCGCGCCAGGCCGGCAGAATTTCCCAGGGATCCTTGGGTGGAATGATCAATGTAATCCCCGTGAGCCCTATAGGAGTCTTTTGATCCAATTCGGGCTTGTCCTGGAAGAGTATACACCGTCCCGTCCGTTCTGACAGGCTCCGTCGCCGCAAAGAGTATCGGGAAGCGGCGGTCAGGTAACGATATCGGTTAAAGGCCTCTAGTGGACCGTATCTTCGACCTCGCGGAGCCAATCGGGGCGCTTGAGGACGTCGCGCGGGCGGCTGCCATCGGGAGGGCCGATGATGCCATCGCGCTGCATCATGTCCAGGATGCGGGCGGCGCGGCCATAGCCAAGGCGGAGGTGCCTCTGGAGGGTGGAAGTGGAAGCCTTGCCCATCTGGAGCACCAGGCGGACGGCCTCTTCGTACATGGGGTCCTGCTCGCCGGCGGCGGGTTCCTCATCGGCGGTCTCGTCCGCGTTGGGCGGGGCGATGAGGAAAGATTGATCGTACTCGGGGGCGGCCTGTTCCTTCCAGAAATCCACCACGCGGTTGATTTCGGTTTCGGTGACGAAGGCCCCGTGCACGCGGGTGAGGCGCGAGGAGCCGGGGGGACGGAACAGCATATCGCCCTTGCCGAGGAGATGTTCGGCGCCCATTTCGTCCAGCACGGTGCGGGAATCGACGCGGGTGGCCACCCGGAAGCTGATGCGCGCCGGGAAGTTGGCTTTAATCAAGCCGGTGATGACGTCCACGCTGGGGCGCTGGGTGGCCAGCACCAGGTGCATGCCGACGGCGCGGGCCATCTGGGCCAGGCGGGTGACGCTCTCCTCGACGTTTTTGCCCTCCAGCATCATGAGGTCGGCCAGTTCGTCGATCAGGATCAGGATATAGGGCAGGGGGCGGAGTTCCTCGTGGGTGCTCTCATCCTCGGTGAAGAGGCTGCGGGGCTGCTCGCGCATTTTGAGGATCTTCTTGTTGTACTGGTCGATGTTGCGGGCGCCCTGTTCGGCCAGCAGGCGCAGGCGGCGCTCCATTTCCAGCACGGCATTGCGCAGGGCGTTGGTGGCCTTTTTGGGATCGATGATGACGGGCGTGAGCAGGTGGGGGATACCCTCGTACATCCCGAGCTCGACACGCTTGGGGTCCACCATGATGAGGCGCACTTCGTCCGGGGTGGCCTGATAGAGGATGGACATGATCATGGAGTTGATCATGACGCTCTTGCCGGCGCCGGTAGAGCCGGCGATGAGCAGGTGGGGCATGGATTCCAGGGCGGCCACGCGGATGCGGCCATTGATATCCTTGCCGAGCGGAATGGTGAGGTGGGAGTGGGAGCCGGCGAAATCGTCGGATTCGAGCATCTGGCGCAGAGCAATCAGCTCACGGCGGGTGTTGGGGACTTCAATGCCCACCGTGGATTTGCCGGGGATGCGCTCGATGAGAATCGATTCGGCCTGCAGGCCCAGGGCCAGGTCCTCGGTGAGGGTGGTGATGCGGCTGAGCTTGATGCCGGCTTCGGGCTTGAACTCGAAAGTGGTGACCACCGGGCCGGGGTTGATCTGCACCACGTTGCCGAGAACGGCGAACTCTTCGAACTTGGCCTTGATGCGGACGGCGGTATCCTTGAGCTCCTGCTCATCGTAAGGACTGCGGCCGGGAGCCTCATTGAGCAGGGAGGTAGGCGGCAGATCGAAATGCACGGGGCGGGCGCCTGCGGTGGCGGCGACCGGGGCGGCCGGCTGGGCCGGTTCGGGCGGCGGAGCTTGGGGGAAGGGCGCGGCGGCGGCGGGCTCTTCGAGCGGGCAGATGGGAATTTCCGGCTCGGCGGGCTCTTCCGGAGCGTACTCGGGCTCGACTACGGCCTGGGGCGGGTAGCCCACCGGTTCCTGGGCGGTGGGGCGAGAGTCTTCCCAGGGAGGCGAATCGAGGTCGGCGGTGGGGGCAACGAGCGCCGCCGGCTGCGGTTTCGGGTGGCGGCGCTGGGCCTTTTCGAATCGCCTTTGGGCGGCGGCCTGAGCCTTTTCGAGCGAGCGCTGGCGCATCCGGTCGCGCCAGGTGCGCCAGGCCTCCGCACGGTCTTCGAGCCACGCCCGGGGATGAGCCAGCCACCCTGCCGCCTTCGCCAGGGTGAAGGTGGAGACCAGGTAGACGGAAACGATCACCAGCGTGGCGATGGCCACCAGGGCGCCGGCCACGTTCAGGGAATCCACCAGGTAAGCTGCGATGGCAAAGCCGAGGGTGCCTCCAATGCGGATTACGCCGCCGAAAAGGCGGAGCGGTAGAAAGGAGAGCGCGGAGCAAGCCCCCAGGGTCAGCAGGACCGACCCGACCAGTTTGAACACGGGGGCTTCCAGGTCGTCCGAGCGGATCCACTTCCAGGCGAGCAGGAAGGCCAGCAGAGGCAGCAGGAAGGCGGCGGCGCCGAGAACCTGGAAGAACAGGTCGGCGAGGTAAGCCCCGGGGTAGCCGACCAGGTTGAGGGGGCGGGCGCCGGTAGCCGTATCCAGAGACGGATCCTGGACATGGTACGAGATTAGGCTCAGCAAGGTGACCAGGCCCAGCGACAGGAGCAGGAAGCCAGTGACCTCGTTCAGCCTTCGATATGGGGTGGGCGATAGCAGCTTCATCACGCTGGCCGGCGGATGAAAGCCAGAGCAAGCACTATTATGCCAAAAATGATGCGGTAGTACACAAACGGACGAAGACTGCTGCGCCGCAGGTAGTTAAGGAACCAGGCGATCACCACGCAGCCGGTGGCGGCGCTGACCAGTACGCCGACGATAAAGGAGGTATTCAGGATGGCGTGCAGGCCGCCGTGCTTGTGCATATCGTAGAGAGCTTTGGCGGCGGCGGCGCCAATGGCCGGCGTGGAAAGCAGGAAGGAGTAACGGGCGGCGGCCTCGCGGGTGAGGTTGCGGAACAGGCCGGCGGTAATGGTGATGCCGCTGCGGGAGACTCCGGGGACGACGGCCAGGGCTTGCGCCAGGCCGATGGAGACGGCATCGGTTTCGTGCACCGAGGCGAGGCTGCGGGCTCTCAGGCCGGCGGACTCGCCGAACCACATGAGCACGCCCACCAGCACCAGCATGGCGCCCATAACGATGGGGTTGCGCCAGGGGCCCTCGGCCTGTTTATCGAAGAGCAGGCCGGCGATGCCCACCGGGATGGTGCCGATGACCAGCAGCCAGAAGAGCTTGGGGTTCTGGCGCAGTTCTTCATCCTGCGCCTTGCCGAGCCGGAGGCCCTGAGCGACGATCTGGACCCAGTCGGAAAAAAAATAGATCAGGACGGCGAAGAGCGTGCCGATGTGCAGGGAGATGTCGAAATCCAGGGCTTCGGTGTTCCAGCCCAGGAGCCAGGAGGTGAGATACAGATGAGCCGTACTGCTGACGGGCAGAAATTCGGTGAGGCCCTGGACGATCGCCAGGACGATGACCTGCATGAGGGGCATAAAGGTTCAGGGTGCGGGAATCGGGCAGGGAAGTCAAGCGGCGGGGCGCCTGATGCGGGGCGCGGTTCCGGGATGTCGCCGTAATCTCCACCGACTCGTCCACCGCCCGGATGAGGTTGTTCGCTTCGGGCGTCCGGATCGTTGAGGAACGCATAGAGCTTTCGCACCTCCAGCTAGGCGGGGAACCCAGCGTTTCGCGGGCACACAGCAGATCTTTTCCTCCTGCCGATGCAGGAGGCCTCGTACTCACCCCAGAAGACCCCACCGCGAGGCTGCCCAGAGCAGCAGGGCGGCATAGATTCCAGCCATGGCGTCGTCGGCGTTGATGCCCCAGCCGCCGGGGAGGGCCTCCAACTGGCGGACTGGTGGCGGCTTCCAGATGTCGAACAGACGGAAGAGGGCGAAGGCCACGAGGTAGCTTTTCCAGTTGAGGGTGCGGGCGCCGGCGAGCGAGATCCATTGGCCGATGACTTCATCGACCACTACGCAGTGGGGGTCCCGGACGCCGAGGGCTTCGGCGGTGACGCCGGCGGCCCAGATGGCGGGGCCGGACAGATAGGCGGCCAGCAGGGCGAAATCCCAGCCGTGGAAACCGGCCCAGGCGGCCAGAGGGATGGCGATCAGGATGGCGGCGGCCGAACCGGCGGTGCCGGGAGCGCGGGGGGCCAGACCGCATCCAAACCAGGTGGCGATGAGCCGGGCCAGCCGCAGGCGCGACACGCTACGGTTCCTCATCGGGATCGGGCGGGGGCTGCGTGGCGCCTGGAATCACGTATTTCCCGGAAGCCCAGTTGCCCAGGTCGATGAGGCGGCAACGCTCGCTGCAAAAGGGAAAATCGGGGTCGCCCAGGGCGACTTCCTTCTTACAGATGGGGCACTTCATACGGCGATCTGAATGAGCTGCGGCGGGGCGGGCCCGGGGGGCATCGCAGGAGCTCCCCCGGTGGGTTCGAGGAGGGTGCCCACTACGTCGTAATCGTGCGACTCGGTGATGCGCAGGCGGCGGATTTCGCCGGGGCGCGGCGGGGCGCCTTCGAAATCGTTGATCAGGGCGACGCCGTCGATGCCGGGGGCCTGGGTGGAAAGGCGCGCCTGCCACAGCAGGTCGGTTTCGGCCGAGGGGCCTTCCACCAGCACGTCTACCAGGGCGCCCACCAGGGCGCGGTTGCGGGCGCGCGAGATCTTGCGCTGGAGGGCCATCAGGCGGCGCTTGCGATTGTGGGCCGTGCGGCCGTCCACTTTGCCGTCCAGGGCGAAGCTGGCGCTGGAGTCTTCGTCGGAATAGGTAAACACGCCCAGGTTGTCGAAGCGGGCGGCCTGGACGAACTGGCACAGCTCTTCGAAATCGGCGGCGGTTTCGCCGGGGAAACCGGCGATCATGCTGGTGCGGATAGCGACTCCGGAGATGGTGCGGCGGATGCGCTCCAGCAGCTTGAGGAAAATATCGCCCGAGGCGCCGCGTTTCATGCGTTTGAGGACGCGCGCGCTCGCGTGCTGCAAGGGCATATCGATGTACTTCACCAGGGCTGGATGGGCGGCCATGGTATCGAGCAGGCGCTGGGTGATTTTGTTGGGATAGGCGTACAGGAAGCGAATCCACCGGGGGTGTGGGGTTTCGATGCGCGCCAGACGCTCCAGCAGGTGGGCCAAGCCATCGGCCAGGCCCAGATCCTCGCCATAGCAGGTGGTGTCCTGGCCGATCAGGTTGATCTCGCGCACGCCGCGGGCGAACAGGCGGGTGGCTTCGGAGACCACCGATTCGAAGCGCCGGCTGCGGAACCGGCCGCGATACTGCGGAATGACGCAGAACGTGCAGGGGTGGTCGCAGCCCTCGGCGATCTTGATGTAGGCGAAGTGGCCGGGGGTGGCCTGAACGCGGGGCGTCAGGTCGTGATAGAGGTAGGGTTGGGGCGAGGGGTTGGCCGGATCGGTGCCCTCGCACAAGGCTACGATGCTCTCCAGTTCGTTGGTGCCCACCAGGGCATCGACTTCGGGCATTTCCCGGCGGATATCGCCGCGATAGCGTTCCACCAGGCAGCCGGCCACGATCAGCTTCCGCGCCCGCCCGATCTTCTTGTACTCGGCCATTTCCAGAATCGTGTCGATGGATTCCTTTTTGGCGGGGTCGATAAAGCTGCAGGTGTTGACCACCAGGACATCGGCCTCGCCGGGATGCGGGGTAAGCTCGTGGCCCTTAGCCACAAGCTGGCCCATCATGACCTCGCTGTCGACCAGATTTTTGGGGCAGCCTAAACTGATGAAACCGACTTTCAAAGCATTCGATCCAGTAGAATGAGGGTACTTGTACCAGGATAGCATCGGGGACCGTCTGCTTGACGTTGATCCCCGCGACACGATATGTTCGGACCAAAGTCTCGGTTCAGGGAAACGATGAAACGACTACTTGCGGTTTCCGCCCTAGTGCTTCTTTCAGCCGCCGCCCAGTGGGCGCAGACCCCCCAATGGGCGCCCAAGGCGGCTACGGACTGGTATGCCCGGCAAACCTGGCTGGTGGGCGCCAATTACATACCGGCGTACGCCGCCAATGAGCTCGAAATGTGGCAGCCGGAGACTTTCGATATCGACCGCATCGATATGGAGCTGGGGTGGGCCGAGGGTTTGGGAATGAATACCGTGCGGGTGTTCCTGCACAACCTGCTGTGGCAGGAGGATCCGGGCGGCCTGAACAGCTTTCACCGGCGCATTGACAAGTTTCTGGCGGTTTGTAAACGCCACAGGATCCGCCCCATTTTCGTGCTGCTGGATTCCTGCTGGGATCCCTTCCCCAAGTCGGGCCGGCAGCTTCCGCCGCGCCCCGGCATTCACAATTCCCGATGGCTCCAGAGTCCCGGCGCCGCCGCGCTGACCGATCCGGCGCAGGAGGCGCACATTCTGGAGTACGTTGAGGACGTGATCCTGGCATTCAACACGGATGAGCGCATTCTGGCCTGGGACCTGTGGAACGAACCGGACAACACCAACACGGGCAACAGTTATGCGCCGGTGGAGCCGCCCAACAAAGTGGCGATCGTGACCGCCCTGCTGCCCAAGATTTTCCGGTACGCGCGGGCGGGCTTGCCCACCCAGCCGCTGACCAGCGGGGTGTGGCACGGCGACTGGTCGGACCCATCCAAGTTGACTCCCATCGAAAAGACCCAGCTGGAGCTTTCGGACGTGATTTCGTTCCACAACTACGGCCCGCCCGAGGATTTCGAGAAACGGGTCCAGTGGCTGCAACAATATCACCGCCCGATCCTGTGCACCGAATACATGGCACGGCCCATGGGAAGCACATTCCAGGGCATTCTCCCGATCGCCAAAAAGTACAATGTAGGGGCTTACAACTGGGGCCTGGTGGCGGGCAAGACCCAGACTTACCTGCCATGGGATTCGTGGCAAGAGCCGTATGTGAACCGCGCACCCTCCGAGTGGTTCCACGACATCTTCACCACCAATGGGAAGCCCTACAGCCAGGAGGAGGTGGATTTCATCCGCCAGATCATCGGGAGACCCCCGGAGAAGGCCAAGGAAAAGGCTAAGGGCAAGGGCAAGGGCCACTGAGGCCCAGCCTGTTTCCAGGCTCGCGGAGCAGTCGCCGGAGCCATTCTGCAAATCCAAAATATCGATAAAGCCATCACCCGGAGTGTTGACTAATTCAACACACCGAGGAGTGTCGTCAAAAACTATAGTAGAAGACCCCAATCAAGCATATAATAAGGTCTGAATATAGTATTCGACGACTTATTCGGAACAGGAGTTATTCATGATGGGAGTCAGAACAAATCGACGACTTCCCGGTGCGCTAGCTGGTATCTTTGCAGTGGCGCTGATGGGTGTGGCCGCCACGGCCACATTGAGTGCGCAAACCGTGATGGCGCCGCGTCTGGTGGTGCGGGCGCTGACGCCCGACGACATCGCGATTTATAAGCTACCGTCCACCACCCAGGTTTCGGGCGGATTGGAGACGGTGGGGCTCGGTGAGCCTCTCTATCTCGAGGTGCAGATTGACATCAGCATCCCCGCCAGCCAGATTGCCGGAGTAATCTGGAGCATCACCGACAAGCCATCCGGCTCGACGGCGAGCCTCACGGCCAGCCCGCTGGGATCGAACGTGCCGATTGCGGAGCCATCGGACCGCCTGGCGTACCAGGTGGCGGGACGCCAACTGCTGCGCCCGGATGTCCATGGAATGTATGTGGTCAGCGCCGTGGTTACCGCGGGCAGCAGCGGGACAGCGAGCCTGGCGCAGACTTTCATCGCCGGCACGTACGTGGGCATCGCGGCCTGCTCCAAGTGCCATTCGGGCGGCTTGGCCACGGTGATGGTGCCTTCATGGCAGACAACGGCGCACGCCAGCATCTTTACCAGCGTCATCAACGGCACCGCCATTGCCGGTTACACCGAAAGCGCTGAATGTGCGCCCTGCCACACGGTGGGCTATGACCCCAATTCGACCGTCAACAACGGAGGCTTCCTGTCCCTGGCCACACAGTTAAACTGGGCGTTTCCGGCCACCGGCCAGCCGGGCAATTTCGCCGCTATGCCGGCCAGTTTGCAGAATCTGGCCAACATTCAGTGCGAGAACTGCCATGGCGCCGGCAGCGAGCACGCCAACTACGGCGGCGCCCTGAATGCCATTTCGGTCCAAACCAATACCGGGGGGTGCAACCAGTGCCACGACGATCCGCCCTACCACCCCCAGGGCGCCGAATGGAATAATTCGGTGCACGCCGTGACCACCACCGATCCGGCCGGCAATGCGACCTGCGTGGGCTGCCATACCGGCACCGGTTTCATCGCCAGGATGAGTGGCCAAACTATCACCGACACGAGCTACCACCCGATCGATTGCTACACCTGCCATGAGCCGCACGGCTTGACCACCCCCACTACCGCCACGCACCTGATCCGGAACATGCAGTCGGCGACCCTGGCGGATGGCACCAAGGTCACCACGGCCGGAGAAGGCATTTTGTGCATGCAGTGCCACCAGAGCCGGTTGGCCGCCTCAGCCGTGCCCAGTACCGCGGGAAGCGCGCACTTTGGTCCGCACGAAGGGCCGCAGGCGGACATGCTGATGGGCACCAACGGCTTCACCTACGGTCAGTCGATCCCTAGTTCCGCGCACCAGTACGTGGTCACCAACACCTGCATCGGCTGCCACATGCAGACCGTGGCCTCGACCGACCCGGCCTTCCTGAACGCCGGCGATCACACCTTCTCGACCACCTATTCCCCCACCGGCAAACCCGCTGAGGATCTGGTAGCCGCCTGCCAGGCCTGCCACGGGCCCGAGGTCACCACCTTTAACTTCCCCTTGTTCGACTACGTGGGCAACGGGAACATCCAAGGCGTGCAGACCGAAATGCAGGAATTGCTGGATGAGCTTTCCGCCATGCTGCCGCCCAACAATTCTCCGAAAACTTCGCTCAGCATCGATTCCACGTGGACCACGCCGCAGTTGGAAGCGGCTTACAACTGGCTGTTCGTGACCAACGACGGCAGTAAGGGCATCCACAACATGGCGTACGCGGTGGGCCTGATCAAGGGATCCATCGCCAACCTGCAAGCCAATAAGTAAGTAACCGCCGGAGGAGCGTGACTCCCTCGCGCGGGCGATGGAGTCACCCCCACCGGGGCCGGCGACAGCGGACGGGATATGCCGGCGGGAGGCTTGGCCGGATGCGCCGGCCGGTTCGCCTGTCCGTTTCCGCCGGTGCTACCGGCTCACGTTGATGTAATACAGGTCCGTAGCCACGGCGAACTGGTCCTGGGAAAGCGGTGTCTTTATCGACTGCCATTCGGTGGTCGGATGAAGGGTCTGCCAGTGGTCCTTGTCGCCGGCGCGGACGGGCATGGCGAAGCCCGGTTCATCGGCTTTCCAGCGATAACTCACGGCGCCGCCGGCCTGGCCGAATTTCAGCTCCAGGGTTGGCAGACTGGTATGGCGGAGATACTGGTTGAAGACCGGCGTCAGGTTCATCCCGGTCTTCTGATTGAAGTACTCCACCATGTCCTCGGTCATGATGGTGCGGTACTTGAAGTGCTGGTACAGGCCGTGCAGCAGCGCCCACCAGTGCTTGTCGTCATCCACGATGCTGCGCAGGGTGTTGATGAAGAGGGCTCCCTTGAAGTATTGATCCTGCGGCGGCTCGCGGTTGATGCCGTGCGGGGTGATAATCGGCTGGCGGTTCCGGACCTTCGACTTGTAAGCGTTCAGGTACTTCAGGGCATCGTCCTTGCCGTACATATACTCCACGTACAGGCTTTCCAGATAAGTCGCCCAACCCTCGTGGATCCACATGTCGGAAACGTCCGCCGCGGTGATGCTGTTGCCGAACCACTCGTGGGCGCTCTCGTGGATGATGATGAAATCGAAGCGAGTGCTGATGCCCACGCCGGTCCAGTCCCGCTCCAGGTATCCGTTGGCGAAATGGTTGCCATAAGTTACGGCGCTCTGGTGCTCCATGCCTGAATAAGGAGCTTCAATCAGCTTGTAGCCGTCCTTCTCCCAGGGGTACTCGCCGAAGTAATGCTGGTAGGCTTCCAGCATTCCCTTGGCCTGGGCGAACTGCTTCCTGGCCTGCTCAAGGTGCTCCGGGAGGGCGTAAAAATCCAGCGGCAGGTTGCCCAACCGGTCGGAGAAATGCTGGTAATTGCCGATGTTGAGCGACACGTCGTAATTGTTGATGGGATATTGCACCAACCAGTCCCAGCGGGTGTAGCCGTCGCCCAGGTCGGTCTTGCCCAGGAATTTTCCGTTGGAGACATCCACCAGATTGTTGGGAATGGCTACGCTGATGCGCATGTTTTCTACTTCGTCGCGCCACTGGTCCTTGTTGGGCCACCACACGCTGGCGCCGATGCCCTCGCAGGCGGTGTTGATCCAGGGATGGCCGGAGGGATCTTTGCGGAAGGCGATGGCCCCGAAGCGGCCCTGCTCGACCGGATTCCCGGAGTAGTAGAAATCGATGGAGTAGACCTTGCCGGCTCGCAGCGTTTCCGGGAAATCCACGAAGACGGCGCCCGAATCCCGCTCGTATTTCAGAGGGGTTTCACCCAGCAGGATCTTGTCGATGTGGAGGGCGGCGTGAAGGTCGAGTTGGATGCGCGTGTCGTCTTTGAGCATCTTGAAGCGGATGGTGTTTTTGCCGCTGAGGAACTTGCGGTCCGGATCGACGCGGATATCCAGGTGGTAGAAAAGCAGGTCGTTGTTGGCGCGATAGGGGCCGTAGGCGCCGCGCAGGATATCGGCGTGGGTAGGCTCCGGGGGCGCCGGGGGCGGGCCTTGCGGGCGATTCTGGGCCGCCAGCCAGCCGGCGGCATAAGCCAGGGCGAGGGCGGCGGCGGAAACCGCAGGGCGTGGGAAGCGTGGACGCATGATGCCAATTATAAGCAGCCGAGGCTGGTCTCGCGCGGCCTCCCGCGGCCGTCACGGGAGAGCAGACCTGCTGGAATCCAAAGGGCAT
>JASHSS010000486.1 GCA_030038565.1 Bryobacteraceae bacterium
AGCAAGGTGCGCGAAGTGCTGCGCGGCCTCGTAGCCACTCGCCAGGTTCACACCATCTCATTTGGTCACGCTCCGCACTATTATGTCGCCGGCACACTGCCCGAGTTCACGGCGCCTCCCACCATCTATGCCAGCTCAGCCATGCCTGCTTCCGCGCAGTTTTTGCGCCCTTGGGAGCACGAGGAAGAGACCCACGCGCCCTCTAGAAGCTTGTTGCCTGCATCCATAAATGGATTGAACGCTGCGCCGTTGCGCACTCCGGCTCCGGCCGTCCCGGCGCCCACAATCCCTTCCGCGCCGCCCGCTGAACCCGCGCTTGCTGCCAGGCCGCACTTCAGCCGCCCGTCGGCACGCCCTCGCAGCCGCAAGCCCGCGCCGGGCCCCGCAAGCAATCGCCCCGCCCGCCGAGCCGTCCGCGGTACGGCGCTGCGCGGCAATGGCTCTTCGCGGCATAAGCCGCAGGTGCGCTGGGCGCAGAATGGTTCCAAAAACGGCCGCGCCTCGAATGGCAACGGTCACGCCGGAAAATCCTCCGGTGCCCGCCGCTACCATGCCAACGGCAGCGCGGGGAGCCTGCGCAAAACCAAACCCTCCGCGGCTCGAAGCCTGCATAACGGCCACGCCGGCAACGGCAAATCCGCGCCGAAATCCGCCTCCCGGTCCGTAAGCCGGCACAACGGAGCCTCGCGCAAGGGTGGGCGTTCCGACGCGCGCCCATCGCGCAAGCCGGCCTTCACTGCATCCGCGAAGGCAGGAAATCGCACCCGCTACGGATTCACCGCTCCGCGCGGGCCGCGCTCGAAGAAACGCGGATGAGCGCGGAAGAACGCCGCAAAACCTCTCCCCAGCCTGGTCGCGCCGTCATCATTGCCATCGACGGCCCTGCCGGCGCGGGCAAAAGCACGCTCGCCCGTCACCTCGCCCGGCACTTTGGCCTGCTTAATCTTGAGACCGGCGCCATGTACCGCGCCTTTGCCCTCAAGGCACTCCGCGCCGGACTGCCTTTGGACGAAAGCACTGGGCTCGAGCAGCTGGCCTCCGAAACCTCCATTCGTCTCGAATCCGGCGACGAAGAGAATCGCGTTCTGCTCGACGGCGAAGACGTTACCGGCCTTATTCGCAATCCCACTGTGACTGAAGCCGCATCGCGTGTAAGCGTTTTTCCCGCCGTGCGCGCCTGGATGGTCGGCCTGCAGCAACAGCAGGCTGCACGGGGCGGCGTCGTCATGGAAGGCCGCGACATCGGCACCGTCGTCTTTCCCAATGCCGAGGTGAAGATCTTCCTCGATGCGGCGCCCGAGGTCCGCGGACAGCGCCGCTACGAGCAATTGGGGCAAACCGGCATCGCGCAACCGCCGCCCCCGGAAAAGATCGTTCGGGACCTGCGCGCCCGTGACGAGCGCGACCGCAATCGCGCCGATTCACCTCTCAAGCCTGCTCCTGACGCGGTTATTCTCGATTCAACGCACATGACGCTCGAGCAGGCGCTGGCGGCCGCCGAGAAGATCGTCGCCGGCAAGTTGGGCCAGCCTGGAACCCGTTCCTGAATACTTCGTTCCCGAGATCGTCTCCATCTGGCGCGATGGTCGAGCTCACCGCAGCCGCTGGTCCCGCAAATGAGCTCGACATTCTCCGCGCAAAGCCGCTTTCCCAGGGGCGTGTTATAGGCTTGAGTGGTATGGAGCAGACCTGCAGCCGCTGCCATCAGCCCGTGAATGTTGACGATCGCTACTGCCCGTCTTGCGGTCTGCCGCAGCTGATCTACGCGGCCGAAAGCCCCAATAGTGCGGGTCAGCCCGATCGCTGGGGCGAGGCCGTGCGCGACGCCAACTCCATTGCATGGAAGCCGGCCCTGCGGGCGGCGCTTTCCCTGGCCATCCCGGCTGGCCTTTTCTGTTCGATGCTCTCTCCGCTGGGAATTCTGGGCCTCATCTTTATGGCCGCGGCCGGAGCATGGGTTGTCGCGCTTTACATGCGCAGCCAGCGCCCGGCATGGATCACGGTTGCAACCGGCGCTCGCCTCGGCCTTGTCACCGGCGTGCTCGGCGGATGGACCGCCGCTGCCATGACCGGCACCTCTCTCTACGCCATGCGCTTTTGGCTGCACCAGGGCAATCTATTCGACAACTTCTGGCAAAACCTCGTCAACCAGCAGATGACCCAGCAGTGGACCGCCATGGGCGTGGATGTCCAGACCATGGCTTCCGCGAAGGCCTGGCTGCTCTCGCCCGAGGGTCGCGCAGGATGGGTTCTTTTTGGCATCTGCTTCCTCCTGGCCACACTCCTTGTATTGGGCGTGGCTGGCGGCGCGCTGGGCGCGCGCTTCCTCGCTCGCCCCCCCCGCTCCAAAAGCTGATCGTCCCACGTCGCCCCTCGCTCCCTGCCGGGGCCCCCAGCAGGCGATGTTTGCCTGCTGGGGTGGCTTGCTCCCTTGTTCCCTGCCTTTCTGCGATCATCAGAAGCAAGCGCACTGCGCGGAGGTCCATCGGAATGAGGGAAATCGTTGCGTTCGTCTTCGGACTCGCCTTGCTGGGTAACGCGGCTCTCTTTGTGCCGCAGGCCATTGCTGTCTGGCGAAAAAAGAGCGATGAAGGCATCTCGTTGGTCACCTTTGGCGGTTTCTGCATTCTGCAGGTCATCGGCGTCGTCCATGGCTTCTACGAGCACGACAATTCCCTCATCATCGGCCTCGGCGCCAGCTTTCTCACCTGCGGCACGGTCACCCTGCTCACCATCCTCTATCGCATTCGCCGCCTGCGCTCCAGCACCGCCCCCCTTGCTCCCTGAGGTTGCCCATCCTCCCGCGCCCATTTCTTCCGCGTTGCCACATCCTTTCCGCTGTCCCATCGCGGAAAGGGTGGGATCGCCCCTAGCCCGCCAACCCCGCTAACTCCGCTGCCCTCGTCCAGCCAACCAAAGGCTTGTGATTGTCGTCACATCCCAACATGTACGAGGACAGGTACGACAGTTGCGTGCTAACCAGCGTATACTTCTCTTCCACGGCGGCAAGGGCCAATGGGCGCCCCGATGGCGCTCCGCACTTTCCCTGGCAAAGACCCCTGGAGGACCCGATGAGAATTACCGACACCGTTGACCAGGTCCTGAAG
>JASHSS010000487.1 GCA_030038565.1 Bryobacteraceae bacterium
TTGCCCAGGCTTGCCGGCGCGCCCAGATCTCGTAATTACGATATAATACTATCTGAAAATCCTATATGGAATTTTCAGGCAGCCGAATGCCGGTGACCTTCCGCTCGCACATCACGTCTAAGTCTTTGATGCGATCCGCCGCCGCGGTCATGATGACGGTCCTGCTGGGTGTCGGCATAGTTGTGTGCCTCTCCACCTGCGCATCCGCTTCGGAGGCAGCCCATTCCTGCTGCCATAAACACCGTTCCGAAAGTGTGCCGTGCGCTCCCCGTGGCGAAATGCGCTGCGCTTATACACGGTTGGAGCACGGCAGGACGCCGCCTGTCACCCCCTACGCCGTCGCGCCGCCGGCAGCCGCGCCCCTCGCGCCCGTGCGGTACAACCAATCCGTCGCTCTTCCCCGCCGGCTGGCCGACTCGGCCGGTCTCTTCCTCAAGATCCGTGTTCTCCTGATCTGATACTGTCCTTCGCCTCCGCTAACCGCGGGCCCCTGGCCTGCAAGTTCGTCAACCAACAGTTAGTCATAGATAAAAGGAGAATCTCGTGAAAAGAATCATCGTTAGTCTCGCCACTGTAGCCACGCTCATGTTCGTCGCCATCGGCGCGTCGTCCGCCGGTTCCAAGAGCGCCTGCTGCCCCACCGGCGCCTGCTGCAAGAGCGGAGCCTGCTGCCGCCACCACAGCAAGTAGGTCCCCGACCGCATGATTCGCTTCCCTGAAGACGCGCCTGTCACACCATGATGCGCGAGGCATTGGTGGGACAGGCCTTCAGCCTGTCCGGCTGAGGCCTGCCCCACCAAGCGGAAGAACTAAATCACGCGGTCGAAGGCGTAGTTGCCATGCCGTATCCCGGCCTCCGCCGCCGCTGCGGAGGCCGGGATCGCGATTCTTCACGTATCGCGGCAGTCGTCCGCTGCCCCTGGCCCTCGCGCGGCGCTATACTTCCTACGAATTCCCACTTCGGGAGACCACCATGCAGCGCTCGCCGTGTTCCGTGATTCTGATCGGAATCCTGTTATTCGGGCCCACCGCCCCACGCTTATGGGCCGCCGGCGCCGGAAGCCTGCGCGCCGGAGCCGCCCGCGTGGATATCACCCCTCCCGGGGATGCGGCCCTTCCCATGAACGGCTATGCCGGCCGCACCCAGGGTTTCCGCGCCATTCACGACCCGGTATACGTCCGCGCCATTGTCCTCGATGATGGCGCCACCCAGGCGGCGCTGGTCGCCTGGGAGTCGCTCAACGTCCCGGATGCCGTCTGGGCGGAGGTTTCCGCGCGCGTCGCAACGGACCTGAAGATCCGCCCCGAGAACCTCCTGTTGGCGGCCGTTCACGACCACGCCGCGCCCACCTTGGACCTCTCGGACCAGGCCCCGCCCGCCACCGCCGCCTACACGCGCAAGGTGGAGGACGACGCGGTGGAGGCCATCCGCCGCGCCCAGTCCCGCCTCCAGCCCGCCCGGTTCGGGATCGGCTCCGGCACGGCGTACCTGAATATCAACCGGCGCGAATCCACCGGCGATGGCGGCTGGGCGCTGGGCTTCAATGAGCACGGGCCGTCCGACAAGACCGTCACGGTGCTCCGCTTCGACGATATGGCCGGCAAGCCGATCGCCTTCTACATCAACTACCCCGTCCACGCGGTGGTGATGGGACCGCAGAACTACCAGGTCTCAGGCGACCTGGCCGGCGCCACGTCGCGTTTCGTCGAGCAACATTACCAGGGGAAAGACCATCCCCGCTCCGACGCCGGTCCCCGCATGCAGATGCGCGCGGCCGATGCGGTGGGAGAGGACGGCGCCGTGGCGGTTTGGACGAGCGGCGCGGCGGGCGACCAGAATCCCGTCTCCTCGGCCAGCGGAGAAGACTTCACCCTGGTCGATGCGCTGGGCAAAATCCTGGGAGAGGAGGTGGTGCGCGTGTCGGCCGGCATCAAGACCGCGCCCGAGGTCAAAATCGCCGGCGTCCAGGAGGTGGTCACCTGTCCCGGGCGGCGCGTGGAACCCGGTTCCAGCCAGCGCGCCGGTTACCGGTTTTCCGATACCGCCCCGGTGAATATCCGGCTCAGCCTGCTGATGCTCGACCGCATCGCCCTGGCCGGCGTATCGGGCGAGGTGTTCACCCTGATAGCCCAGCGGCTCCAGGCGGAATCGCCGTTCCGCCAGACCGTGATGGTGACACACGCCAACGGGTCGAGCGGATATATCCCCAACGACGCGGCGTTCCCCCAGATCAGTTACGAAATCACCACCTCGCACCTGAAGCCCGGCTGCGCCGAAGATGCCATCGTAAACGGCTTTTTGGATTTGATGCGGCGCTAGGTGGGGACAGGCTGAAGGCCTGTCCCACCCGCCCTGCGCAGAGCGCTCCTGGCCTTCGCAGAACCATAGACACCCGCCGAATTTCCGCGGTGCGGCGGTCGGGCCGTTACAATGGAATCACGTGCCCTACACTTGCTACCTGGACGCATTTTCGGGAATTAGCGGCGACATGCTGGTTGGAGCACTCGCCGATGCCGGCGCCGGCGAGCAGCCGATTGTCGAGGCCATCGATTCGCTCGGAACCGGAGCCGTGGTCTCCTTCGAGAAGGTCAAGCGCAATGGCATCGGCGCCACCAAGTACCATGTGCGCGCCGAGGAAACCCACGTGCACCGGCATCTGCCGCACATCGTCAGAATGATCGAAAAGGCGGCGATCGCCGAGTCCGCCCGGCATAATGCCATCGCCGTATTCCGGCGCCTCGGACAGGCGGAAGCCGAAGTGCACCAGGTGCCCATCGAAAAGGTGCATTTCCACGAGGTGGGCGCGGCCGATTCCATCGCCGACATCGTGGGCGCGTGCGTGGCGTTCGATCAGCTCGAGGTCGCCAATATCGTCTGCTCGCCGCTCAACGTGGGCAGCGGCACGGTCAAGACCGAGCACGGCCTGTTGCCCGTCCCCGCGCCCGCCACCGCGCTCCTGCTGAAGAACGCGCCGGTATATTCGCGCGGCCCTGCGCTGGAGCTGACCACTCCCACCGGCGCGGCCCTGGCCGCGACCCTGGCGCAGTCCTTCGGCGTGCTGCCGCCCATGAAGGTGGCGCGCGTGGGCTACGGCGCGGGCGGCTACGACTTAACCGATCAGGCCAACGTGCTGCGCGTGCTGGTGGGCGAGCCGACCGGCGCGGATGAGGCCCTGGCCGTATCCGTGATCGAAGCCAATCTCGACGACCTCAACCCGCAGGTGCTGGCCTACACCACCGAGCGGCTGATGGAATTCGGCGCCCTCGATGTCGCCCTCACCCCCATCGTCATGAAGAAGGGCCGCCCCGGAAATCTTCTCCGCGTGATCGCCAGGCCCGAGGACCGCGAGGCTCTCGCGCAGATCGTCTTCGCCGAAACTTCAACCCTCGGCCTGCGCATCTACCCCGCCGAACGCCGCGTGCAATCGCGCTCCTGGACGGAAGTGGAAACCCAGTACGGGCGCGTGCGGGTGAAAGTTTCGAGCGAAGGATCCTATGCGCCGGAGTACGAAGATTGCCGCAAACTGGCCCGCGAATCCGGCGTGGCTTTGAAGACCATCATCGCCGAGGCCAATTTCGCCTACCTGAATCGAACCCGATGAATAAATACTACCTCACCACTCCCATTTACTATGTCAACGCGGCGCCCCATATCGGCCACGCTTACACTACCATGGTCGCGGACTTGATCAAGCGCTTCAAGCGCATGTCCGGTTACCAGCCGGTGGTACTCACCACCGGTTCGGATGAGCATGGCGTCAACGTGGAGCGCGCCGCCGAGCGCGCCGGCAAGACTCCCAAGGAATTCTGCGACGTGATCGCCCGCGAGTTCCAGCGCCAGTGGCAGGTGCTCGGCCTGGAAATCGATTACTTCCAGCGCACCACCAGCCCGCAGCACGCGCGCGTGGTTCAGGACCTGTTCGAGCGCTGCCGCCGCAACGGCTATATTTACAAGGGATCGTACACCGGCCAGTACTGCATCTTCGATAACCTGTACGTGAACGAGGCCAAGCCCGGCGATCCCTGCCCCGATTGCGGCCGCCCCACAGAAACCATCACCGAGGAAAACTTCTTCTTCCAGCTTTCGGCGTTCCAGGAAAAGCTGCTCGCTTTGTACCGCGAACACCCCGAATTCATCCAACCCGAGACGCGCCGCAATGAAGTCCTGTCTTTCGTCGGCGCCGGCCTCACCGATCTTTCCATCACCCGCACGAACATCAAATGGGGCATCCCGGTGGTGGGCGAAGCGCCCCACGTCTTCTACGTCTGGTTCGACGCCCTCACCACTTACATGAGCGCCGTGGATGGCACGGACCTGTGGCCCGCCGACTTACACCTGATCGGCAAGGAAATCGTCCGCTTCCACGCGGTTTTCTGGCCGGCCTTCCTGATGGCTGCGGGCCTGCCGCTGCCCAAGCGCATCTTCGCTCACGGCTGGCTGCTGTTTGAAAACGACAAGATGAGTAAGTCGCGCGGCAACATCGTGCGCGCCACGCCCATCCGCGACGTGATGGGCGCCGATGCGCTGCGTTACTTCCTGCTGCGCGAAGTGGTCTTCGGACAGGACGGCAGCTTCAGTTACGACGCCCTCATCGGCCGCTACAACTCCGATCTGGCCAACGGCCTGGGCAACCTGGCCAGCCGCACGCTGGCCATGATCCAGCAATACCGCCAGGGAGTGATTCCGCCGGGATCCCAGGCGGAAGTGGCCGCGCTGGCAGGCCAGACCGTCAAGACCTTCATCGAAACATTCGAGCGCTTTGAATTCTCCAAAGGCCTGGAAGCCGCCTGGGAACTGATTTCGGCCGTCGATAAGTTCATCGTCCGGATGGCTCCCTGGAAACTGGCGCGCCAGCAGGATGAAGCGTCGCAGCAGCAATTGAACGACACCCTCTACACCGCCGCCGAAGCCCTGCGCATGGTCACCGCCCTGGTTTCGCCGGTCTTGCCGGATTCCGCTAAAAAAATCTGGGCGCAGCTCGGCATGGCGGAACCGCTCGAATCGGTGCGCTTCGATGGGCTCCAGTGGGGCGGGCTTGCGCCCGGCCAGAAAATCGGCGAAATCTCGCCCGTCTTCCCGCGCATCGAACTCAAGGACGCCGTGGCCAAAATGCGCGCCCTCGAAGAGCAGGTCACCGCCGAGCAGCAGGCCATGCTGGGCAAGAAGCCCGAGCCGGCCGCGGCAGCCCCGGAGGCCGCCAAAATTCCCATCGACGATTTTCTGAAAGTCGATCTGCGCGTCGGACTGGTGCTCACCGCCCAGCGGGTCAAGGGTTCCGACAAGCTCATGCACATGACCGTGGATATCGGCGAACCCGAACCGCGCACCATCGTGGCGGGCATCGCCGAGGCCTACGCGCCGGCGGACCTGCTCAACCGCAAGGTCGTGATCGTCGCCAACCTGCAACCGCGCAAGTTGAAGGGCATCCAATCCAACGGGATGATCGTGGCCGCGTCGGTGGAGGATGGCAAACCCGTGCTGGCCGGATTTCATGAGGAGATCCCCGCGGGAGCGCGCCTGAAGTGACCCTGGTCGATTCGCACTGCCACTTGGACGATCCCAAATTCGACCCGGACCGCGAGGAGACCATCGGCCGCGCGCGGGCCGCGGGCGTCGAAACCATGATGGCCATCGGCACCGGGCAGGGTCCGCCCGACCTGGAAGCCGGCCTGCGCCTGGCCGAACGCTATTCGTTTATGTACGCCACCGTGGGAGTCCATCCGCACGATGCCTCCAAGGCCGCGGAGGAAACTTTCGAACGTCTGGGCCGCCTGGCGGGCCATCCGAAGGTGCTAGCCGTCGGCGAAATCGGCCTCGATTACCACTACGATTTTTCCCCCCGCGAGGTGCAGCGCTCGGTCTTCGCGCGCCAGTTGGAAATCGCCGCGGAGGCCGCCAAACCGATCGTGATCCACACGCGCGAGGCTTGGGAAGATACCCTGGCGTTGCTGCGCGAGCGCTGGCGCGGCGCCGGCATCATGCATTGCTTCACGGGCGGCGAACGCGAGGCCGAGCAAGCCCTGGCGCTTGGCTTTCACCTGAGTTTCGGCGGCGTGGTGACCTTTCCGAAAGCCGAAAACGTGCGCCAGGCCGCGCGCATGACGCCGCCCGGCCGCCTGCTGGTGGAAACCGATTGCCCGTATCTGGCGCCCGCGCCGCACCGTGGAAAACGCAACGAACCGGCTTTTTTGACCGAGACGGTGCGCCGCCTGGCGGAGGTCCGCGGGCAAACGCCCGAGGATGTGGCCGCCTTAACCACTGCGAATTTCCACACACTCTGTTTGCGGTGCGGGGCGCGGAACGAGTAAACTGGTTAACTTACATGAATTTAACCAAGTTGGGGCAGGCCCTCACCGCGCGCGAGTTGTTCGACCTGATCCAGCCCGAACTGGACCAGGTGGAGCGCAAAATCTCCGCCGAATCGGTGGCCTCGGTGGATGCCGTCACCGCCATCGGCCAATATCTGCAATCCAGCGGCGGCAAACGCCTGCGCCCCGCTCTGCTCCTGCTGTCGGCCAAAATGGCCGGCGGGGCGGGCGAAACCGCCATCCAGCTTGGCGCGGTGGTGGAATTGATCCACGCCGCCACGCTGGTCCACGACGACGTCATCGACACCGCCCAAACCCGCCGCGGCAGGCCGTCCACCAACGTCAAGTGGGGCAATCACACCTGCGTGCTGGCGGGCGACTGGCTGTACATGCAGGCCTTTCAAATCGCTCTCCGCGAGCGTAATTTCCAGATCCTCGACCTGTTGATCGGACTGACCCAGATGATGGTCGAAGGCGAACTGCTGCAACTGGAGCGCATCGGCGCGATCGGCATCAGCGAAGCCGATTGCATGGAACTGGTGGACCGCAAGACCGCCTGCCTGTTTTCGGTCTGCGCGCGCCTGGGCGCCATCTGCGCCGGCGCCGCCCCGCACGTGGAGGAGAAACTCGGCGAATACGCCTGGAACCTGGGAATGGCCTTCCAGCTTGTGGATGATGTGCTGGATTTCACGGCCCGCGAGAAAACCCTGGGTAAGCCCGTGGGCGGCGACCTGCGCGAGGGCAAGGTGACCCTGCCGCTGGTGTACGCCCTGGAGCGCGCCACGCCCGCCGAGCGGCTGCTGGTGGAAACCATCCTGCGCGAGCGCAATTACGATTGCGTGCCGTTTGCGCGCATCCTGGCATTGCTCGAAAAATACCGCGGCATCGAGCGGGTGAAGGAGAAGGCCCAGGCCTTCACGGATAAAGCCCGGCTGATTATTGCGGGGTTTGCCGAATCGCCCTATCAGCGGGCCCTTGCGTCGGTTACCGAGCTCGTAACCGAGCGCGATCATTAGCCCCGGCGGCCGGCCCGGCCCCTTGCCGTGCCGCTATACTAGACTGAAAACCGGAAAAGTGTGGACTTCAACAGCTTCGATGCGGCGTACCTGGAAGGCTTGTCCGGCGGCGACCCGGCGGTGGAACGGCATTTCGTGGAGTATTTCAGCGAACTGCTCCTGATTGTGCTGCGCGCCCGGCAATTCCCCAGGGAGACCATTCACGATATCCGCCAGGAGACCATGTTGCGCGTGTTGAAGGCGGTGCGGGCCCGCGAGATTCGCGACCCCCGCTGCCTGCGCGGCTACGTCCACTCGGTGTGCAAAAACGTGATTCGGGAATTCGGCCGGGCCGATTGGCGAACCAGCGCGCGCGCCGAAGACTCTCCCGAGCCGGTCGATGAGCGCGTGGACACCGAGCGCGAACTCGTTACCCTGGAAATGCAGAACCTGGTCCGCGGGGTGATTGCGGAGATGTCCGGAAAGGACCGCGAACTGCTCACGGCCGTGTTGGAAGAAAAAAGCAGCGCCGAAATCTGCCGCCAGTTCGGCGTGGACGCCAATTACCTGCGCGTCAAGATGTACCGCGCCCGCGAGAAGTTCCGCCAGGCGCTCGAACGGCGCACCGGCGGAAAGGCACCCGGCGATACCCGCCACCCGTAGGTCCTGGGCCTAATGGAAAGGGCGAGGATGCCCCCGGGCGGTACGGTGCGGCGGGCGATTCGCCCGCCCAGGCCGGCCAATGGCCCGCCCCACCAATGCCCGGCGAATCTCACGGGGCGGACTTGTCTTCAACCGGGCAGGCACAGGCTTGCGGCCTGCAAATTCCGCCGAGGCGCGGTCCGCCGCGCCTTCGAATGGCTGGCTTAGGCGTCTTCAGGGTAAGAGAATTATGCCGTCCTGCATCTGGGCGGCGCAGCCCGGCCCTATTTCCCGGTCTGCACCGCCCCGCTGAGTAGCAGCCTCCGCCCGCTACCCGCGGCAAGAAGGGAAGGTGTCTTCGCGGGGGATGACGCTCCCACGCCAAGCCCATGGCATCCTTCCGTGTCCTATAGTGATCCTGGAAAGGCAAACGTTACACTTCACACAGGCTGGCCTTGGGAAAGCGCTCCTCCCAGGCGCAGGGACGCGTTCAGGATCGACGAAACGGGCAGCAGGCCGCCCAGTTTAAAGCCCCCCACGGCGTGCATTCCGGCGGATGCCAGGCAGCCGCATTCCGAGCACACCGGGTTCCCGCCGAACTGACAGGGGGTCACCGGCGTCTTCAGGTCGGCCGTCAGACACGTGGTGAGGCGCGCGAAAGTGCACTCCTGGGGGGAACCGGGCGGCTGGCGGTAACCCTTAAACACGCCCCACGGCAGATGGACTTTCGGGAATTCCGCCGCGGCGGCGGCCAACTCCTCGAGGAACACTTCGCGGTCTATTGAGCGCAGCCGCTCCGCCGAGCAGTCGCCTTCCTGCGGCGTGTAGATGCTGAACCAGATTTTGCGGCATTCCGCGCGCGCCGACCAGAAGCGGCAGAACTCCGCCAGGTAGCCGCGCCGCAGCAGCATGGGCCGTGTAACCGTGCAATGCACGATGATGCGATGGCCGGCGATGTGCTTCAGGATCCGCTCGTAGGTGGCCGGGGAGCGGCGCACGTCATGCTCGGGGGCCAGCCCGTCGATCGAAACCACCACGTGGAGCGAGGGAATGGCGTTCCACTCCACCGGAATTGGCCGCACCGCGCTGGTCACCAGTTGCACTTCCACGCCCATGCGGTCGAGCAGCGGGAAAAGCTCACACAGCTCGCGGTACCGCACCAGCGGCTCACCGCCCACGATCGAGACGTGCACCGGCCGTATACGGCGCACCGCCGCCACAATGGCGGTCACCAACTCGTTTCCCCGGTAGTCGCTGAGCTGGCGCAGGGTAGTTGCCGGTCCCAGGTGATCCGGCGAATAGGCATAACAGCCCGGGCACCGGAGCGGGCATTCCTTGGTGATCTCGATGGAGAGAAACGGGGTGCGGCCCTGCAGTACGCGTCCCCACACACGCAGAACGTCCGATTTCTTCATCCATTCCCTCCACCGATCAGTCTTTTGATCCAGTCGATGTCTCGGACGGGCGGTGAGTTTCAGTCGCTGTCCGTGCCGATGTATGGCTGAGTACAGACGCGCGTTTCAGAAGAGAACGTCGAAGTCGCCCGTGAAGCGCCGCCCGCGGTGCCCGAAAAACAGCCCGTAGGCCGGGTCGGCGGTATTGTCGTGCACCGCTTCCGGGTTGAAGTGGTTGCTGAGGTTGTAGCTCGAGACGGAAAGCCGCACCGTGTACTTGGCGTTCACCTTGATGTCCTTCGAGAAACGCGAATCCAGCGAGAAGAAGTCCGGATAGCGGTTCGTGTAGGGCATTCCGGCGTAGTTCTGGCCGGCATCGTAGGTGGCGTAGGGGAAGCCGTCGCGAATCTCCAGGATCGGAGCGATGCGAAAGCCCAGCGGAAGCGGAACCTGGCCCCAGGCCAGGAAGCGGTTGGGCAGATCGCCGGGCAGGCGGCCGTAGACATTGTCGCGAACGATGGGCGATGGGAAACTGCCCAGGTAGCCCGCGAATTCGTTCAGGTCGCCCTGCGCCTGGCTGCGCACGTAGGAGAGGAACAGCAGCCTGCCGGCGTTCAGGCGCAGGCGGGCGGTGAATTCCAACTGGTGGTAGCGGGAATCTCCGCTGCCGCTCAGCACATAGGCGCCGATCAGGTTGGTCGGGTCCGGGGCCACGCGGTCGATCACCACCAGCCCCGCCGCCTCGTTCCGGGTGTAGCCCGCGCGCAATTTCAGAAACGAAGTGACGGTCTGTTCCACCTGAATGGCCCCGTTGGCGCTGAGGGGGGAAAAATCGCCGGGCGTCTGTTCGTGAAACACCCACGGCGAATGCACGTCGGTCACGCCCAGCGAGTTTTCGAAATAGTAAGGTCCCCCGGTGAGGGCGCCGGTGTCGTCGAACAGGCTGATGGTCTGCCGGGGATAGTGGTTGAACGAGTAGACGTTGAGCGGCACGCGGTCGAAAAACAGGCCGAAGCCCGCCCGCACCACAGTCTTCGCATTGGCGAACGGCAGCCACGCGAGGCCCGCCCGCGGGGCCACCCGGAAGCTCTCGGAGATCTGCTGCGATTCGGTGCGCACTCCCAGGTCAGCGGCCAGGCGCGAGGAGATGCTCCAGTGGTCCTGGCCGAAAAAGGCGTACTCCGTGTCGCTCATCTCGAACGGCTTGCCGCCCGAAAAAGTGATCCGTTCCAACAGCACATTCTGGGCGTCTACAATATCCACCGGCTGATCGTTCACCTGGCCCTGCTCGGAGCTGTTGGTCAGCGCCGCGCCCATCTTGAAAGTGTGCGAGCCCAGCAGGTTAAAGGTGCGGAACGAATACACCGGCGACCACCCGTAGCGCACCGCCGTGCGGCTCTGCCGGGCGAAGTAATTTCCGCTGTTGCCCGAGGGCGCCATGGTCAGGTCCTGGTTCCCCTGCGGCCAGATGCTGGCATCGAAACGGGTGGTGGAGAAAGTGTTCTCCAGCAGCCCCCCCCAAAGCGTCCACCGGTCCGCGATGGTCCCGGTGTAATTGTGAGTGGCTGCATCCGGGACGGTCGGCTCGGGATTGAAATAATCCAGGTTCACGTAACTCAGCCGCTGCGGGGCGATGTGGACCGTGCCGGTGACCAGTTGCTTTCCCGACACCACCCAATCCACTTGCGCGAAAGAATTGACCCCTTCATTCAGTTTCTGGTTGCGCGGGAACGGCAGAGTGTAGACCTCGATCTTGCGGACTTCGTACTCCAGGCCCTCGGAGAAATACAGCTTGCGGGGAATCAGCGGCCCTTCCACGTTCAGCCGTGGAGTGGCGTCGCGCAGGCCCCGCATGTGATAGCTGCGGATCCGGAAATCGGGGAAAGGATCGTTGATCTCCCACTTCCACTGGTCCCCTCCGCGCCGCGTCTCCACGGAGACCAGGCCCGCCGTAAACCTTCCGAACTCCGCCAGAAACGGGGTCTGGTACACGTTCACGTTCTCCACGCTGTCGATGGGCACCGTCAGCCCGAACTGGCCCGTGGCCGGATCGGTGACATCGGCGGAGTTGACGATCAGCGCGCTGCGATGCTCGCCGGCGCCGGAGATCTGCAGGTCGCCGGTGGGTGACCTGACCACTCCGGGAACCAGCGGGAGCACGTCCGCCACCGTGGCCGGGCGGCTGGGCAGGTCGCGGGCCGCCGCCGAGGCAATCTGGGTTGGATTCGAGGCGCCCTGATCCACCGCGTCCGGCGTGGCCTGAACGTCGATGTGCTGCCGGTCGGCAGCCGCCTGCAAAGTCAATTCGAGAGGGCCGGCGGCGGAATCGGTCACCAGAACGCCGGTTTTGACCAGCGGGCGGAAACCTTCCCGCGTGGCCGTAAGATCGTAGCGCCCGGGCGCCACCCGGTCGAAATGCGCGCGCCCCTCCAGATCGGTTTCGCCCTTGGCAATCACGGTATCGCCGGATTTGATCTGGATCTCGACCGCCGGAACCGGAAGCCGCTGCTCATCCAGAACCAGCAGATCGACCGCCGAAGCGGCCGCGGAGAGACGGGGAAAAGCCGCTACCGAGAGACACACCAGCGCTGGAACCAACATCCCGCGGACTCTGGATGCGACCTTCACCGTCAGTCCATGATAGCTCCATTGCACTAGAACCGGCTACCCCCAAATGGGGGTAGAGAAGACGGACCGATGCGGTGAAAATGGTTTCACGTGAAACAAACTGTTTCCCACAAGACAATTTTTCGGCCCGCTACGCCTCGACTCGCCCGGCTGCCGCGTTCCACCGCAGCCGCCGTCCCTGCTTCAACGAAAGATTGGCCATCTGCACCACCAGGGCGGCTTGAAACGCCACTCGCATGGGGGCCGTGGGGGTGTGGCGCGTGCGCACGCACTCCAGAAAATTCTGCACGTGCAGATCGGTGGCCCAGCCGAATCCCTTGGGCGATTTCTGGTAAAGCGCCGTGGTATCCTCGGCGCCTTTGTCGAAGACCTTCATTTCCTCGCGCCCGATGTCCATCCGGGCGGCGTCCCCATCCAACTGGTTCAACTGGTCGTTGCGGCTCTTGTACTGCATGGCGGCGTAGTTGACGGTGAAGACGCCCAGGAAATCCTCCGCGTACTCGGCGATGGCCACCACCGACTCAGGCTCATTGACGCCGGCTTTGTGGACCTTGCCCGCCGAAGCGTTCACCGCCACCGGATAGCCGGCCGACATCAGCAGGTGCATCCCGTCGAACACGTGCGCACCCTGGTCGGCCAGAATGCCGCCGGCGTATTCGGAGTAGAAGCGCCACTGGCGGAAGCGGTTGGGGTCGAAGGGGCGGTGCTCGGCGGGGCCCTGCCATTGCTCCCAATCCAGCGGTCCATCCAGCCTGGTGGCCACGCCGCCTCCCAGGTAGTTGTTGAGCCACCAGGAGCGGATCATCCGCACCTTGCCCAGCCGCCCGGCCTTCACCACGTCGCGCGCCCCCAGGTACAGGTCGTAGCTGCGCCGCTGCATCCCCACCTGCACGATATTGCGCGATTTTTTTTCCGCCTCCACCAGTTCCACGCCCTGCTCGGGCGTCTGGCAAAGCGGCTTCTCCACGTACACGTCTTTGCCGGCGGCCAGCGCGTCCAGCACCATCTGCGCGTGCCAGTGCTCGGGAGTGGCGATCAGCACCGCCTGAATGCTCGGGTCGGCCAGCAGCTCCTTGTAGTTGCGGTAAATCCGCGGATGCGTGCCTTCGGTCTTCGAGGCGGTGGCCACGGCGTTTTCCAGGTTGGGTTCGTAGACGTCGCAGATGGCGCCCACGCGCACCGCGGCGTCCTTCTGGAAGACGGTCATAACGAAAGTCCCGCGGCTGCCGCTGCCGATCACGCCCAGCACAATCTGGTCGCTGGGCGCGGCCGCGGCCGCCAGCATGCTGCTGCCGGCCATCAGGAAAGTTCGTCGATGCAATGGGTGCCCCCCCGGTTTCAGGGTACAACAAAGGCAGCGCCCGATCTCGCGGTCCCGTGCTCCCCCCGGGGAGCCGAGCGGGCCGAAGCCGCGCTGCGGTGGGTTGGCGTTCCGGGCCGGGCTTACCGCGACGGCGCGGGCTGGCTGGCAAACGCCGCCACGTCTTTGGCGGCTTTCGTCTCCACACCCGGCTTCCCGAGGAAGCCCAGGTCGCGGAACCAGTCGATGAAACGGAATTGCCAGGCGCCGTAGGGCGTGTCGTTGCGGTCGGTCAAACCGCCGCTCATGTGGCTGCCATCGGGCAGGGCATCGCCGGGATGGCGGCCCACCCCGTAAATGTGCATCTCGATGTTCGGCACGCTGATGGCCAGCATGGCGGAAAAATATTCCATCGCCCAGACCGCGTGGACCCGGTCGCCCGAGCCGCCGCAGACGAGGAACGCCGGCGGCACGTTGCGAGGAATGGCGGGCGGGGTGCGATTGCGGGCGAAGGGCGATGGGCCGGGATAGATGATGCCCACGAAATCCGGGCGCGCGGTAGTGCCCGCCAGCGGGTCGCCCGGGTCGTTGTTCTTCTTGTCGAACTCCGGAAACAGCACCGCCGAAGGCGCCGCCAGCTCCGCGCCCGCCGAGAAGCCCATGATGCCGATCTTGTTGGGGTCGATGTTCCACTGTTTGGCGTAGGCGCGCACCATGCGGATGGCCTGCTGGGCGTCGTTCACCTCGTCCGTCTGCGGATTGTAACCGTCGCGCCGCAAGCGGTTCCGCAGGATCACGGTAGTCACCCCATAGTTGTAAAAGAAGGGCACGAAATCGGCCGCCTCCGAGCCGACGTTCAGGGTGTTGTGGCCTCCGCCCGCCGCCAGGATCACCGCCGCGCCGGTGTTGATCCCGCGATCCACCGTGTGTACTTCAATCGACGGATTGTGAATGTTGACGATGCTGTTGATGCGCCCCGGCACGGTCTGGCTCATGTTGTATTGCTCCGGCTCGCGGACGCGATCCATTTTGAGATACGGCGAGCCGGGCGGATAGAGCGTCACCACCACGCCACCCGGCAGAATGGGCTGCGGAGCATAGGGAGCGTCGGTGGCGGGTCCGGGCTTGGGCACTCCCAGCGGCGCCGGCAGCGGAGGCAAGGCCGCGTGGGGAGCCTCTTGCGCGGCTGCCCAAACCGGGACCAGCAACAGACAGCACCATACCGGCGCACGGCGATTCGAAGGCATCGGGGAAAGCGGATTCATTTGGGGAAAACTATATCAGTTCCCGGCGCGCGCCGGCAACGATCCGCGCGCATTGGCGAATCGGCGCCGCATGCGCGCCCGGCGGACGTGCTAGGATGTTACGGTGCGCCGCGCCTCCGCGCTTACGCTAATGGCAGCGATCGGCTTTTCGCTGATTGCCCCGCTGGCTATTCTCGCAGCGCAATCCAGCCTGCCCGCCTGCTGCCGGCGCAATGGAGCGCATCATTGCGCCATGAGCGCGGACCCGGCGGAGGCGAATTCCGGAACTTCGTTCGCGGCCCTTCCGAACCGGTGCTCCTCGTTCCCGGGCGCCATCACCATGCCGGCGTGCTCGGGACCCGCTTTGCCGGCGCCCGCTGCGGCGCTCTTCGCCGGGATCGGGGTGCATCCTTCGGTGGCGGTTCAAACCGCCTCGCGCCACCGGGTTTCCTTCAGCCGCTGCCGCCAGAAGCGCGGGCCTCCCTCTCCACTCTCCTGACCGTTTAGTTGTTTCTAAAGATCACCCGGACGGGCTGTCCCTGCTCGTGGACCGCAACTGCCGGGTACAGGAGGGTGAGAATGCAATCCAATCGAATCGCAGGAGTGGCCTTTCTGACGCTTGGCTCCCTGCTCTATGCCACCATTTTTGGAAGAATCCAGGGAGTCGTGCACGACCCTCAGCATCGGCCCATTGTCGGAGCGTCGATCAAGCTGCAGGCCGTGACCTCGGATTTTTCTCAATCCACGCAATCCGACGATAACGGAGAATTCTCGTTCACCGCGGTGCCGGTCGGAGATTACAAAATCACCGTCGCGCGGCCTCAATTCGAGACTTTGGAGCAGACCGTAACGGTGACTTCCGGCGAATCGCCGATCCTTCACTTTCCCCTGGCGATCGCCAACGTGAGCCAAACTGTGGCCGTCGTCGGCCAGGCGACGGTGGTGAATATGGATTCGGTGACCCCCACCACCCTGGTCGATCGCGGGGACATCGCCCAAACTCCCGGCGCGGATCGAACCAACAGCATGGCCATGATCACGGACTACGTACCCGCCGCTTACGTAACCCACGACATGCTGCACATGCGTGGAGGCCACCAGGTGAATTGGCTGATCGACGGCGTACCCATACCCAACACCAATATCGCCACTAACCTGGGACCCCAGATCGATCCCAAGGATATCGACTATCTGGAAGTGCAGCGCGGCAGCTACGATGCGGAATACGGAGACCGCACCTATGGAGTCTTCAACATCGTGCCCCGCAACGGCTTCGAGCGCGAGAACGAGGCGGAACTGGTCACCTCTTTCGGAAATTGGGACCAGACTAACGATCAACTCAGTTTCGGAGGGCACACCAAGCGCTTCGCGTATTACGCCAGCCTCAGCGGCGACCGCAGCAACTATGGCCTGCAAGCGCCCATCGGGCAGGTGGTTCACGATGCGGATAACGGTTATGGGGGATTCGCGTCCCTGATCTTCAACGCCAGTGCTACCGACCAATTCCGCCTGGCCGCCTCGCTGCGCCAGGATTACTACCAGATCCCCATCGACCCGGATCCCAACTCAGCCGGAAATCAGGTTTATCCGAGTTACGGCCTTCGCGATGCCGAACGGGAACCCGACGGGTACCTCACCTTCTCCTGGGTCCACACATTCGACCGGAACCTGCTGCTGACGGTTTCCCCTTTCTATCATTACAACCAGGCCAACTATATTGGCGGGCCCAACGATGTGCCGGTGATCTCGACCGTGGACCAGACCGCCAATTACGGCGGAGCGCAAGCGACCCTGGATATAACCAGCGTAAAGAATAACGATATTCAAGTGGGAGAGTACGGATTCGCCCAGCACCAGAGCACCTACTTTAATAACGTTTTTACGGATTGCGCCCCCAACTGCCAGAACTTCGGAGCGTCTTCGGCCGCGGTAACCGGGGGCGTGGCCGAAGAGTTTCTGAGCGACCGGTTTAAAGTAACTTCGTGGTTGACGTTGATCGCCGGCCTTCGCCAATCGAACTTCAGCACCCCGGGAGTGGGAACCGAGGCGGGAGTTGTCCAGAACGCCACCGACCCGCGCTTTGGCGCGTCCGTCCGGGTCCCGCGCCTGAACTGGGTCTTTCACGGGTTTTACGGCCACTTCTATCAACCGCCTCCGCTCTTGACGGCGACTGGTCCATTGCTCAATTTGGCCACCAGCCAGACGCTCACTTTCGCCCCCTTGAAGGGTGAACGCGACGAAGAATACCAGTTCGGCGTCTCGATTCCTTTGCGGGGCTGGGTGCTCGAAGAAGACACCTTTCAGACCCGCGCGCAGAACTGGCTGGACCACAATAACATCGGCGAATCGAACATCTTCTGGCCCATCACCTGGACCGCCGCCCTGATCCAGGGTTGGGAAACCACGCTGCGTTCCCCGCGCATCCGGCGCCGCGCCCAGGTGCACCTGGCGTACTCGAATCAGATTGCACAGGCCACCTCGCCCATCACCGGAGGGGTAGTCTGCCCGCTTCCCGTGACTCCGGCGTGCCCCGTATACATCCCGCCGGGCTATTCGCCGGTGGACCACGATCAGAGGAACACGCTGAATGCGGGAGCCAATTCCAATCTTCCCTGGCAGGTCTTCGCTTCCACGAATGTGTATTACGGCTCGGGATTCACCAACGGAAATCCGGACGCGCAATATCCGGGGAACTATCTGCCCCAGCACACCACCTTTGACATTTCTCTGGGAAAGAGTTTTGGCGAGGGCGACCGGTACCGATTATCGGTGACCGCTCTGAACGTGAGCAATCGCCGGGTATTGCTCGACAACAGCTTGACCTTTGGAGGGTTCCACTTCAACGACCCGCGGCAGATCTACGGCGAATTCCGCTGGAGATTTCACTACTGAGGAGTTACTGAGCAGCGAAGGTTGTCCGGCGCCGCGCGGAGGCCGAGAGCGTCCCGCTGTTCCCCGGCCTCACCCGGCCCGCCGGTTCCCCGCTCACCCGGCCGCTCCGCTCACCCGGCCCACCAGGCCAGTGGCGTTTTGCCCCCGAAACGGCTTACACTATGCGTCGATGGCGACGGACATGCTGTTCGAGGAAATCGCTCCCGGAACGGTGGTCGTGCCCCTCTCCGGCAAGCTCATGTTGGGGCAGGGAGGCGGCCAGATCGTGGGCATGGTGGAAGACCTGCTGCGGCAGGGAAAGCGCATCTTCATCTTCGACCTGAGCGGGGTGGCGGCGATTGACAGCACCGGCATCGGGCACTTCATCGCCAGCTTCAACAAGATCATGGGCGCGGGCGGCGATATGCGCATGGCGGGCGCCACCGGCCACGTGCTGGAATCCTTCAAAGTCAGCCTGCTGGATACGGTATTCCCGTTCTTCCCAAGCGTGGAAGCGGCGCGGGCGGCCTGATCGCGCCGCGGCGCCTCCTGCTTCGCCGCGGCTATTCGGTGAAGCTCCCGGTGACGCCCTGGAACCCGCGCAGCGCCTGCTTGCCCACCCACTTAATCACGCGTCCGGCGTCGTAACAGTATGCCAGGTTGTGATTCAGCGTCGAGAAGCAGTGCGGCTCGCAGGACTTCTTCATCTCGTCCAGTTGCCCGGCTTCGAACTTGTGCCGGCCCACCACTCCCCAATCGTAGGTGGCCGTGTACATCGGGAAGCACGGCGCCAGCGTGCCGTCCGTGCGGATGATCACGTTGTTGTGGCCCGCCCGGCAGCTCCACTCCTGCAGCTTGCCGCGCATGAAATCGCGCATATCGTTGAGCCGCTGCACCGAGTTCACCATCTTGTAGCCGGCCTTGTTTTTCTCGATGATCCAATCCACCAGCGCGTCCACTTGCGGCCAGTCTTCCTTGTGGATGTAGGTGACGTTTTCGTTGAGGTGCTGGAAGTGGTCCGCCTCCAGCATGGGAGTCTCGTTGATGTGGTAATCGGTGGCGATGCGGTGCTCGCGGGCGATCTCGGTCAACTGCCGGATGTCGTCCAGGTTGTTGCGGCAGATGTTCATGTTGAAGAACACCGTGTACCCGTAGCGGTACTGGCGCTTCACCAGGTGATCGAAGTAGCTGCGGATGGGGGTCAGCGCCTTGGGCAGGCCGGGTTTCTCATCCACCGCATCCACGGCCAGGTTGAAGGTGGCCACGCCGGCATCGCCCAGCCGGTCGATCACATCCGGACGCAGCAGCCGCCCGTTGGTGGGAACGTACACCCAGAAGCCTTTTTTGGCGGCGTAGGAAACCACTTTGTGCACCAGTTGCGGGCGCAGCAGCGGCTCGCCGCCCATCAGCGCCAGGACCCGGCAGCCATGGTCGTGCAGCCAATCGATGGAGCGGCGCGCGACATCTTCGGTCATGCCCTTCACGCGGTTGTCGAAGGCCCAGCAGTAGTGGCAATCCAGGTTGCACTTCCACTCCGTGAAGAGGTACGCGATGATCGGGTGAAAGTCTCCCGGCATGACGCGCGAGCGCACGTAAGGAAAAAGCCAGCCGCGCATGGCGCGGTACACATACTGCGAGCCCCAGGTGCGTTTGTTGGGCGTGGTTTCGGGATCGGGTATCGCCTGCAGTTCGGGGCGTTCCGGGTATACGGGGTCGGGTAGAGTGAGCGGCTGCCCGGGTGTGGGGAGCAGGCTCTTGGAGTGGTTCTTCACCAACAGATCGTGAAGCTGGACATCAACACGAAAAGTGGGATGGGGATGTTGGGCTGGAACGGTTTCTTGATATTCGGATGGCATCCTCTTCCTCGCGATATACCTTTCAGGGTGGCTTAAACAGGCCGCTGCCGTCAACCCGAAAGTTGTGCAAAATTGAACATTACCACTTGCGCAGTGGGTTCTTATATCGTGATGGAATGACCGACTTTGAAGCCCGGCTTCTGGATTCGGGCGATCCCGAACTCTATCGCGTAGACTCGACCGCGCCCGGCCCGGCGGGATCTTTGCCCATCACGCCCGAGATGCTCCGGTCGCGGCCCTCCGGAGACCTGTTCGGATGGGCTCAGGATGCCGGCATGGGCTGGAACCCGGCGCTGCTGGGAGGGCGCGAATACCTGATCCTGAGCACGCACGGCGGCATTCGCGCCGCCGACGGCACGCCCGTGGCGCTGGGCTATCACACCGGCCACTGGGAAGTCGGCCTGCTGATGGAGGCGGCTGCCCGCGAACTCAAGCAACTGGGCGCGGTGCCCTTTGCGGGCTATTGCACCGACCCTTGCGACGGCCGCACCCAGGGCACCGTGGGGATGTTCGATTCGCTGCCCTACCGCAACGATGCGGCGGCGGTCTTCGGACGGCTGATCCGCTCGTTGCCCACGCGCAGCGGCGTCCTGGGCGTGGCCACCTGCGATAAGGGCCTGCCCGCCATGATGATGGCGCTGGCCGCCGCGCGCGATCTGCCGGCCGTGCTGATTCCCGGAGGGGTGACCCTGCTGGCCGAAGAAGGTGAGGACGCCGGCAAGATCCAATCCGCCGGAGCCCGCTTCGCGCGCGGCCAGATGACCCTGGAAGACGCCGCCCAGGGGCTTTGCCGCGCCTGCGCCACGCCCGGAGGCGGATGCCAGTTTCTAGGCACCGCGGCCACCTCGCAGGTGGTCGGCGAAGCCCTGGGGATGGCGCTACCGCACGCCGCCCTAGCCCCTTCGGGCCATCCTCTCTGGCTCGATATGGCCCGCCGCTCGGCGCGCGCCGTGGTGGCCCTGGAGGCTCACGGATCGACCATGGGCGGCATTCTGACGCCCGCATCCGTGCGCAACGCCATGGTGGTCCACGCCGCCTTCGGAGGGTCCACCAACCTGATCCTGCATTTGCCCGCCATCGCTCACGCCGCCGGCATTGCGCGCCCCACGGTGGAGGATTGGACGCGCGTCAACCGCGAGACGCCGCGCCTGGTGGATGCCCTGCCCAACGGTCCCGTGGGTCATCCCACGGTGCGCGTGTTTCTGGCCGGCGGAGTGCCGGAGGCCATGCTGCACCTGCGCGCCGCCGGCCTGCTGGATACCTCCGCTCTCACCGTCAGCGGCCTCAGCCTGGGCGCGGTGCTGGACTGGTGGGAACAATCCGAACGCCGCCGGGCCCTGCGGCAGCGGTTGCAAGAGCGCGACGGCATCGACCCCGACAGCGTCATCATGGACCCCGACAGCGCCCGCCGCCGCGGCCTCACCTCGACGGTGACTTTTCCCACCGGCAACCTGGCGCCCGGCGGTTCGGTGATCAAGAGCACCGCCATCGACCCCGGCGTGGTGGATGCCGATGGCGTCTACCGCAAGACCGGCCCGGCGCGCGTCTTCCGCACCGAGCGCGAGGCGATTGCGGCCATCAAAAGCGGCGCGCTCGGCGAGGGCGATGTGATGGTGCTGATGTGCCGGGGACCTATGGGATCGGGCATGGAAGAAATCTTTCAGGTGACCTCGGCTCTGCGCTACCTGGATTATGGCAAGCACATCGCCGTGGTCACCGACGCGCGCTTCAGCGGCGTTTCCACGGGCGCCTGCATCGGCCATGTGACCCCCGAGGCGCTGGCCGGGGGACCCCTGGGCAAACTGCGCGACGGCGACACCATCCGGATCTCCATCGACCGTCTGCGCCTGGAGGGATCCGTGGACCTGGTAGTGAATGGAAGCGCCGAAGAGGGCGCCCGCGAGTTGGCCTCCCGCCCGCCGCGCGCGGACCTGGCGCCCGATCCGGCGCTGCCCACGGCCACCCGCCTGTGGGCCGCCTTGCAGCAGTCCAGCGGCGGAACCTGGGGCGGCTGCGTGTTCGATGTCGAGGCCATCCTCGGGCGCCTGCGGGAAGCCGATCGGTCAGGATTTTAACCAGCCCTTTTGGCGGACGGATGGATTCTCCCGAACGGGCGCCTTCGGAAAGTGATCCGCCGCACCAGCCGGACGCCTCCGCCCGAGAGCCCGCTTAATGGACCTGCTAGCCTTAAATCAATGCCGTCGGTGAACCGCCAGATCACGCTGGCCACTCGCCCGGTAGGGATGCCCCAGGGGGCGGATTTCCGCCTGATCGAAACGCCCATTCCGCGTCCGGGCGCCGGGGAGGCTCTGATACGCGTGTTGTACCTGTCGCTCGATCCCTACCTGCGCGCGCGAATGAACGGGGCCCTCTCGTCTGCGCGCCCCGTGCAGGTGGGCGAGGTGATGGCGGGCGAGGCCGTGGGAGAAGTGATCGAATCCAACGATCCGCGCATGGGGCGCGGCGACATCGTGGAGGGCATCCTGGGATGGCAGGAGTACGCCGTGGCTCACGCCAAGGCTCTGCGCAAGATCGACCCCCAGGCTTTTCCCGTCACCACCTCGCTGTACGTGCTGGGCATGCCGGGGCTCGCGGCGTACTTCGGTTTGCTGGATATTTGCCATCCCGCGCCCGGAGAAACCGTGCTGATTTCGGGAGCCGCGGGCGCGGTCGGATCGCTGGTAGGACAGATTGCCCGCATCAAGCGCTGCCGGGCGGTGGGAATCGCCGGCAGCCCCGAAAAGGTCCACTACCTCACCGCCGAGCTGGGCTTCGACGGCGCGGTGAATTACAACCAGACGCCCGATCTCTACGCCGCATTGAAGGAGATCTGCTCCAACGGCATCGACGTGTATTTCGATACTGTGGGCGGCCCCATCACCGACACGGCGATGCGCCTGATAAACAACCACGCGCGCATTTCGGTGTGCGGGCAGAGTTCCCAGTACAACGCCGCGCAGCCCGACGTGGGGCCGCGATGGCTCAGCCAGTTGATCGTGCGGCAGGCCCGCGTGGAGGGGTTCCTGGTTTCGCAGTTCTCCAGCCGTTTCGAGGAGGGCCTGCGTCAACTGGCAACCTGGCTGCGCGAGAAGAAACTGCACTACCGGGAGGAAATTGTGGAGGGGCTTCCGCGGGCCCCCGAGGCCTTCCTGGACATGCTGCGGGGACGGCACACCGGAAAGCTCATGGTCAAGATCGGCGCGTAAGGGGCGGGCGCGTTGGGCAGCGCTTTTTTGTCTGCCGCGGCGTTCAGGCCAACGAGCGGCGGTGCAGGCGCCCGGCGGAGCCACACGTTCGGGAGCGGCCATCGGTCCCATGAAACGGAAGCGCCGCGGTGCCACCGAGCCGTTGACGCACCGAGCGGGCCGGCGAACGCAACCGGTCCGGCCGCCGGGCCAACTTCCTGTCCGATGAGACACCACCGGCGGCGAAGACATCGCGTGCATGAAAACCCCGTAAGCCCGATTTGACCGGTCCGATGGACGCGATTCGTCACGGATAATAGAAGACATGGAGACGCTGGAAGGGACCACCGCCCTGGTAACGGGTGGTTCGCGGGGCATCGGGCGGGCCGTCTGCCTGCGGCTCGCCAACGATGGCGCGAAGATCATTCTGCACTACCACAGCAACCGGGCAGCCGCCGAGGAAGCCGCGGCGGCCATCGGGCGCGAGGTCCGGCTGGTGCGGGCCGACCTGGGATCCATCGACGAAATTGAAGCCATGTTTGGCGAGCTGGGGCCGCTGAAACTGGATTTCCTGATCAACAACGCCGGAATCTGGAAGGGCACCCCGATGGGATCCACCACCGCGGCCGTCGCCGGCCAGATCATCGACACGAATTTGAAGGGGCCGTTTTGGGTGACCCAGTGCGCGCTGCCGTTGCTGAAGGATGGCGGGCGGATCGTGAACGTCTCTTCGGTGGCGGGGCGCATCGGCGTGGCGGGGGGCCGCAGCCTGTACGGCGCCACCAAGGCCGCCATCGATGCGCTCACCCGCAACTGGGCGCTGGAACTGGCTCCGCGCAAGATCCTGGTGAATGCCGTGGCGCCGGGCTACGTCACCACCGATATGACCTCGGACTATTTCTCCGACCCCGCCATTTTCGAAAATGCCCTGCGCCGCCACCCGCTGGGCCGCCTCACCGCGCCCGAGGATGTGGCGGAGGTGGTGGCGTTTCTCTGCTCGGAGGGGGCCCGGTATGTCACGGGCCAGAGCATTAATGTGAGCGGCGGGTCGGTGATTTAGCGAGCGCGGAAGGGCCGCCGCCGTGTCACTATAGGAGTCTATGTGGCTGGGAATCGATATCGGCACCGGAGGCACGCGCGCGCTTCTGGTGGATGAGCGCGGCGCTGTCCGCGGCGGCTACACCGCCGTGCATGAAGATATCCTGATGCAGCGCCCGTTGTGGGCGGAGCAGCGTCCCGAAAACTGGTGGGATGCGGCCGTGGCGGCCATCCGCGGGGTGCTGGCCGAAACGGGCGTGCCGGGCGGCGCGGTCAAGGGCATCGGCTTGTCGGGGCAGATGCACGGGCTGGTGATCCTGGATGAGGCCCACCGCGTGATCCGGCCGTCGCTGATCTGGTGCGACCAGCGCAGCCAGGCGCAGGTGGATGGGGTCAACCGGAAGCTCGGGCGCGAGAAGATCCTCAGCTACATCGCCAACCCGGTGCTTACGGGATTTACCCTGCCCAAACTGCTGTGGGTGCGCGACAACGAGCCGCGGAACTTCGAGCGGGTGCGCAAAATGCTGCTGCCCAAGGACTATGTGCGCTTCATGCTGACCGGCGAATTCGCCAGCGAGGTTTCCGACGCCTCGGGCACGGCGGTGTTCGACGTGGTCAAGCGGCGCTGGTCCTACGAGATGATGGACGGCCTCGGCCTCGATCGCGAAATCCTGCCGCGCTGCTACGAATCGAGCGAGGTGACCGGCGCCATCACCCGCGAAGTGGCTGGGATCACCGGACTGGCGGCGGGCACGCCGGTGGTGGGCGGCGGCGGCGACCAGGCGTCCAGCGCGGTGGGCAATGGAATCGTGGAAGAGGGCATCGTCTCTTGCACCCTGGGCACCTCCGGAGTGGTTTTCGCGCACATGGAACAGGTGGCCTACGACCCCGCGGGGCGCGTCCACACCTTCTGCCACGCGGTGCGGGACAAGTGGCACGTGATGGGAGTGACGCAGGGGGCGGGCCTGAGCCTGCAATGGTTCCGCAATCGCCTGGCGCCCGGCGTGGAGTACGACGCGCTGATGGCGGAAGCGGCCCAATCGCCGGCCGGCGCGCAGGGCCTCTTCTGGCTGCCCTACCTGATGGGCGAGCGCACCCCGCACCTGGACGCCGCGGCGCGCGGCGGATGGATCGGGCTGACGGCCAGCCACACCCGAGCCGACCTGATCCGGTCGCTCATCGAGGGGGTCTGCTACAGCCAGCGGGATTGCCTGGAAATCATCGAGTCTCTGGGGGTGACCGTGAGTTCGGTGAGGGCATCCGGTGGAGGAGCGCGGAGCGCCTTTTGGCGCGGATTGCTGGCGAGCATTCTGGACAAGCGCGTGGTCACGCTCGAAACGCAGGAGGGTTCCGCTTACGGCGCGGCGCTGCTGGCGCTGGCGGGGACGGGGGCCTACGGTGGAGTTCCCGAAGTGTGCCGCGCGGCGATTCGCGAAACCGAGTCGGTCGAACCGGGCGATGCGGCGGGGTTTTACGGCAAAGCGCACGGGATTTACCAGGCGCTCTATCCGGCGCTGCGGCCGATTTACGCGCGGATTGGCGGCATGTGAGCGCGCCGTGGCGCACGGGTGTAAACTGACGTAAACTAACACTTAATTCTGGAGTCGAACTATATGTCTATTCCCGAGAATCAGCAGCAGGCGCTGGTCGCGCGGCTCACCCAGGCGTGCGGTGGATCGTACAGTCCCGAAACCCGGCGCAAGTTTTACATCTCCGGTCCGCAGTGGGCCGCGGCGTACCAGGGGCAGGCGTTATTCCATGCGCCCACGCGCGAGCCGGTGGGGTTCGAAGATGTCATCCGCCATTATGGCGAGTTAGGCATCGGCCACTGGACCACTCACGATACCGATGTGATTCCCACCGAAGCGCTGGGGCGGGACCAGCAGGCGGAGATCGTGGGGCGGATCGGCAAGGCGCTGGCGGAGAATGGCGTGCGCTGCTCCATGGTCACCACCGAGACGTTTTACCACGCGGTTTGGGCGGCCAGCCCGGCGGCGGAATCGCCCGAGGTGCGCGAGTACGCCAAGTTCCGGGTGAAGAACACGGTGGATATCGGCCACGAACTGGGCGCCGGTTTCGCGGTATATTGGCCGGGATCGCTGGGTTACTACGTGCAGGGGGCGATCGAGGAGACCGAAACGCTCGGCTGGTACGCGGAAGCCCTGAATGCGGCGTGCGATCACGACAGGACAGTGGCTGCCGCCAAAGGCCGCGCCACCCTGAAACACTGCCTGGAGGCCAAACCGTTCGAGCCGCAGGCGGAGATCCTGCTGCCCACCAGCGACGCCATGCTGTCGTTCATCGCTTCGGGGCTGTTGACGCACCCGGAGATGGTGGGGCTGAATCCGGAGTATCTGCACGAGCTGATGTGGGGCGCGGCGCCGCGAGCGGCCTTGGCGCGCGCGCTGGTGGCGGGCAAGCTCTTCCACTTCGACATCAACGACGGCTACCGGCTGAAGCACGACGTAGATATCGCGGTGGGGCTGGTCAACCCGCTGGATTGGCTCAATGTCCTGGTGCTGCTGCGCAGCCACGGCTACAACGGTCCCTTCAACCTGGATTACAAACCGCCCCGCACGACCAGCAATTTCGGAGTCTTCGCGGTGAGCTTCCCAACCGCCGTGGACCGCTTCATCACGCTGTGGGAGATGGCCGGAGAGGTCCAGGACGATCCCATCGTCAAAGAGGCGACCGCGGCATTGAAGGCCGGCGGCACCGTGGCCGCGGGGGCCGACCCTCGCGACGCGGCAGCCATCACGCGCGCCAATCGCGAGTTGCTGACGCTGCACGAGCTGATCGCCCACCGGCTGGTGCAGATCCTGCTGGGCGTGCATCGCGGGCGAACCTACTCGATCGGATAGCGGATTTCCGCGGAACCGGCCGCGGGTTCGCGGCACGCGGCGGCGTCAGGCGATGCGCTCCATAACCTCGGGCGCGGCGGCGGCCGTATCGGGAAGGCCCATGGCGGCACTCAGGCAGGCGGCGAAGCGATCCACATCCGCCTGGCGGGCTCCGGAAGGCGCCAGTTCGTTGGCCAGCGCGCGCGGGCCGGCCGACAGCTTGGGCCAACTGGCGGTTTTGGATGCCACAAACAGCGTCAGGTCGCGGCTCTGCTGCGCGGGCGCCAGGCTGAGCCATTCGTTGAAGGCGCGGGCGTGCAGACGCGCCAGAACGCGCTGCGTTTCCGGCTCGCCGTAATTCTGCGTGCTTTGCCCATCCTGGTATTTGCCGCTGACCCGGTCGCGGTGCGAGGCCGCGAACACCAGCCCGCCAAACACGGTGGTGATGAGGGTGAGGCGATCCTCCCAGTAATCCGCGCACGATTGCACGGCCGCCGGCGCCAGCACCGTCTCGCTGACGGGGGCGTCCTCCTGTTCCTGCACGAAGCAGTTCTCGAAGGCGCGGTCGAGGATCTGGTCGTTGAGGGTTAAGGACAATTTTTCGAAGTGCATCAGGTCTAGCGCGTGGGTCAGTACATCGCGCGGATGGCAGCGCCGGAAGACCTTGGCGCTCCGCCGGTAGTGGCGTTCGATGAACCGGCCGATCATCTCCCGCGAGCAGGCCAGGCCGCGCGATGCGCAGAAGCTCTCGAAGATGCGCACGAACTCGTTCTCGGCCGGGCCGCGCAGCAGGATCTTGTATTGGATGCGGCGCAGGAAGGCTTCATCGCCCAGGTCGTTGGGGTTCAAGTTGGTGGAGAACACCACGAAGGTTTCGAATGGGACGCTCATCTTCCCGCCGGTCAGGAAGCTGAGGTAATCGATGCGCCGTTCCATAGGCACGATCCAGCGGTTGAGGACCTCGGCCGGAGTGGCGCGCTGGCGGCCGAAATCGTCGATCAGGTAGGTGCCGTTGTTGGCCTTCAACTGGAACGGCGCCTCGTACACTTTGGAGGTACGGTTGTAACGCATATCCAGCATGTCGAGCGAAAGCTCGCCGCCGGTGACGATGAAGGGCCGGCGGCACTTGATCCAGCGGCCGTCGAAACCGGAACGCTCGACCGCCACGCTGATGGAAGTGGAGCGCTCCTCTTCAATGGGGGCATGGTAGATGGGGTCGAAGACCTGGACGATATTGCCCTGGCACTCCAGCGCGTACGGTACAAAGACGGGGGCCGTTTCCAGGTTGTTGAGCGACTCGACCAGAAAGGTCTTACCGTCGCCGGGCTTGCCGTAAAGCAGCAGCGAATTAGACGCGCTCACCGCCGGGCCGACCTGGGCCAGAACGCGCTCGGTGAGGACCATCCCGCGGAAGGCTTTGGCCAGCCCCTCTTTGCTGACCCACCCCTCGCGAGGCTTCTGGCGGCGCACCATGTCGTTGTATTGCTCCAGCGGCACGGGGGCCGGACCGGCATACTGGTTGACTTCCAGATACTCGCGGGCACGTTCGCGGCCGGCTTCGGTGAGCGCCAGAAGAGCACCCACGCCGCCCATCCCAATGGACCGCTTGATCTGCACGTGATGGCGGAACTTGAGCGCCTCCACCAATTCGTGGATCACGCTGAAGCGCAGGCCGATGGCGGCGGAAAGATCCCCGCCATAGATCTCGCCGCGGAAGTAGAGGATCTTGACGAGGAGTTGCTCGACAAGCGAATCGGGCAAGCCAGTTTCTTCGAGTGCCGCCGGCTCCTGCGGAACTGGTAGTCCTGTTTCCACCGTACCCACGCGTCCAGCTTACAAAGGGCAACCCACCCTCCGATAGTTACCTTTGGATGACTCACCGGCAGGTTACCAGGCCATATCCGTACTATCGAAGGACAGTAATTGCCGTTAATAGCTGCGGGCTGCGCGGCGCGTGAGCGCAGAGGCACGGATACTAGGCGCGAGGCGAGGGGCGGGACGCGCGGAGCGGCGGGAGCGTGGGGGCACGGGACACGAGGCGCGAGGCGAGGGGCGAGGGACGGGACGCGCGGAGCGGCGGGGTGCGGGGGCACGGATATTAGTCGCGAGGCGCGAGGCGAGGGGCGGGCTGCGCGGAGCGGCGGGGTGCGGGGGCACGGATAGTAGGCGCGAGGCGAGGGGCGTGAGGCGTGAGGCGGGACCCGCGGAGCGGTAGGAGCGCGGAGGCGCGAGACGTCAGGCGTGACGAGGACGCCGGGACGCCGGCCAGCATCCCTCCCGTTTGGCCGCGCCTATGATAGACTGAACCTCCCGCCGGCTTTACATCCGTGAACTCCGTGAACGAGTGGGCCGGACAGCGGGTTTCGATTCGGGGGAATTCGTTGCGAAGCGCACCATGGATTGTGTGCCTGATGGTCGCCAGGGCGGCGGCGGCGCCATCGGTCCAGCCGATCGCATACTCCCACAAGCAGCATCTGGCGCTGGGCCTGGAGTGCCTCGACTGCCATAGCTCGGCCGATACCAGCGCGGCGGCTACGCTGCCGTCGGTGCGCAAATGCATGCTGTGTCACGCCAAGGTGGCCGCCTCGAATCCGGAGATCCGGAAGCTGGCTGCGTTTGCGGCGAATCATCGCGAAATCCCATGGCAGCGCGTTTACGGCTTTCCGCCGGAAGCCCTGGTGAAGTTCCCGCATGCTCCGCACGTCCGCGCCAGTATCGCCTGCGACAGGTGCCACGGCGACATGACCAAAGCCACCACCGCCGAACTCCAGGTGAAGCACACCATGGGCACGTGCCTGGGCTGCCACCGGCAATACAAGGCCACCGAGGATTGCGCCGCATGCCACTACTGAACGAACGGCGCCAGGCCGGGGAATCCTGACCTATGGATCGCCGTGACTTTTTCAAGATCGTTTCCACGGCCTCGGCGGGCGCGCTGGCCGGCTGCGGCAACCACACCGGCAAAGTGATTCCGCTGCTCGTACCGGAACACGAAATCGTCCCCGGCGAGGAACAGTGGCATCCCGCCGCCTGCACCGAATGCGCGGCGGGGTGCGGCACCCTGGTCCGGGTGATGGAGGGCATCCGGACGATCGAACGGGGCGGCGAAACGGTCCGCCAACGCGTCGCCGCCATCAAGAAGATCGAAGGGAATCCGCTGGACCCCATCTCGGGCGGCAGGCTCTGCGCGCGCGGCCAGGCTTCCGTCCAGTCGCTCTACCACCCCGACCGCCTGCGCGGACCGATGCGACGTTCCGGCGAACGCGGCCAGGCACGGTTCGCGGCGGTCTCCTGGGAGGAAGCCCTGGGCCAGGCGGCGGACGAGATCGCGAGACAGTGCGGCGCCGATCCCCTGGGCATCGTTTTCGTCGCCGGCCCCGAGCCGGGCACGCGGTCTCTCGCTATTCAGCGCTTCACCGCGGCACTCGGCGCGCCCGCCCCGGTGGTTTGCTCCATCGCCGATCACGCCGTGGAGCGGCGAGCCGCGGATATGGTGTTCGGCTGGAAGGGTCTGCCGGTTTACGATCTTGCCCGCGCGCACTGCACTCTGAGCGTGGGCGCGGATTTCCTGGGAGGCTGGGCCTCGCCGGTCTACTATGCGCGTCAATTCGGCGCGTTCCGCCAGGGCCGCAGTAACGTCCGCGGCAGGCTCATCCACGCCGAGTCGCGCCTGTCCCTTACGGCGGCCGCCGCCGACCGCTGGCTGCCTCTCTCTCCCGGCTCGGAGGTGCAATTTCTGGCCGCCATCGGCCACCTGTTGCTGGATGCCCGGCTGGCGCGGAATACGGACGCGCTTCCGAAGCAGGTGGCCGCGGCGTTTCAATCGGCCGACCCCGGCGCACTGTTGGCCTCGTGCGGCCTGGCGGAAAAACGCGTTCGCGAACTCGTCCGGGAATTGGGCGAATCGGAAGCGCCCCTGGTGCTCGCCGGCGCGTCCCTGGTCCACACCAACTCGCTGGACGCCGTGGCCGCGTCTCACTACATCAACCTGATGCTGGGCAATGTGGGAGAGCCGGGCGGCGTGCTGGCTCCGGCCTCCGCCGCGGCCCCGGGCCGCCGGCCGCATGATTCGCTCCCTGACGGGTTGCCCGGTCAGCAACCGGCCCCCAATCGCGCCGCGGCCGAAGGGCTGGCTGGCGCGCAGGTAGTGCTCATCGATAGTGCGAACCCGGTCTACACCATGCCCCGCTCCGCCGGGGTGAGGGACGCCCTGGCGCGCGCCAAACTGGTGATCGCTTTGGGGAGTTTTACCGACGATTCCGCCGCATGGGCCGACCTCCTGCTGCCCGATCATCACCCGCTGGAATCCGCGATGGCGGTCGTTCCGGCGGTCTCGCGGCAGCTTGCCGCCGTGGTTTCCACGCCGTTCGTCGAGCCGCTGTACGACACGCGCGCCGTCGAGAGCACACTCGCCGACCTGGCACGCAGAATCGGCGTCGAGTACTCGCCCGTGACACCCAGGGACATCGTCGAGCCCCTGCTCGCCCAGCCTTCGGCCGCCGGCGGGGCGACCTATGACGATGTGGCGCGGCAAGGCGGCATCTGGCTGGACGCGCCGCCCGCGGAACCGCGGCTCGCCGGCGTAGCACTCGAACTCGCCTCCGCCCGGTTCGAAGGCGACCCGGCCCAATACCCCTTCCTTTTCCAGCCTTACCTATCGCTCGAATTCCACGATGGCCGCGGGGCGAATCTCCCGTGGCTCCAGGAGCTGCCAGACCCGGCTTCGAGTTCCATCTGGGGCCTGCCGGTCGAGATCGATCCCCAGACCGCGGCGAAATTGCGAGTCGCCAACGGCGACATGGTGCGAGTCGAGTCTCCGCACGGATCGCTCGAAGCGCCCGCCTATGTCCATCCGGGCGCCGTTCCCGGCGTCGCCAGCATGGCCATCGGCGATGGGCATGAGCATTATTCCCGCTACGCTTCCGGCCGGGGCGCCAACCCGCTGGCGATTCTGGCGCCGGTTTGGGAGAAGTCCACCGGCGCCCTGGCGCTGGGCGCAACGCGGGTTCGCCTGGCGCGCGCCGGAGGCAGCCGCGGCTGGATTCAGTTTGCCGCGCCCGACCGCGAAGAAAGGCCGTTTGGCCGGAGATAAGCCGATGACGCATACGCAACACCGTTGGGGAATGGCCATCGATCTGGACCGCTGCACGGGCTGCGCGGCCTGCGTGGTGGCGTGCCACGCCGAAAACAATCTGCCCGTTTCGACCCCGGAACTGGCCGCCGAAGGCCGCACCGCCCACTGGATCCGCATCGACCGCTACTACCAAGGCGAGTTCCCGGACGTGAAGGTCAAATACATGCCCGTGCTGTGCCAGCAGTGCGACGAGGCGCCCTGCGAGCCGGTATGCCCGGTCTACGCCACCTATCACAACCCGGAGGGACTCAATGTACAGGTCTACAACCGCTGCGTGGGCACCTTCTATTGCGCCAACAACTGCCCGTACACGGTGCGCTACTTCAACTGGTTCGCTCCCCAGTGGCCCGAGCCGCTTCCTTTGCAGCACAACCCGGATGTAGCCATCCGTCCCGGCGGCGTCATGGAGAAATGCACGTTCTGCATCCAACGAATCAAGCGCAGCAAAGAGGACGCGGCCCAGGAAGGCCGGCCGCTCGCCGATGGGGAGGTTCGCCCGGCATGTGTGCAGTCCTGCCCCGCCGAGGCCATGGTCTTCGGCGATCTCAACGACCCCGAGAGCAAAGTATCGCGTCTCGCCGGAAACGGCCGCGCCACGAAACTGCTGGAGGAACTGGGGACGAAGCCCAAGGTCTTCTATTTGCACAAGGCGACGTAAGCCATGGCGACCGCCCCCGACCTTCTCCCCTACGACCGAATCCGCGCGGACCTGTTCCGGCCGCTGTCGCGCGTCAGCCGCCGGTACATGCTGGCCACCTTGATCTTCTTCCTCGTGGGCGCCGCCGGCCTGGTCGCCTGGGGTTTCCAGCTTCGCCGCGGAATGGGCGTTACGGGGCTCCAGCGGCCGGTGTTCTGGGGCGTCTACATCGTGGATTTCGTCTTCTGGATCGGCATTTCGCACGCGGGCACGCTGATCTCCGCCATCCTGCGCCTCACCGATGCCGCCTGGCGCAAGCCGGTCACGCGCGCGGCCGAAGCCATCACGGTCTTCGCCCTGATGATCGGCGGCATGTTCCCGATCATCCACCTGGGCCGCGCCTGGCTGTTTTACTGGCTGCTGCCGTATCCCAACTCGCGGCTGCTCTGGCCCAATTTCCGTTCCCCGCTGCTTTGGGATCTCACCGCGATCGTCACGTACGTTACCGGCAGCGTCATTTATCTGTACCTGCCGCTGATTCCCGATATGGCGCAGCTCGCCGAACACAACACGCCCTGGCGGCGCAGACTCTACGGCGCATTGTCGCTGGGCTGGACCGGCAGCGACCGCGAGTGGCACGCGCTGGAGCGCGCCATGAAGCTGATGGCCTGCGTCATCCTGGCGGTGGCCGTTTCGGTGCATACGGTAGTCGCCTGGGATTTCGCCATGGCCTTGGCTCCCATGTGGCACAGCACCATCTTCGGCCCTTACTTCGTGGCGGGCGCGATCTTCAGCGGAATCGCCGCGCTCATCGTGGCCATGGGAATCCTGCGCAAGGTGCTGCACCTGGAGTCTTATCTCACCAGGCGCCACTTCGACCGCCTGGCCAAGCTGCTGCTGCTCATGAGCCTGTTGTGGCTCTACTTCACCATGGCCGAGAACCTGACGGTGTGGTACGGCAACGAGCCTAAGGAAATGGCGGTCTTCGGGGCGCGCACGCGAGGGGCCTACGCGCCGTGGTTCTGGACCACGGTTTTTCTGAATTTCGTAGTCCCGTTCGTGCTGCTCGGCATCCGGCGCCTGCGCACCATCGCCGGCGCCACCATCGCATCGGCCTCGGTGTTGACGGGCATGTGGATCGAGCGCTTCATCATCGTGGTGCCGACGCTGGCCAATCCCCGGCTCCCCTCCGCCTCCAGCTTTTACCGGCCCACCTGGGTTGAGGCGGCCATCACGGTGGCCACGTTTGCCGCCATGGCCATGCTGTTCATGATTTTCGCGAAGTTGTTCCCGATGATCGCGGTCTGGGAGTTCCAACCGCATCCGCAGGAGGACGACTGATCGTTCCATGTATCTGATCGCCGAATTCCGCGAGAAGGACACGGTGGCCGCGGCCATCCGGCTGCTGCGCGCCGGCGGCATCGCCCCGGCCGACCTGGACGTTTTCTCCGAGGAGCCGATCGACCTTCCGCGCGGCGTGCTGGAGCGCCCGAGCCGGATGTCCCTGGTGTCGGTAAGCGGTGCAATCCTGTTCGGCGCGCTGGCGACCGCGTTCATCTGGTGGACGCAGAACGACTACCGGCTGGTCACCGGCGGCATGCCGGTTTTTTCGTTCTGGGCGACCGGGGTGATTACGTTCGAGATGACCATGCTCGGCGCGATTGTGGGAACATTTGGCTGGTTCCTCTGGGAGAGCGGCCTGCTCCGCAAGCGTGACCGGAACGCGCCCGTCCCCACCGTGGACCCCGGCGCCATGTGCCTGCGGGTCCGCTGCCGGGGCAACGATATCGCCGGGGCGCTCGACGCCCTGCGCAGGGCCGGGGCCGGCGACGTTCAGCGGGAGGGCGAAGTATGATCAAGCGCCCGGTACAGGCGCTTCTGCTGGCCGCCGCCATGCTGGCCGCCGCCGACCGTCCCGCGATCCCCTGGGAGAACCGCCTGCGGATCGGCCAGGCGCTGTACCGTGAAAACTGCTCGGTCTGCCACGACATCGACCGGCCCCAGTCCAAAAAGTCCGGCCCCAGTTTTTACCATCTGTTCCAGCGCGCTCAGATGCCCATCGCCCGGATCAAGCCCGGCCGCGACTACATTAAGCTGCGGGTAAAGTTCGGCGGCGCGCTGATGCCTACGTTCCGCACCTGGCTAACCGACCGCGACATCGATATCCTGATCGACTACATGGCGTCCAAGTAGCCATCACCAATTCAGGCGACGGAATGCCAAAGTTTGGCAAAGTTAGAAAACGTTCGGTTCGATAATTACCTGTAGTCTCATATCTTTATCCTCATTTTGGTACTTTGGCCAGGGACGTGCCGTGCTGACGAGATCTCGATCCTATGGCCAAGGGTTCGGCTATTTCGGGTTCGGTTACGGCGGCAGCGCCGAAGCATTACACCTGGTCCTTCCCCGGCGCCCCCGTAAGGGTTCAGTTGTCGCTAAGTGTGGTGGAACGGCTGGAAAGAGAGCTGCTGCATGCCGAAGAGGCGTCCGGCCTGCTCCTGGGAGGCACCGCCGGGCGCACCACGGAAGTCCTGCATTGCAAAGCCTGGATCGCTCCAGCCCAGCCGTCGAAGGCCGATGCGCTTGCGCCCGACGTGGTGGGATACTACAGGGCTACGCGGGACGACCTGCGGCCCAACCACACGGATGTCGAGTTGATCACGGCTCTGTTCCCGAAGCCGCACCAGGTCTTTCTCCTGATTCAGCTCAATAAATCGGGTCCTCCCAATGCCGCTTTCTTCTTCTGGCTCGGCCCGGAAAGGTTTGCCGACTTTCCGTTCATGGAGTTTCCGTTCCACTCTGCGCTGCTCAATGCCGAGCAGAATAAAGCCGAGGCGGCACCGCAGAAATTGGCGGTAGTAGCAGACGCATCAGAACCGGCGGCCAGGACTGGTGTCCGGCGGGGCAATCTGACCAGCAAGGTCATTTTGTGGTGCCTGGGGATTCTGCTGGTCCTTTGCCTTTCCGGCGCAGCGGTGCTGGTTGCGTTGAAGCGGTTTCCGGTAAATGGCCGGACCGGTTCCCAGCCTCCCACGGCGCATCAGGCGGCGCCCTCCAGTCAAGACGATTTAGGTTTGCAGGCCGAGAGGCACAACGGCGATGTAAAGCTGTCCTGGAACCGTAATTCCGCCTCGGTTCTCAACGCGACATCCGGAATGCTCTCGATTGAGGACGGCGGCGCCAGCCGGAAAATCGTGCTCGATCCGCTGCAAGTCCGCAACGGCAGTATTCTGTACGCACCCACGAGCGATCAGGTGCAGATGCAGGTTACGCTCTTCAGCACGCAGGGATCGACGTCTGAATCCGTCCTGGTAATCCTGCCCAAAGCCGGTTCGCCACAACAGGAGGCCGTCGTGCGCAGGGTGGCGCCGCCGGCGCCGCAATTGCCGCCAGCGGCGGCGGACAGTCCCGCAGCCAAGCCAAACGCCGCACCTGCCGGCCCTGAAGGAGTGCAGCCCCCCAACCGTTCGGCGCCGGCGCCGCCTTCCGCTAACGGTGGAAACAATGCTGCGGACACAACGCCGCCCAGGGTTTCGGGTCTCACTCCCGTATCCGTAGCGCCTCTCCCGTCCGTACTGGCCCAATTAGCGGGACCGCCCTCTCCGCCGCAAGCTCCGGCATCCGGGCCCACCGCCAATCCGGCGCCGCAGCAACCGGCGCACCTGCCCGAACCGGCTGCCGGATCGCCGTTGGAGTTGGCGATTTCACCCTCTGTGGCCACCAAGAAAGTGCTGCCCGCATTTCCACCCGAGCTCCGAGGCGTGGCCTTGAAGCCCATCACTGTTTCGGTGAGGGTGGAGATCGACGAAACTGGAAAGGTGAAAGCGGCCAGGGCCGTCCCCTCCAAGGGATTTGTGTATCCACTGATGACTCAAGAAGCCGTCCAGGCGGCGCGGCTCTGGAGATTCGATCCCGCGAAAAGAGGCGCCAAAGCCATCCCCAGCGAGGTGGTGCTGGAATTTGTGTTTAAGCCTTGAGGGCGCCAACGACGCGTGGCGCGACGCGAAATCCAACCTGGCCCGATCGAGCGGGATTAGCGGGGGGCGCCGCTAATCGAACACGCGGATGCGGCGTAGCAGCTTGAGCAGGCGGGTCATCCAGCGGGCGTGTACGGCGGCCGGCATCCAGCGCGGGGTGCCCACCGGAATGAGGCGTTCGACCGCCACGGTCTGCGCCGCGGTGAATTTCAGAATGCCTTCCGCTCCGTGGCGGGGGCGCAGGCCGGATTCCTTCCATCCGCCGCAAGGCGCATCCACCGACCCCCAGGCCGCGGCGTAAGCCTCGTTGACATTGACGTTGCCGGCCTGGATCTGGCGGCCTACTCGCACTCCGCGAGCCGTGTCCCGCGTCCAGACGCTGGCGTTCAGGCCGTACGGAGTAGCGTTGGCAAGCCGCACTGCTTCAGCCTCATCCGCAAAGGGATACACCGACACCACCGGGCCGAAGGTTTCCTCGGCGAAGACCCGCATGCGGGGGGTGACATGGGCGAGGATGGTCGGCTCAAAAAACAGCGGGCCCAGGTCGGGGCGCGGGCGGCCTCCGGCGAGCACCACCGCGCCCTTCGCCACGGCGTCCGAAACGTGCTCCTCGACGCGCTGGAGCTGGCGTTGGGAGGTGAGCGAACCCATCTCCACGGAATAATCCAGCGAGGCCCCCAGCCTCAGGGCGCCGGCGCGCACGGCAAAGCGGGAGAGGAACTGGCGGGCGATCGATTCATCCACGTAAATCCGCTCGGTCGAGACGCACACCTGCCCAGCCGAGGCGAAGCAGCCCTGGATGGCGCCATGGACCGCCGCTTCCAGGCCGGCATCCGCGAGCACCAGCATGGGGTTCTTGCCGCCGAGCTCCAGCGAGCAGCCGATCAGGCGTTCGGCGGCCTGCCGCGCCACCAGCCTGCCGGTGCGGGTGCTGCCCGTGAACATCATGAAATCCACCCGCTCGCCGAGGGCCGGCCCGAGCAAAGGGCCATCCCCGGTGACCACGCTGAA
>JASHSS010000488.1 GCA_030038565.1 Bryobacteraceae bacterium
GGCCGCAGCAGCCAGACCTCGGCAGGCCCGGCAGGCGCCCCGCCGCGGCCCCCACGGCCGCCGCGTCCTCCGCGCTGCGCCAACGCCGGAACCACCGTGCCGCAGGCCATCAGGATCAGGGCCACCAGAGTTTGAGATCGCATAGATAGATCTTAAATTACCACCGGGGCCGCGGAGTTGCGGGTTTTGGACTATATGGGGGTCGGGCTGGCGTTACTGGCGGTTGTCTTCGAGACGAGTGATGCGCTGCTCGTGGATTTCAGCGATGTGGAGGAGCCGGGCGATGGCTTCCATGATCTGATCCAGCGTTTTGCCCAGGCGCTGATCCCGCTCCCGGTTTTCGGCAGCCATGAGCTCGACGGTCTGGGCGAGCGCTTCATGCCGCTCAGTCAGTTTCTCCAGGCGCTCGTCGATGGTCATTGGGCGGGCTGCTCTCTGACTCAATTTTATAACATCACTCCTGCCGGACAGCGGCGTTCTCCGCGTCCGGCCTCGCCGCGTGTCCCGCGGGATAAACTCGGGGGATGGACCTGCCGGCTTACCGGAAGCCGCGCCATGGCTCATTCGGGAGCATCGAGGGTATCTTGAACCACCTCCTGCTGGGCGACCGGATCTGGATGGCGCGCTTCCAGGGAGGCGGACACCAGACCCCGCCGCTCGATGCCATTCTATTCCCGGAGTTCTCCGGGCTGGGGGAAGCCAGAGCGGAACTGGATGCGCAGATCGAGGATTTCTTCCGGCAGTTGGGAATATGCGGACCCGGCGCCGGTCGCGATCAGGCACTTTTTCAATCACCAGACCCATCATCGCGGGCAGGTTCACGGGCTGCTGAGCCAGACTCCGGCCCCTCCGCCGTCTCTTGATCTGCACCGCATCCTCAACCCCTAGCGCCGGAGTGGTGGGCGCGGGCCGCCGCGCTTGACATCCCGACGCCGCGACGGGCCGCCCGCGGGAACCGGCGAGGCGGATAATTGTCTTGTGCGCCTGACCGTTTTCGTCCTGAGTCTTCTGCCGGCGGCTCTTCCGGCCGCGGACCTCCCGCAGTTTCGCGAAACCACCATCACCAGCAGCCTCACCCAGGGTTACCAGATCGTGGTCGCCGACCTGAACCGCGACGGCAAGCCCGACATCATCGTGGTGGATGAGCGGGGGATGGATCTCGCCTGGTACGAAAATCCCACCTGGGAACGGCACATCCTCATCAAAAACGTTCCCCGCACCATCAACCTGGATGTCTACGATTACGACGGATGCGGCATTCCCGAAATCGCCATGGGCCACAACTTCGAGACCGATCCCGCCCGCAGCGTCGGCAACGTTTTAATCCTCAAGAGCGGCGCGGACCCACGCCAGCCGTGGACGGCCCGCGAAATCGACCGCATCCCCACCGTGCACCGCCTTCGTTGGATCGACCTCCAGGGCGACGGCCACAAGGTGCTTCTGGTGGCGCCCATGATCGGGGCCAAAGCCCGCCCGCCGGATTATGCCGACAACGTCCCGGTATACCTGTACCGCCCCGGCGAATGGAAGCGCACCCTGTATACCGACCAGCCCCGCGGCATACTTCATAGCATTACGCCGGTTCATTGGCAGGGGCGCGGCGAGCAACTGATGACCGCCGATTTCCTGGGCCTGCGCGTCTTCCTGCCCAAAGGCCCCGTACAGATCTCGAAGGGCGACCCGCGGCCCTGCCCGCAGTGCGGCTCGAGCGAACTCAAAATCGGTCATCTGGGCAAGAGCCGCTTCATCGCGGCCATCGAACCGTGGCACGGCAACCAGGTGGTGGCTTACACCCAGGCCGGCAAGCAGTGGAAGCGCCACGTCCTCGAGGACGGCATGACCAACGGGCATGCCCTCGCGGTAGGCGACCTCAACGGGGATGGCCGCGACGAAATCGTCGCCGGCTTCCGCGGCGCGGGCTATCAGCTTTACGTCTTCACGGCCGACGATCCCAACGGAGACCACTGGACGAAACACGTTCTGGATCCGGGCGGGATCGCCGCCGCCGATTGCAAGATCGCCGACTTCCGCGGCGATGGGGCCGTGCAGATCGCCTGTGTGGGCGCTTCTACCGCCAACGTCAAGCTGTACACGCGGCGGTAGCGCGCCGGGCGCCCGATCTACCCCCAAAGGGGTAATGTAGCCGCTTTAGGACTCAACCGGCTTCTCCCCAACTCCTATTTGCTCAAACGGGGTGAATCGCTCCCTCACATTGTGGCCAAATCATCCGATAAGTAACCTCAGAGCGGCCGGACGCGGCCGGCTCCACCCACGCCGATCCGGCGGTTCACGGGGTAGCGCAAAGGACAAATCGAATGTCGGCCCAATTCGATCGGGTTTTGGTCTTTATCGTGATGACGGCGCTGGTCGCGCTGTTCGCTACTGTAAACATGCGCCAGCGCCGGCGACGGGCGCGCCTGTGGATGTTCGGCTGGCTGGCCATCGAAGTCCACTTTGGCGGCGCCGCGCTGCTGAGCTACGGGTTGATCCCCGGCAGGGCGGCGGACTGGCTGGCGTACAGCACTTTGCTGGTCGCGGCGGCCATGTTCTTCCTGTCGGTTAGCAACCCCGCCCATGACCGCGCCTGGCTGGCGGCATTCTGGATTCTGATCTTCCTTCCGGCGGTTGCCTACTGGACCTCGCTGGTCCTGGGTGTGGCCAAGCCGTGGGTCTACCAGGGGATCCTGGCGACCCTGCTGGCGGCGGGAGCGGCCCTGGTTTGGAACGCGCCGCAGGCGAGATCGGCCCGAACGTATCTGGCGCTGGCTGCCGCGGCGACCCCATTGCTGTGGGCCGGCTGGCTGGCCCGCCAGCCGGATCACGGCATCGATATGATCCTGTGCGAGGCTTTCGTGATCACCGGATACAAGTACCGGCGCCAGTACCAACGGCTGAGCCCCGGGGTTTTCCTGACCTCGTTCTCCTTCGTGCTGTGGGGCCTGGTCTGGCCGGTGGCCGAACTCGCCCAGGCGCTGCACGCCAATATTCCCGACACCACGGTGGTCTGGGATCTACCCAAATACTTCGTGGCGTTCGGCATGATCATGACCTTGTTCGAGGAACAGACGGCGGCGCTGGAGGTGGAGATTGCGGAGCGCCGGCGGGCGGAGCGGGCGGCCACCGCGGCCAACCAGGCGAAAAGCGTTTTCCTGGCTTCCATGAGCCATGAAATCCGCACCCCCATGAACGGGATCATCGGCATGACCGAACTGGTCATGGATACGCCCCTGAGCGCCGAACAGCGCGAAGACCTCGGCATCGTGAAGACCTCGGCCGAGTCGCTGCTTACGGTAATCAACGACATTCTGGATTTCTCGAAGATCGAAGCCGGCCGGATGGAATTCGAGGAGATCCCCTTTTCTCCTCAGGACGTGCTGTCCGAATCGATCCGCATGATGAGTTACCGGGCGCACCGGAAAGGGGTGGAACTGGTCCAGGAGCATCGCGGCGAAATGGCCCCCCTGGTGCGCGGCGATCCGGCGCGCCTGAAGCAGGTCCTCATCAATCTCCTGGGTAACGCCATCAAGTTCACCTCGGAAGGCGAAGTCCTGGCCACGATGGAGGAAGAGGCCGGCGCGGGGAACCAGACGGCGCTCCATTTCACGGTGATCGACACAGGCATAGGCGTGCCCGAGGAAAAGCGGCTTTCGATCTTCGAGTCCTTTCGCCAGGCGGATGAATCGGTGGCCCGCAAGTTCGGCGGAACGGGGCTCGGCCTGGCCATCTCCTCGCGGCTGGTCGAGATGATGGGCGGCCGGATCTGGGTTGAAGCGGGGCCCGGCGGGCGGGGCAGCGCGTTCCACTTCACCGCCCGGTTTGGCCGCCAGGAGGACCACCGGCCCCGGCTGGTCCCCGCGCCCGAGGAGGACTTGCGGGGCTTGACCGTCCTGGTGGTGGACGATAACGAGACCAATCTCCGGGTGCTGGTGAAAACGCTGCGGAACTGGCAGATGCATCCGCTCGCGGTAACCAGCGGGGAGGAAGCCCTGGAGGCTCTCGAAGAGATGCGCGGATCGGCCGACCCGGTGCGCCTGGTGCTGCTGGATTGCCAGATGCCGGGGATGGACGGCTATCGAACGGCCGATTGCATCATTCGGAAATATCCCGGCCTGGTGGGCCGTATCGTCATGTTGCGATCCGCGGGAGCTCCCGGCGCCTCGGCTGCGAGCGGCGCAAACGGCATCGCCCAAACCCTCAGCAAGCCGATCCGGAGGGAGGAACTGCTGGCGGCGATCCACGCCGCGATCGACCCACCGCCCGCTGCGGCGGTGGAAATTCCCGCGGCCACGCCGGCCGAGGAGCAGGCGGTGTTCCACATCCTCCTGGTGGAGGATAACCCGGTGAGCCAGTTGGTCACCGCGCGGCTGCTGGAAAAAGCCGGGCATCGCGTCACGGCCGCCGGAAACGGACGCGAGGCCCTCGCCGTGCTTGAAGCGGGCCAGGCGTTCGACGTCATTCTGATGGATATCGAGATGCCGGAGATGGACGGGATTTCGGCCACCGCCGCCATTCGCGCCCTGGAAAAGGGAACCGGGCAGCGCCGGCGGATTATCGCCATGACCGCCCGGGCGATGTCCGGCGATGCCGACGCCTGCCTGGCCGCCGGCATGGACGGGTACGTGTCCAAGCCGATCAACCGGGACGGGCTGCTGGCGGAAATTGGCCGGCTCGTGACCGCCCCGATTGGTGCAGAATGATTTCATGAAGCTCTGGTTCGTGATGACGGCCTGCGCCGCCGGGCTGGCCGCCCAACCCGTTTTCAACGTGAAGGACTACGGCGCCACGGGACGTAAACAAGACAATGCGCGGCCCCGGATCCAGGCGGCCATCGACGCGTGCGGGCGGGCCGGAGGGGGCACAGTCTATGTCCCGCCCGGCGACTACACCTCCGGGCAACTGCACCTGCGCTCCGGAGTGCGCCTGTACGTGGAGGCGGGCGCCACCCTGTTCGCCTCGCTCGAGGGAAAGGAATTCGATGCGCCGCCCAAGTCCGCGTTGCTGTACGGCGAGGACTTGCACGATATCGCCATCGAAGGGCGCGGCCTCATCGACGGGCAGGCTTCCTACGAGTGGCATCTGAACGATTTCACGGATTACTACATCCGCCCCAACCAGCTCCTGATGGAGGCCGCCGGGAAGCCGCTGCTGCGGTCGTTCCCCACCGGGTTCCGGAAGGAGACGGTGTATCCGCGGCTGGTTCTGCTGCTGCGCTGCCAGGATGTCCGCATCAGCGGGCTGAAGTTCGTGCGGTCGCGCAGTTGGACCATCAACCCGTATGCCTGTAAACGCCTGGTGATCGACGGAGTCTACATTTCCTCCAGCCAGAAAGATGGGGTGTGGGCCGACGGCATCGACCCGGACGGTTGCCAGGACGTGCGCATCTCCAACTCCACGGTCGAAACCGGCGACGATGCGCTGGTGTTCTATTCGGCCTCCATCTGGGGGCCGGCCCTGCCCGTGGAAAATGTCACCGTGACGAATTGCCGCCTCTCTTCCTCTTCGAGCGCCATCAAGTTCTGCGACGGCAATTCGAACGCCATCCGGCGCGTGGCCATCGATAACGTGGTCATCACCAACTCCAATCGCGGCCTGGCCTTCATGGTGTTCGATGGCGGGGTGGTGGAAGACGTGGTGGTTTCCAATGTGACCATCCAGACCCGCCGGTTCGATTGGTTCTGGTGGGGGGATGGCGATCCGATTCACTTCAATATCAAGCGGCGCAGCGAAGTGGATGGAACCAGGCGCGCCAACGAGCCGGCGGCGGGCGTCATTCGCAATGTCTCCCTGCGCAACATCATCGCCCACGGCGCGGGGACCTCGGCCATCAACGGCCATCCCGACAGTTGGCTGGAGGGCATCCGCCTGGATAACGTCCGGCTGTTCGTCTCGCACGATCCCCAGGCGCCCTATGAGAATACCGAGGCGGCGCTCACCTTGCGGAACGCGCGCCACTTCACCATGAAAGATGTGGAGATTGCCTGGGAGAAGCCCGAGTCTCCCACCTGGAAGGCTGGTTTGCGGGTGAGCGACGTGACGGACCTGCTGTTGGATGGCGTGGATGTTCCCATGCGGATGACGCTCCAGGATGTGGAGAATGCGACCGTCAGCCGTTCGCGCGCGGCTACGGTGCAGGTTTCCGGAGCGCGTTCCCGGAAAATCCGCCTGGTGGATACGGAGGGGACGCTCGAAACCGGTTCGGAAGTCGCCAGGGGCGCGGTGGAGAGGCGGCAGTGAATTTGGTTCTATAGTTCCGCCAGCAGGCGCTCGTAGGCGCTGGTCACGGAATCCCAGGAATAGAGGGCTTGAGCGCGGGCGGCGGCTTTCCGTCGCAGGGTTTCGCGGTCTTCGGCGGACATTTCCAGGAGAGATTGCATTTTGCGGGAGAGATCGCCGGGCGAAAACGGCAGGCCCGCATCGCCGGCTACCTCGGCGTTTTCGGGAGTGTCGCGGTAGAGCACCAGGTTCCCGCGGCCCATGGCTTCAATCAGCGCCGGATGCGTGCCGCCGACTTCAGTGGCGTGGATATAGGCGAAGCAGTGCGCGCCCAATTCGCGATAGCCGTCGCCGTAGATAGCTCCCGGCAGGACCACCCGCGGATCGGCCGTGTCGCGGACGCGCCGGATGTACTCCGCGGCATAGGGCGCATCGCCGACCAGGGCCAGTTTCATGGATGTATCCAGGGTTTCGAAGGCCTGCCGCACCTCCAGCGGATGGTTTTCCGGCTCCAGGCGGCTGACGTACAGGAAATAGCGGTCTTCCTCTAATCCCAGGCGCTCCAGGGCAGCGCGCCCGGTGGGCGGCGCGAGATCGGCGCCGTAAGGTATGAAAGTGCTGTCCTTGCCATATCGCCGGCGGTAGTAATCCTGGATGGTGCGGGCGTCCGTGACCATGACGTTGGGGCAGAAGGTGGCCAGCCACTCCGAGGCCAGGTACCAGGCCTTGGCCAGGCGATTCCACTTCTTGCGCAGGCGCTCGATGCCGTCCACGTTGAGCGCTACGGGAATGCGGGCGAGACGCGGCAGGAGGGTGAAGATGGCGTTGGCGCCGTTGCAATAAAGAGCCCGGTCGGCGCGGTGAAACAGCAGGTGGAGGCTGGAGAGAAAGGTGTGCGCGATGGTATCGAGATACTTGTGACGGATGGTGGGCAGGTGCACCAGGCGCACGCCTCGATAGACCGGTTGGGGAGGGCGATCCCCTTGCGGCCGGCAGTAGACCGTGACCTGGTGACCACGCGCGGCGAGACGGGTGGAAATTTCCTCGGCGAAGGTTTCGAACCCGCCGTAACGCGCGGGAATCCCGCGGGTGCCGAGGAGGGCTATGCGCACGGGGGCGGAAGCTTATGCACGGCGCCTCACTTGAAGCTTCTGGCGGCTTCGGCGCGGGAGAGCATGCGGGCCAGTTTGCGCGGCGCCTGCTTGCTGACGGGGGTGTATTGGAACCAGCTTGCCATGTAGGCGTGATCGACCCGGCGGCGCGACTGGATCAGGCGGCGCTTGGCGAGAACGCGGCTCCAGTTGCGGCCCAGAAACCAGAAGGCCTTGAGCGAACTATGCTCCCATAGCAGGCAGCACAGGATCACGATCAGGTCGCGGCCGGTGATGGAAAACCAGTTGCGGGAATACAGGTCTCCGGAGATGTTCTTGATGCGCATCAGGAAGCGGTTCTTCACCGAGTGCATGTTGATCTCGGGCGGCAGGGCACGGCGGTTTCCGGGCAGCACCTTGCGCACATGGTAGCCGCGGGCGTAGGGCACGTAGAGGCATTTCCAGCCCATCAACTGGCCCCGCCAGGCAACATCGGCATCCTCGCGGTAGACAAAGAAATCGGTGTCGAAGAATTCGCCGTCGAGCGAAATGTCCTGGATCATCGTGCGGCGGTAGAGAGCCGCCGCGGCGGTGGCTCCGAAGACGTACTCGTACTGCAGGTAATGCCCGTTATCGACTTCCTGGCTGCCGCGGTCGAGGTGCCGCAGCATGGGGTTGAAGTAAATGCCGGTGGAATCGACCAGCGGTTTTTCGGGGATCTCGAAATGGGCGCTCATGGCCAGCAGTTTGCCGCATACCGACCCGATCCGAGGGTCGAATTGTCCGGCATCCACCAAGGCCTGGATGAAATTCGGCAGGAGCAGCACATCGGGATTGAGAGTGAGCACCCAATCGCCTGTGGAGATTTTCACAGCTTGATTCTGGGCGGCGGCGAAACCCACGTTCTCGTCGTTGTAGTAAACCTGGCAGCGGTCCTCGAATTGTTCCAGGATATCGATAGTGCCATCGGTCGAGGCGTTGTCCACCACGATGATTTCTTTGTGGGGATATCGCTGAGCCAGGACCGATTCAAGACAGCGCTTGATGAAACGGCCACTATTGTAGGTAACTATCGTGACGGAGACGAAGTCGCTATGCGCCATGAACACGAACCTGAGTGTACGAGCATCTGGTACATCTGTGACCCTATTGTCGGGGCTGGACCAAAATAGGGCTAAACCGGTCCCTCCCCCCAGCCGGACAAAAAGCATCGGCTGGCGAACCGCACGACTTTCCCGTAGACTTCCACAGGCTTCAGGTTCCGCTCGGACATCGCTTCGAACAGCATCCGCGGAAAGCAGCCCGTTACAACCGCCAGACAAACCGCCCGTAAAGCTAGCGGGCTAAAGTGCCTGGCCGAATATCTCAGTAGACTACGATACCAATAAAATCGCCGCATCTCTACTGCTAAGTGCGAAATAGAGTGGCCTCCTGTATGTTTGGCGACAACCCCGGGGGAGTAAAAGAGCCGATAACCACGGTCGGCCAGGCGGCGGCAGAAATCGACATCCTCGAACCAGAGCGGGAAAAACTCCTCGGCGAAGCCCCCGGTGTCGCGCCATACGGATTGGCGGACCATCAGCAGAGCTCCGGCGGGCTGTTCCACGTCGCGCGGTGCGGAAGGGTCCAGATCCAACTCGCGGTAGCGGCGGTTGACGGGATTGCGCGGCCAGAGGCGGTTCAGCAGCAGAGCCTCGAAAATCAGGGCGAGGGGCGTAGGGAAACGCCGCACCATGAAACCGATCTGCGGGCGGCCGGCGGCATCCACCAGGCAGCCGCCGGCCGCCCCCACGCCGGGACGGGCGCAGGCCTCGCGCAGAGGCTCCAGCACGGTTGTCAGCACGGCATCGGGATTCAACAGCAGTACGTAGGCGCAAGCGGAGAGGGCCGCGAATCCCTG
>JASHSS010000489.1 GCA_030038565.1 Bryobacteraceae bacterium
ATGGCGGTGTTGCCGGAGCTCAGAAACGGCGACACGACGCCCGAAAGCGGCAGCACGCCCAGCACCCCCGAGCTGATGAGCAGCATCTCGAAGGCGATCAGGCAGGCCAGGCCGATCCCCAGGAATTTGCCGAAATAAGTGGCCGAGCGAAGCGCCACGCGCAGCGACCGAGCCACCAGGAATCCCAGCAACAGGCACACCGAGGCCACGCCCAGAAAGCCCCACTCTTCGCCGATGGCCGGCAGCACGAGGTCGGTGTTGCCCGCGGGGATCATCGCCGGATCGCCCCATCCGGGTCCCGAACCGAATGGACCGCCGGTGGAGAAGGCCCACAGCGAGTGCGCCAGTTGGTTGCCGCCGTGCACATTGTTATCCCAAGGCGCGAGCCACATGTCGATGCGCTCCACCACCGTGTGCGGCTGGCCCAGGCGATAGCCCACCGCCACCGATGCCACCATCACCACCAGGCCCGCGATCACCAGCCCCGGGCGTCCGCGCGCCACCCCGAACATGGCCAGGAAGACGAAGAACATGACCAGCGCCGGTCCCAGGTCTTTCAGCACGAAGAAGAACACCAGGGCGATGGCGACCGCCACGGCCACCGGCAGCATGTGCTCCAGGCGCGGCAGCCCGATTCGGCGGAAGAAGGCCGGCAGCAGGCGGCGTTCGCGAAGGTCGCGCAGGCGCTCCCAGTTGCGCGTGAAGTACCCCGCCAGGAACAGCACCAGCAGGATCTTGATGATTTCGACCGGCTGGAACGGACCCAGATTCACTTTGATATCGGTGGCGCCGCCCGGACCGCGCCCGAATTTCAGCAGCAGCACGAACAGGGTGAGCGCTCCGAACAGCGGGATGTAGCACCAGTCGGACAGTCGCCGGTAATCGAACCAGGGGAAGGCGGCGAGCGCCAGCAGCAGGCAGCCCAAAAACACGCCCAGGGCGAATTTGTGAAATTCCAGCGTGTCGCGCAGGGGATCGCGCATGCTGGCCATGAGCAGGAATCCGATTCCGGTCAGCAGGTGGAGAGCGGGGAGAAAGGCGCGGTCGCCACGGAACCGGCCCAGGCGCCACACCAGCGCCACCAGGTAAAAGCCGGCGAAATAGAGCAGGGCCGAGCGCAGCAACTCGATGCGGAATTGGGCCGGAGAGCGCACCATCAGATAGGGCTTCAGGCGGGCCACCGGGATGCGCGCCGCGAGCGGTCCCCACACCGCGCCCCACGCGGTGCCGCGCCGCCGCAGCGCCGAGAGCGCGCCGATATTCGGTATGGGCCGCGCGTGCTCCAGGAACTGGAACATGGTTTGGGCCGCGTTCTCGCGCTCGGCGCGGTCGGGCACGGCTTCGAGCACCGGCATCAACTCATCGGCCGAGGCGACGCGGTTGACGTCGATCAACTGGGCGGCGGCGGAGAAGCTCTGGCTTTTGGCGGCATACACCATGGCCAGCCCGGCGGCGATCAGGAGCGATGCCGCGGCCAGCCACAGCATGCCGCCGCGCGGCGCCTTGCGCGCTCCGGTGATCGAGACCAACTCCGGCCGCGTGTCGGAACCGGCCCAGCTTCGGGTTACCGCCATCGAGACCTCCGGGGATTGGGCAGTTGGTGGGACAGGCTTTCAGCCCGTCCACGGCCGCCTGAAACCCTGCCCCACCTCTGAGCCGCACTGCCACGCTGCCCTACCGGTGGGGCAGCTCGTTGGCCACTCATCGCCATAACGGAGCAGGGTCGGTGGGACAGGCTTTCAGCCTGTCCACGGCCGCCTGAAACCCTGCCCCACCTCTGAGCCGCGCTACCACGCTGCCCTACCGCCATGAGCGCCTCCGGACATATTGCGCTCGGGCCCGATACGGCCGGTGGATGCGGTTCAGCTCCTTCACGTGCCGGTCCGCCTGGTCGAAGCCGGGGATTCGCTGGTACAGCGCGCGGGCCCTCTGAATGTCCGCCCCGGACCACAGGCGTTCGGCGCGCAGCCGGTAGGCATCCGCCTGTTCCTCGATCTCGCGGCGCCCCGGCCCGGCGCCCAGCTTTTCCGCGGCGCCGAATTCCGCAGCGGCGCGCTCCGGGGAGCCTTCCTGGTACGCCGCGAGGCGCGCCAGCCCCAGGTGCGGCTGCGGACTGAGCGGTAGTAGCCGCGCGGCCGCCTCAAACTCGCTGCGCGCCTGGGTGCGGTACCGGGCCCGCATGTCGCCCGAATATTGCGCGGCCGCATATTGCGAATCCAGGCGTTCCAGAACCTCGTAGCCGCGGGTGAGCGCCAACTCGCCCAGCGTGGCGTTCCCCATCGATCCCAGGGCCAGCGCCCGCCTCAGACACAACTCAGCCCTCAGCCAATCGAAATCGTCGAGGGAGTTGTCCTGGCTGGCCAGATAGGAGTTGAGCACGTGGTCGGCCTCCTCGGCGTACAGCTTCGCCAAGTCGATCGAGGGCGCTGCGGCGCTGGCCGGAGCGGTCGCCGGCGGGACCGCTGCCGCGGTCTTGGCGGCGCGCGCCGGGGCGCTCGCGGGGGTGCCCGGCTTGCGGCCGGGATGTAGCGACTGCCAGAAGAAGTTGCCGCCGACCCACAAAGCCATGCCGGCTACAAAAGATGCAGCCGCGCCCCGCGCCCGCAGCCTGAGCCAGCGCGCGCCGCGCGTGCGTCCCACCGTGCGGCTGTAACGGCGCAGACGTTCGCGCGCCGCTTCCAGGGTGGAATTGGGACTCCAGCCGCCGCGCTCCCTTTCGGCCATCGTGGGCTTGTGCTCCAGGAAGGCCTGCAGATCGGCCTGCATCTCCGCGGCCGAGAGATAGCGCTGCGAGGCGTGCGGCCCCAGCGCCTTGCCCACGATGGCGCGCAAGCCTCGCGGGCACGAATTGGGCAACGCCCGCGGAGGGCGCCGCGAGCGAATCAGGCTCTCCAGCCTGGCGGTGTCGTCGGCCTGGTACGGCGGCGCGCCCGAGAGCATTTCGTAGAGCGTTGCGCCCAGCGCCCAGAGGTCCGACTGGGGGTCCACTTCGGAGCGCGCCAACCGCTCCGGCGAGCAGTAACCGGGGCTGCCGAAATTGTGGTTGGTGGCGGAGGGCTGCCCTCCCGGCCCGGTGCGCAGCCGCTTGGCGATGCCGAAATCCAGCAGGCGCACGGTGTCGTGGGGCCCCAGATGAATGTTCGACGGCTTGATGTCGCCGTGCACCACGGTGGATTGCCAGGAGTGGAACTTGGCCAACTGCTCGCAGATTTCCAAAGCAATCGCCGCCGCGCGAACCGGTTCGATGGCGTGTTCGGCGCCCAGAACTTCCGCCAGGCTGTGCCCCTCCACGTATTGCATGGCCACGAAGAAGTAACCGTCTTGATCGCCGAATTCGTAGATCTCGACCATGCGCGGGTCGATCGCGTGGAGTTCCTTCTGGATGGCGGCGCCGCGGCGTTCCGCTTCCAGCACCATCTGGCTCACGCGATCGCCGTCGGTTTTCACCAGCTTGAGCGCGGCCATGCGGCTTTCCACCGTGTCGATGGCCAGGTACACCTCGGTCATGCTCTTGCCGATGCGGCGGATAATTTCATAACGGCCGATACGCGCAGGCGCGGTCATGGTTTATCCCTTGGCGGCCCTGAGGACCGCCCACAGCAACATTCCGATCATCAGTCCGTAAGCCAGGAACGCCGCCCTCCCGGTGAAGAGGCCGCCCGGCGAATTGGTGCGCGTGGCCCCGAGCCGCGGCCGCGTGGCGCGGCTCGGCCGGGAAGGCGCGCCGCGGAATTCCGCGCCCGCCACGAACAGGGCGGTGACGTTATCGATGCCGCCGGCCTGGTTGGCGGCTTCCACCAGGTCGGCCGCCACCTGCGCCGGGTCGCCCGCATAGCGGTCCACAATTTCGCGCACTTCCGCGGCCGTCAGCAGGTCCGTGAGTCCGTCGCTGCAAAGCAGCAGGGCGGCATCGGGCTGGAAGCCGCAGCGCCGGATCTCGATGAATTCGTCGTCGTCGGCGCCCCGCAGCCGCGATCCCACCTCGCGAAACACTTCGTTGCGGCGCGGGTGCAGCATGGCCTGCTCTTCTTCCAGTTCGCCGGCGTCCTCCTCCTCGCCCACCGGCGAATGGTCGGAGGTGAGTTTCCGGATGGCCCCTCTCCAGATCAGGTAGAGGCGCGAATCGCCCACATGCCCGATGGTGACCCAGCCGTCTTCCACCAGCGCGGCCGTCAACACGCAGGCCATCCCCTGCAGTTCGCCGGTGGCCTGTTCGAAGATGCGATTGTTGGCGTGGGTGATGGCGGCCCGGATGCGTTCTTCGGGCGTGCCGTCGTCGAAGATGGTCTCGCGGAAGGCGTCCACCGCGGTCTGCGCGGCCACTTCGCCGGCCGCCTGCCCTCCCACCCCATCCACCACCAGGAACACCCCGCGCGCGGCATCGATCCAGAAGCGGTCTTCATTGTGCTCGCGCACCAGTCCGGTGTCGGTGGCGGCGGCCGAAAGCAGCGACTTCATGGGCGCGAAGCCCCTCGCAATCCCGCCAGCACGAACAACACCACCACGGCCAGGAAGGCGATCACGTACGGGATGTGCAGGCGGTAGAGCTGATCCAGGCCCACGGCTTCACCTCCGCGCCTCGAAGGCCAGCTTGAGCACCTCGGCCACCCCGATTTCGGCGCGGTCGGGCAACTTCTCCTCGGCGCCGCGGGCCAGCCGCCGGCCGTTCAGCCACGTGCCGTTGCGGCTCTTGTCCAGCAGGGTGAAGGCGCCGGTCGAGGGATCGCGGCGCAGGCGCAGGTGCTCGCGGGAAACCTCTTCGTTGGTGTAGAGCGGCAGATCCACCCACAGATCTTCGCCGCCGCGTCCAATGCTAATCTCGTTCTGCGTTACGAAATAGGTCTGCGGGCCGGAATCGTCCTGGTAGCGGATTTCCGCGAAAACTTCGTTGGATTGCCGGCGCGTGCCCGAGATCAACTGGGTCGCCTTTTGAGGTGTCCCCTGGGGTGCCCTTTGGGGTGCCCGCTGGGCCCGGTCGCGCGCCACGCGGGCGGAGGTAACTGAAGGTTCGCGCTCGATCAGGGTGGTCTTGACGCCGCGGTAGCCGGGCTGCTCCACATCGTTCAATTCCGAATGGATCTCCACGTCGCCAGGTGGCACTGCGCCTTCGGTATCGGCGAAGAATTCAATCCACCAGTCGCTCTGGGCGATGCGGAAGTCCTTGCGCGTCTTGGCCCCCAGGGCGCCCCCGACGCCCCGCGCGCCCCGCCGGAACAGCGAGCCGCCGCGGTTCCACTCCGCCAGCCGGGCGCTCAGCACGCGCCGGGCGTCTTCCTTGATGATTTCCTGCACGCCGGCAATCCGGGCATAGTCGTCGGGATGCAGGTAAACGCTGAAGATACAAGGCAGCAGAATGCTGTACCCCATCTCCAGCCGGCCCAGTTCCATGTTGCGGATGATTTCGTCGATGATGATCTGCCCGCTGATGCGGGTCTGAGGAAATTTCGCTCCCGTCTGCGCCATGAGACTCCCGTATTCTCGAAGCGAGCAAGCTTCCGGCGGGCGGCGGCCCTCGCTCCTTACGGCCACCGCGCTGGACGCGGGACATCACCCTAGACGAATCCGGAGCAGGTAGGTTTCAGTGTGGAGGGCCGCCGAGGATTAAATTCCGCTAACGCGGCACGCTTCACTGCGGACCAAGCCTCCGGCGCGAGCAGCGTCCTCGGCGCGGTCGGTATTCCCCGTCGCAAGCCGCGTTCCCGAACGCGATCCGCGTCCCCGTCGCGAGCCGTTCCCCCTGCGTCTCCGCGGCTCCGCCCTAAGCGAAGCGCCGGCCGCTCACGAAGCGATTCCCCTGGATTACGAACCGCAGCGGCAGCTCGGCGCAGCGCGTGATGCCGATCCGTGGGGTTGCCTCGATGGCAATCGGCGCCGTCACGGCAGGCTCCCGTACCACCAGGCTGCCGCGGGTCACGTCGGCGCCGTTGTGCGCACGGGTAATGGCCATCGCCAGAGTGAGCTTGCCGGGGCCGGAGGCGAGGTCTTCCAGCTTGCGGGCGGCCGGGCGGCGCCGCTGCATCAGGCGGATGCCGGCAACCGGCTCCAGCGCCCGGATCAGCACGCAGCCGGCCGCGCCTTCGGGCTCGCACACCAGGTTGAGGCACTCGTACATACCATA
>JASHSS010000045.1 GCA_030038565.1 Bryobacteraceae bacterium
TACCAGAGGTTCAGGCCGAGCAACGCCATGCCATTCGCGCGGACGTCCAGGCTAAACGTCTCGATCATCTTGATGTGCTTCGAAGGGTCGTAAAGGGCTAAGACAGTCCGCATGACCCGCTCGCACTCTTCGTGTTCCCCCGAATGAAACGTCAGGTAGCCCACCAGGTAGTCCGCTTGCATGACCAACCCCGGATCGCCAATCTGCTCCGCAGTAGCCCGGCACTGCCCGGCCTGTTCACGCGCTCCTCGACGATCGCTCCTCACCAGTGCGGACCAGAAAAGTCCCACCTGGGCGAAGAAGGCGCTGCGCCGGTCGCCGGCCTCTTGCGACAACGCGTGTACGCGCTGGTGCGTCTCCAGAGTTTCACCGGAAGCATGCGTTTTCCGGTCCCGTATGGCCGCCGCCAGCGCGGATTGCAGGCCCAGTTCCAGGCGGGTCCGATTGGCCGCATCCGGCGCGGATCGGACCGCGTCGAGTCCCCGCCGCGCCAGCGCCTCCGCCTCGCGGCTGGCGAAAAGCCGCAACGCGTTCTGCGAGGCAAGCTGGAACTGGCGTGCAGCGCGCTCGAAATCCCTGGCCGTCTCGAAAAGAAAACCCAATTGCGCGGCGATCTTGCCGGCCTGCGGGCCATGAAAATGCAACAATGCCTCCGCTGCCAGCTTGCTCAGGGAGACCCGCCGGGTGGGACGCAAGGCCGCGTAAAAGGCGTTCTGATAGAGCGCGTGTACGAACCTGTAGCGCAGCGTCAGGCTGCGGTTGGGATACTCGTGTTCCGCCGCCAGTTTGACGAATCCGCTTTTGCGCTCCAGTCTCTCCAGCGCCTCTTCGATATCCGCCGCATCGGCGTCCAGCGTTTCGGCCACCACGGCGGCGTCGAAATCCGTTCCCTGGATACTGGCGGCCATCAGCAGTTTGCGCTCATCTTCCCCAAGCTGCTCCATCTTGCGCTGCACCATGCTGCGGACCGATTCGGGCAGTCCGGTGATGGTTTCGGCCAGCGAACCCGTCAGCACCCACTGGCCGTCCCGCAACACGATCGCCTGGCGCTCCTGCAAGTAACGCAGCAGGTCCACCACGAACAGCGGATTGCCTTCCGTTCGCTCGTGGATCATGCGCGCGAATTCGTCCGGAAAGGCGTTGTCCGGAAACTTCAAGTCGATGTATTCCTGAATCTCTTCGGTGGCGAAGAAACTCAGGGCCATCTCGCGGGCGATTCCCCGAGCCTGCAAATCCAGTTGCAGCGATACGAACTGCGGGTTGCCGGCGTGCAACTCCGCCGGGCGGAAACTGGCCACCAACAGAAGGCGGATGCGGTCCAGCCGGGTGCTCAGATACGAAAGAAGATCTAACGTTGAAATGTCGGCCCAATGCACATCGTCCAGGAAAATCGCCAGCGGCTGCTGCCGGGAGATTTCCTGCAGCAGGGCGGCCAGCTCGCGTTTCAGCCTTTCCTGGGAGAGCGCGCCCTCTTCGCGAAGAGGCTCCGAGCCGGGCGCGAGCTGCGCGTACCAGGTCGGCGCCAGGGTTTTCATCGTGGTGACCAGTTCCCGCTCCGCGCCGTTCACCAGGCTGTCGAGGAACTCCAGCACAGGGAGGTACGCCCCCGCTCCCGCCAGATGTTCGGAACAACGGCCCCTCGCCACCAGAGCCTTGTTCTCGCTCGCCAGGTCCATCAGGAAGTCTTCCACCAGGGTGGTTTTTCCCTGCCCCGGCTCGCCCGAAACAAACAGGATCGAGCTGCGGCCATCGATCACGGATTGAAAAGCGCTGTGGAGTTCCGCCCGCTCTTTCCGCCGGCCCACCGTACGCCGCGAGGGTGCCGCCGGCCCGCCGGCGCTGGGAGTCCAGGCCTCCTGCTCGCGGAATGCCGCTACCACTTCGCCCACCGCGCACCGTTTGTCGGGGACCTTCTCCAGCATGCGCAGCAGCAGACCTTCCAGCCACGCCGGAATTCCGGGATTCAGCCGCGACGGCGGAATCACCTGCCGCGACACGATGGAATGCAGGAACCCGATCGAGGAATCCGCCGGAAAGGGATGCTGGCCGGTGGCAAGTTCGTAAAAGACGATTCCGAGGGAAAAAATATCCGAAGCCGCGGCCACGAATTCTCCTCGCGCCTGCTCTGGAGACATGTACATCACCGTCCCCACCACAGTGCCTGGGAGGGTGCCGGAATCCAGAAGATCGGCCACCGGACCCGCCAACCGCGCCAATCCGAAATCCAGCACCTTCACCAGGCCATCCTTACGGACCATGATGTTGTCCGGCTTGATGTCGCGATGAATCAGGCCGGCGGCGTGCGTGACTTCCAGCGCCTTGGCCACCTGCGCCCCAATCTCGCGAATCAATCCCGGCGCCAGCGGCAGCGGCGTGAGCGCGCGCAGGTTCCGGCCATCGATCAGCTCCATGGCGATGTAGTGGCCAAATTCGGATTCGCCGAAAGTGTAAATGCTGACGATGTTGGGATGGTTGAGGGCCGAAGCCGCTTTGGCCTCCTGCGCAAACCGGCGCACGCGATTCGTGTCGGCGGTGAACTCCAGCGGCAGCAGTTTCACCGCCACTTTCCGCTCCAGGGCGACGTCGAATGCGAGGTAGACCTCGCCCATTCCGCCTTTCCCCAGCCCCGAGAGGATTCGGTAGGTTCCCACCAGCTCACCGATGCGGGGACGGAACGGAACGGCGGGAATCCCCGCGGCGTCGGCGGGAGATTCCAAGGTCACAGTGGGCGAGGGACTGTCCGCCAGCAGGCCGGCGGTCCGTGGCTCCAGATTCTCGCGTGCCCCGGAGTAGGCCAGCAGAGATTCAATGGCGCGCCGCAGGCTCGCATCGGGGCAGGCTTCGCCCAGGAACGCGGCTTGCTGTTCGGGAGGACGCTCCAGCGCCGCGCGGTACAACCGCTCGATTCTGAGCCAGCGATCGGAATCCGCCATTGGCAAAGACTATACCACTGGTTTCCTGGAGATGTACCCTTACCCGCGTCATGGTCCTCATAGGCCGAACGGCGACCAGACGGCCTTTTACGAAGATGAACGGCCCGCAATTGTTAGACTGGAGGTGCCGCGCCATACTCGGAGGTTCCCCGTGTACCGACTCCTTGGGCTTCTTTCCGCGGCCTCATTGCTGCCCACGGCCTGGCCCGCCAGCCTGGCCGTCTCGACCTATCTGAAAGACGGCTTTACCCCCAGCGCCATCGCGGCGGACGCGCAGGGCAACGTGTACATTGCAGGCAGTAGCGTCATCGACCCGAAGGCGGAGACCACCGGCGCCATGGTCGCGAAGGTCGATAGCCAGGTCAGCCAATACCTCTATCTCGCCTATTTCGACAGTGCCGCCAGCGATCAGATCGCCGCTCTCGCGGTGGATAGCGCCGGTGACGCCTACATCGCGGGCTGGACCGGGAATCCCAATTTTCCAGCCACGGGCGCCGGCGCTCTGGGCACACCCCCCACCAGCAGCACCGACTTGCGGTCGTTCGTCGCCAAGCTGAACCCGCAAGGCGCGGTGGAGTTCGCGGTACTCATCGGCGGTTCGGTCTCGTCCACCGCGCGCGGCGTCGCGGTCACCCCGCAAGGCCAAATCCTGGTCAGCGGGATTGCCAATGCCGCCGGATTCCCGGTTACCCAGGGAGCTTACAGCATCGCGGACTCTACCAACCACTGGTTCCTGATGGAACTGGACCCGGCCGCCGACACGATGATTTTCTCCGCCACCGGAATCGGCGGCAGTTCCATTGTGGTGGACGCGGCCGGCAACATCTACCTCGCGGGAAGCAGCACCGGAACCGGCTATCCCACCACGCCCGGCGCCTACCAGACCACGTTCGTGCAGGGATACACCTGCGTGGGGTTGTGCCAGATCTCATCCCCCGGCGGATTGCAGCACGTCACCAAGGTAGACCCGGCGGCTTCCAGGCTGATTTACTCGACGGGCCTGAACGACCTCACGGGCGCCGCCGGATCCACAACCACTACCGGCCTGGCGGTGGACGCCGCCGGCAATGCTTATGTCACCGGCACGCTGACCCAGGCCTCCTATCCCTTCACCGTCACGCCGCCGAACTTCTATAACGGGTATCTTTCCAAGCTGGATCCGGCGGGCGCCAACCTGTTGTTTTCCATCCCGTTCGGCGGCGCGGGCGTGCAACTGGATTCATCCGGCACGGTCTATGCGGGCGGCACGGCATCCAGTTCTACACAGCTTTTTACCCCCGGCCCCAACCCCCCGCCCGGGCTGCCGGCGGTTTTTTCCTGGCTACCCGAAGCCTGCCTGCCGAACAATATCACGTCCCTCAGCGAGGCGTACGCCATCAAGGTTGATCCCGCCACCGGCAATATCCTGGACGGCCAGTGGATCGATGGATCGGCGCCCAGCGCTACGGGAATTGTGCTCGCCGGCGGCAAGACCTGGATCACTGGTTCGGCCATGGCGCCGGATGTGCCGGTTTCCCCCGGCGTGCTCACGCCCTTCGCGCCGCTAAGTCTCGGCCCGGGATTTCTCCAGGGCGCGTGGCTGGCCGCGGCCGATTTCTCCGCCGGTCCCAATACCGGTCCGGCGATTGCGTGCGTACTGGATTCCGGCAACCTGACCCATGTGGGCGCGGTTACAGGCTTCCAGTTGATCACCATCCTGGGCGCCAATCTAGGGCCGGCCACCGGCGTGGTGGCGCCGGACGGCATCGACCCGGCGCTCGCCGGCGTGACGGCGACCTTCGACGGCGACAACCCCGCGCAACTGCTCTACGTTTCTTCCGCCCAGATCAACCTGGCCGTGCCGCTACCGCTTCCTTCGCGCGCGGTAACTGCCTGGCCTACCGCTACCACGATGCAGTTAAACATAAATGGCGCCACGATCGGCCGCCAGTTTCCCTACATTCTGAACAACCTGAGCCTGTTCGCGAACCTCGCAGGCGGCCAGAGATCGTGTGCCGGCGCCAGCCCGAGCAACCAGGGATATTCGCCCGTGGCGAACAACGCCGACGGCACGCCCAACTCCTGCGCCAACCCCGCTCCAGCGGCGTCCACCGTATCGTTCTACATGCACGGCGTTGGCGCGATTCAACTGGGATTCCCGCCGGTGCAGCAAATCGCCGACTTATCGGCCACCGTGGGGTATTGCTCGGCACAGGTGACCAGCGCGGCTTTGGTTGGCGACTTCGTCTACCAGGTGAATGTGGCCATGCCCGCTGCGCCCTCGGTCTGCACCGG
>JASHSS010000490.1 GCA_030038565.1 Bryobacteraceae bacterium
AGTGATCTGCCACAGGGCGGGATCGAGCTGGCGCCAGACGCCGTCGGTCGCGTGGTTCCACGACCAGTTCAGGTCCAACGCAAGTTCCGCCAGGGAATCGAAGCCTTCGATTTCGGTGGGCAGAAGATGGTAGATGGGATGGCTGGCACGCGTAGGTTGGCTCATGCTTCATTCTGGCGCAGCCGGCAGAGCAAAAGGATGACGTTCCGGTAACCACTGCGTGGAGGCCGTTCGATTCGGCTCAACGTGCTACATTTCTCTGTAATCGGAGGCAGTTTTGGATGGCTTGGGTGGCATCTGCGGAATCCGGCTTCAGGCGCAGGACCTCCTGAAACTGGGCGATGGCTTCATCGAAGCGGCCGAGATTAGCCAGGGCGCTGCCCAGGTTGAAGTGGGCGGACAGGTAGTCGGGGTTCAGGCGCAAGGCCTGGCGGAACTGATCGGCGGCTTCCTCGTACCGGTCCTCGTCGGCATAGGCGGTGCCGAGATTGAAGCGGGCGGCGGGATCTTCGGGCTGAAGCTCGACAGTCTCCAGGAATTCCGCGACGGCCAGGTCGGTACGCCCCGACACGCCGTAGAGGCGGCCCAGGTTGTAGTGCATATCGGCGTCCGCGGGCCGGCTCTTTTCCGCGGCGTCGAGATTGGCGAAGGCTTCGGGGAACTGACCTTTCTGGGTGAGGACGACGCCGAGACCTTCGTGCGCGTCGGGATTGGCGGGGTCCAATTCGAGAGCCCGGCGGTACTCGGCCGCGGCGGCATCGAAGTTGCCCTGCTCGCTCAAGGCGGCGCCGTAATTAATGCGCGCCTCGGCAAGATTGGGCCGCAAGCGGAGAGCTTCGGTGATGTACGGCATGGCCTCATCCGTGCGATGGTCAGTCAGAAGGACCTGGCTGAGCGTGGTGAGCGCCGGCCAGTTATTGGTGGTGGTCGCCACGGCGTGGCGGAAGAGGGTGACGCTATCGCGCCAATTGGCCGTGGTGGACCAGGCAACCACCCCGCAAGCACCGCAGGCGAGGGCCGCGAGCGCCGCTGCGGCCGGGCGAGAGCGAACCAGGCGCCCCGCGATTTCCGCCATGCCCCACACTGCGACGATCGAAAGACCCACCAGCGGGATATACATGTAGCGATCGGCGCGCGATTGGACACCCACCTGCACCAACCCGATCACGGGCGCCAGAATGCCTGCGAACCACAACCATCCAACCAGGAGGTAGGGCCGCTGCCGGCGGTGGAAAACCGCCAGAGCGGTTATGGAGACTAAAGCGGAGGCCGCGCCGATCGCCTGCCACACGGGCGTTTCGGTGGCGTAGGGATAGACGACGGCCAGACGCACCGGCCAGAAAAACTGGAACAGGTAGGCGAGATACGAGAGCAGCGCGTTTTCGATGCGGAACCCGAAGGGTACTTCCGCGAGAGTGGAGGTGGCGCCGGCATGCTGTTGGACCAGTAAGGTCACCACGGATGCGGCGGCGGAAAGCGCGAGGAGCGGCAGTTTTTCGAGGATCAGACGGCGCAGAGGGACCGTGCCCCAGCGCCCGAGCGGCCAATAATCCAGCAGCAGCAGGGCAAAGGGCAGGGTCACAATCATGGGCTTCGACATCAGCCCGCAGGCAAAAGCCAGAACCAGGAGCAGGTATGCCGCGAGGCGCGGACGGCGGACATAGGCCAGATATGCCCAGATCGACAGGAGCCAGAAAAGGCCGCTGAGCAACTCTCGGCGTTGGGAGACCCAGGCGACGGCTTCCACGTGGAGCGGATGGACGGCGAACAACAGCGCCACCCAGGCGCTCAGCCAGCGGGCCCCGGTCGCGCGGCGCATGACGGCGAACAACAGGAGCGTGTTGAGGGCGTGCAGGAAGACGTTGGTGAGGTGATGCCAGCCGGGCGAGAGGCCGTAGAGATCTACGCCCAGCATATAGGAGAGCCAGGTGAGCGGGAACCAGTTGGCGGCGTAGCCGGTGGTGAGTGCCCAGGCAATCGAAGAGGGCGTCAGGCCGTGGCGGAGGTGGGGATTATTGAGGAGGAATTCCGGATCGTCGTACGCGATGAAGGGAAAATGGCGTACCTGCAAATAGATGGTGAAAACGAGGACGAGGAGGGCAAGCGAGATCGACAGGTCCGCTCCCTGACGGCCGCGGCTCGGATCGTCAGGGAGCGGTCTTTGAGAACGGGCAGCCAACTACCAGGTATAGCGCATGGCGAACTGCATCTGCCGGGGCTGAGTCAGCGTGCCGGAGATTTTTCCGAAGCTGCTCGTCGAAAAATCGGAGGGGCTGGAATTGGAGAAGATCGGCGTGTTGGTGACGTTGAACGTCTCCCAACGGAACTGGAGCTTGTGGTGCTCGTTGTAGGGCATGGTGAACGTCTTGTCCAGTCCGGTGTCGATGTTGAAGAGGCCGAACCCGCGGAAGTTGTTGCGCAACCCCGATTGTCCGGCGAAGGTCTCGATGAAGCTTCCATACTGGCCAATGGCCTCATTGGGGCTGCTCACGACAGCCAGGGGATTGGCCCAGTTATTAGGACCTCCGCCCTTGATGCCGATGGCGTTTTGGGTGTCGCTGGTTGGAATCGGCCCCATGGGTGTGGCGTTAGCGTCTACGTTCCAGTCGGTCGGCCAGCGCTGGCCGTTGCTCACCGTGAAAGGCAGACCGGAGGTCTGCCGGTAATTGCCGGTGAGCTCCCAGCCGCCGACGAACGCGTCCAGGATTCGGTTCATGCCGGCGCCGAACCTCCGGCCGCGGCCCACCGGAAGCGTATAAATGCCGAACGCGTTGACCTGTTGGGTCGTGTCATAGTTCGAAACCGCGCGCATCTGGCTGGGGTTCCAGGTGTTCTCGACGAATCCGCTGAACGAGCCGGCGTTTTCCTGGGCCGAGCCGAGATCGATAGATTTCGACCAGGTGTAGTTGATATCGAATTGCAGGCCCATGCTCATGCGTTTGCGGAGGGTCACCTGCAGACCGTTGTAACTGCCCATCCCGATGGAGCTCCACGCCGAAAGCGCTGAGAACTGCGGGTTGAAGACCAGCCATGGGCCATAGATGCTGCAGGCCACGTGGTTCACGGCGCCTTTCGAGGTGAAGGTACTGGGGCCGCCGTTGATACAATTCGATGCATTATCGATATTGTTCAGCGTATTAGTGGCGTCGCCGGTGGCGCTGTTGTTGTAGTAATCGCTGGCCACCACCTGACTCCCCGTCATGCCGTTCCCCGCCGCTGTCTTCCAGAAGTAATTGAAGAACGGAATCTGGGGCATGGTCTGCGGAGTGTAGCCGTCGAAGTCGATATACTGCTGGAGCTGGGTCATGGCCTGGAAGTAGGTTTGGCCGGAGGTCGGGTCTGTCGGATCGGTCGGCATGGATATGTCGCGATTGAGGAGCGAGTGCTTGGAGAGCCGCGCGACGTAGGAGATTTGCAGGAAGAAGCTGTTAGGCAATTCCCGGCCAACCGTCAGATCGAAGTTCTCCGTATAGGGGGCGGCCAACTGCGAATCGATGCTGTTGGTGATAGCGAACGATCCCGATGCGCCGGCCGCGTACGGGTAGATTAGCGGAAGGCCGCCCGCGGGCGGCGGCGGCACAATCTGCGTGGGAACGGTGAAGAATCCGGTGTAACGCGGAAGCTGGGCGGAGGTCAGGGTGTTGGCCGGATTGGAAAAGCTCTGCGAGAGGCCGGGGGTGGTAGAGCTGAACGTCTGGGCCAAGGGCTGGCCGATCAGGTCGTAGTACATTCCGGCGCCGGCGCGGATGGACGTCTTGCCGGGACCGCCGAACAGGAACTTGGAGATCCCGCTTTCGGCTTTGGGGGCATAAGCGATGCCCAGGCGCGGGGCGAAGTTCTTGTGGAAGGGATACATCTGGGTTCCCTGGCTCAGCGGAATGAAGTCGATCAGGCCGGCATTCTGCTGCGACAGGCCCTGATTGGCAAAAGCGGCGCGTTCGCCCAGCCACGAGGCCAGCGGCACGTTGGTGGAGGCTTGCTGGTCGTTGATTTCATGCACCGGCGGCTCCAGACCAAGGCGGAGGCCATAGGTAATCGTCAGGGTCGGAGTGGCCTTCCAGGTATCCTGCGCGTACATTTCGGTTTCACGATTGACGAAATCGCGCACGGCCGGCGCGCCAAACGGCAGCACCGTGCCATTGACCAGGTAGTTGTAATCCGCGTTGCCCTGCGCTTCCAACCCCAGCACCGCTGCCATGGCATATTCGTAGCTCTGCTTGAACGAGCTCTGCACGCTGAGACCATTCAGCAGGTCGTTTCCCGAACCCTCAATCCAGGATGGATTCGAACTGGCGCTGCTGAACGAGTTGCCGGTCGAGGCCGACTGATTGGAAATGTTGCGGAAGGAACCGCCAAAGCGGAAGTCATGCGAGCCGTGGATCCAGGAAAGCTCCTCGGTAATCAGGTTCACCGGAATGATGCGGGTGAGCGAAGTGTTGGTGGCATACGGCGTACTGAGGCCGCGGAACCACTCGTAATTGCTGTCCAGGACACCCGAGGTTTCGTTTCCGGCCCTGGTGAACCCGTAATGTAGCGTGCTGACCAGGTTGGGCGAGATGACCGACGTCCAGCCAGCCGCCAAGCCCTTGCTGTTGGCGAGCGTAACCTGTGCCGGCGGCTGGCCGGGGAACTCGGGAGGGGTGCTGTTGCCCCAATCGTTTTGCAGATTGCCTCGGACGAAAAACGAGTTTTTGTCGTCCGGGTGGTAATCGAACTTCGAAATATAGGTGTTTTGGACGACATGAGCGGGAGCGTTGAAATTATAGCCCGCCGTGTTGTACAAGTCGCCAACGGAGTAGTTATTGGGAAGCGGCTCGGACGACAGATCCTTGAGCGCAAGCGCGTTGGCCCCGATGCCGCCGGGGTCGGTCTGTTGCACCTGCGCGGGAGAGAGTTGGACGGCCTGCCCGGAGGGATTCAGGTAAGTGACAATCCCCTGCCGCAAGGTTGCCGTCGGAACGGTGCGATTGGCGGTCACCGAACTGGCGTTGCGCAATGCCTCGTAATTAATGAAGTAGAACAGCTTGTTCTTCTTGATCGCTCCGCCACCCGATCCACCATAGGTGTTGATCAGCAGAGGGGCGATGGGCGTGCCGGACTGGTTATTGAAGAACGTATTGGCGGCCGTCTCCGTCCCGCGGCGGTATTCATACAGCGACCCGTGAAACGTATTCGTCCCGGACTTGGTCACCAACTGCACGTCCGCGCCCGAGCCGCGCCCGGTAGCGGCGTCGCCGTTGGTGGTGGTGGTGCGGAACTCCTCCACCGAATCGAGGGTCACGCGCAGCACGCTGGTGAAGGCGGTGCGCGCGTTCTGGTCGCCCACGTCGGCGCCATCCAGGGTGATATAGCTCTGGTCAGGCTTACCGCCGTTGACGGCGCCATCGTTCGAGCCCGGATTGGTGCCCGGTCCCGGCGAGGTGTACATGGTCACGCCCGGCTGAAACGCCAGCATGGCAACTGCATTGCGGCCATAGCTAGGCATCTGGATCACCACGTTGTTGTCGATGGCGTTGCCCAGCGAGGCATCGGTGGTGTTCACCTGATTCGCCGCGGCTTCCACCTGAACGGTTTCCGTGGTGCTGCCCACCTTCTCGAACTTGACTTCGATGGTGGCCGGCTGGTTGACCAGGATCTCGATGCCGTTGATCACCGCTTCCGCAAAGCCGGGAGCCTTGCCGGTCATCCTGTATTTCCCCGGCGGAATCTGCGACATGGTGTAGCTTCCCGCAGAGTCGGAAACGGTAGTGCGCTCAGCGCCTGTTTCTACGTTGGTGAGCGTGATGGAAGCTGCCGGAACCACGGCGCCCGACGGGTCGGTGACCGTTCCGGTGACGGTGGTGCCCTGCGCAAACAGGCCGGCCGTCAGCAGCAGCGCAAGTGTCAGTACCCCAAGAAACGTTCGCATGCAATTACTCCCCTTGCAGCCGGGAACTTCAGTTGTGGCTCCCGCCTGGTAAATCGTGTTTCATGACTCTGTTTGAGTTGGCATCCGGTTACCTGAGGGCGATGCTGCGCCAGCCGCCGCCACCGAAACCCAGCGGCGCAAGTACACGCATTGCGTCGAAAAATTCCCCATGGTATCCCTAGAACCCCTGAATCCGAACCGCGCCCTGGTCTCTGGGTGCTCTGCGTGGAGCGTCCCTATTTTTTTAAAGGATTCATCTTGGGTACCACGAAACGCACAGCGGTGTCAATCGGCCCCGCGCCAGAATTTGCAAATTGTCTGATAAACTCGAAGGCCATGACGCGCAGAATCACGATTCCTCTGGTGGCTGCCTGGCTGGCATCCGCCCTGCTTTGGACCTGGGCCCAGGGCGCGCCCCAGACAACGCCCCAGACTCCTCCTACCCGCCGGTTGCTCAAGGTCAATGACATGCACAGGTTCCACGATGTGCGCGACCCGCAGATTTCGCCCGACGGCAACTGGGTGGCATACAGCCTCAGCACTGTGGATGCGGCCGTCGATAAGGGCGACACGGATATCTGGATGGCCGCTTGGGACGGCTCCCGGCAGATTCGCATGACCTCCAGCCCGGAGAGCGAAAACGCGCCGCGCTGGAGTCCCGATGGGAAATATCTGGCATTCCTTTCGGGACGCCCCGGCAAGGCCAAGGGATCGCAGGTCTGGCTGCTGGACCGGACGGGTGGCGAGGCGCAACAGTTTACCGACGTGAAGGGGCGGTTGTCGGCGTACGATTGGTCGCCCGACGGCAAGCGCCTGCTGCTGGTAATGGCGGACCGCGACCCCAATGAGCCGGACGAGGAACGGCCGGCCGGCGGGGCGGGGGTGGCGGCCAAGGCGCCCAAGCCGATTGTTATCGACCGCTACAAATTCAAGCAGGATGTGCAGGGCTACCTGACCCAGAAGCCCCCGCGGCTGTACCTGTTCGACGTAGCCTCGAAGAAGACCGAGGCGCTGACGGCGGAGGGCCTGGAAGTGGCATCGCCCACGTGGTCGCCGGACGGGCAGCAGGTCGCCTTTCTGGGCAAAGAAGGCAAGGACGCCGAGCGGTACAACACCTGGAACGTCTACGTGGTGGCGGCGGGCGCTCCCGGCGCCACGCCGCGCCGCCTCACAGCATACGACGGGATTCACGCATCGGCCTCACGCGCGAAGCCGGAGTGGAGTCCGGACGGTACCCGGCTGGTGTATCTGCAAAGTTCGGGGGCCAAGGACAATGCCTACAACATGAACCGCCTCGCGGTGGTGGCGGCGGCCGGCGGACAGCCGAAACTGCTGGCCGAAAAGCTGGACCGCGGCGTTTCCGCGCCGCGCTTCTCGCGCGACGGCGCCTCGATTCTCTTCCTGGTGGCCGACGACCGCTGGGAATATCCGGCCACGGTTCCGGCCGCGGGCGGCGAGGTGGAGCGGGTAACCAAAGGCCCTGGGGTGATCTCGTCCCTGGAACTGGGCAGGGATGGCCGCATGGCCGTGCTCGCCTCGAGCGACGGCGCGCCGGCGGAGATCTTCCGGCTGGAGAACACCACCCTCCACCCGCTGACGCACCACAACGACGCGCTGGTGGGAGAGTTGAAGCTCGGCGCGACCGAAGAATTCAGTTGCAAGGCGAAAGACGGCAACGAGGTGCACGGACTGATTATCGAGCCGCCCGACTACCAGCCGGGCCACCGTTACCCCACGCTGCTGCGCATTCACGGCGGGCCGAACGGGCAGGACGCGCATTCGTTCGCCTTCGAGCGGCAGATTTTCGCAGCCAACGGCTACGTGGTGGTGGTGGTGAATTACCGCGGCAGCTCGGGGCGCGGCGAGAAATACCAGACCGCCATTGCGGCCGATTGGGGCGACAAGGAAGTGATCGACTTACAGGCGGCCATGGACTACGTAGTCGCGGCGGGGATTGCCGATCCCAACCGCCTGGGCGTGGGCGGATGGAGTTACGGCGGGATCCTCACCGATGCGATCATCGCCAAGGATCACCGCTTCAAGGCCGCTACCAGCGGCGCGGGCACAGCGTTCCCCATCGCGCTTTACGGCGTGGACCAGTACGTGATGCAGTACGACGAGGAGATCGGGCCTCCCTGGAAAGTCGGGATCGAGCCGTGGATGCGGATCTCTTATGCCTTCATGCACGCCGACCAGATCACCACCCCGACCCTGTTTATGGGCGGCGAGAAGGATTTCAACGTGCCTCTGGCCGGCGGCGAGGAAATGTATCAGGCGCTGGCCAGCCTGGGAGTTCCCGCGCAGTTAGTGGTGTATCCTAACTCGTTCCACGGAATTACCCGGCCAAGTTACCAGACGGATAGGATTGAGCGCTATCTGGCCTGGTACGGAAAGTATCTGAAGGCGGGTGAAGGGGGCACTGCGGCGGCGCAGTAGAAGCGGCGCCGGACAAGCTAAAGCGTGGCCCACCAAGGCGCGAATTGGGCAAGCTAAAGCATGCCCCACCCCTGAACAAGACAGGCCTGTTTGGGTGGGGCATGCTTTAGCTTGCCCGGGCGTCAGCGTCTTTCTAATGCCTGCTGGTCCCAGCCGGCCAGGGTCGCGGCCGATTGATAGGTGCTTTGGCAGAAATCCAGAATGGCCTCCTCGGGAGAGGCGGACGCGCGCACGTCTTCGTAGCGC
>JASHSS010000491.1 GCA_030038565.1 Bryobacteraceae bacterium
CCTGTCCGCCTTCGTCCCCGTGGAGCCGGATGCCATCGAAAAGCTCATGGTGAGGCACGGGCTGAGCGACGCGATGGGGAAGGAGGCACGCTAGGTCCCCGACCGCATGATTCGCTTCCCTGAAGACGGCCTGTCACAGCATGATGCGTGAGGCATTGGTGGGACAGGCCTTCAGCCGGTCCAGGGCAGGCTGAACGCCTGCCCCACCAAGCGGAAGAGCCCGGGTGCAGACTTACTAGCAGTTATAGACGTTGTGCCGGGCGTGCCGCCATAACCAACGCCCGGACACTAACCAGAAAGTCCGGGCATTAAAAAACTCTTTACAAAAAGGATAGGTGAGCCTATTCTTGTTCCCATGCTTGGCACTCACGTAACGGGGAAATTCCGTGCGGCTGGTCTGATGCTCTGCCTGACAGGTTTAGCGGCCGCGCAAAACACGCCACAAAACGCTCCACAAAACAGTTGGATTCGGGTCACCACCGTTAAAGTCAAGCCCGAGATGGTTCAGGAATGGCTGGATCTCTACAAGAACGAGATCGTGCCCGCGTATAAGAAGGCCGCCATCCCCGGGTTTGCAGTCTGGCAGACGGCGCTCTTCGGCGATAGCTATGAGTACGCTCTGGTGATGCCGATCGCTAAGTTCGAACAGTTCGATGGCGACAGTCCTTTGGTCAAAACCATGAAACCCGAGGACCGCGTGCGGCTCGCAAGCCGGTTGACCAGATGCATCGCCAGCTCGCATAGTGCGGCTCTCATGATGCAGGCGGATACGTCGGTTGTAAAGGAGGGCTTGAAGGCGACGCCCGAGTTAATCATGGTGACCGAGGTACAGCTTCAGCCGAAGAACGTGAATGCCTATCTGAGTTATCTCAAGGAAGAAATGAAACCCGTGATGCAGAAGGCGGATATGGACTGGTGGCTGGTATACCGCGATATCTTCGGTGCGGAACACACCCAGATCACCACCGTTCGGTCGATGAAGAATTGGGCCGAGATCGACGCCGGACCGGCCACCCGGCGTCTGCTGAGCCCGCCTGAATACACCAGGGTCACCGAGAAGGGACAGGCCCTGATCGAATCGAGCACCATCTCGATGGCCCATTTAGTCAAGGACCTGAGCTACTAATAACCACTGGCAGGCGCGGATAAGTTAGCTTGTGGCCGGTTGACGGCGTGTTATCGCCAACCGCACAGCTCTTCGATCCGCGCCGCGGAGCCATCCCGCAGCCAGCCATCCAGTTGGGCGGGATCTTTTAATTGCTGGCCGCGCATGCGCGGGACGGCCAGGTAGCGGCAGGTCAGCTCGGGGAGCGCGGTCATATCGCCCCACAGCTTCTCGAACTGCGCCACGGGGAAAATATCCTCCTGCCCCTTGCCCCAGCGCTTCTTCACGTCCTTGAGCGTGATGTAAGTGGGCATCCGGGCGGCTGCGCGGCGGGTGGCCTGGGCGAGTTTCGCGGAGTCGGCCAGGTCGCCGCGCTCCAGGCCGAACACGGCCAGCACGCGGTCCACGTCCAGCCAATAGGTGGCGCTGTTGTAATACGAGAGCTGGCATTCCACCTCTTCGCGCGGCAGTGCCATGCCTTCCACAAGCTGCACCCGCCCGTTCACCCGCGCCAGGCCGCCGCCGCGATCTTCCAACTGGCGCGCGATGACCTCCGCGGTCAGGCCCGCGCCCTCTTCGATGTGGTAGCCCAGCAGGGCCGGGTCCAGATCGGCGCCGGCGGTATCGATGTTGTGCACCATCAGGTAATTGACCCGCGGGGAATGGTCCACGAGGCGCGCCAGCGTGCCGTTGCGCAGGAGGTTTGAAATCTCGTACCAGTGCCCCACCGGATGGAGGCACTGGAGCGGCAGGTTGTCGCGGTAATCGCCACCCTCGCCCGCCTGGCGCACCCATTCGATGAGGGTGTGATGCAGGCTCTCCCGCACCTTCTGCGCCTGTTCATCGAGCAGTTGCTGGGGCATCTCCTCCCAGGCGAAGCGCAGGTCGCGCTCCATGGGAATCAGGCGCAGGCCGACGCTCCGTCCGGGCGAGAGCAGCACCGGCCCGGGATAGCCGTAATTGCCGCACGCGCGCAGGTGGGCTGTGATGGCGTCGTGGGTCAGGTAGCTGGTGGTGAAGACGTGCGGCACCAGCGTGCCGGTCTCGCGGCCGGCGCGCAGGCTCTTGGCCAGGTGCACTTCCACGAAGCTGCGGTGCCGTCCTCCCAGCCGGCAGAACGGGTTGAGCGCCTTCACCACGCCGGCGCCCCTGGTCCAGCGGCTGCCTGCGCCGCCGGCCAGGCTGACCACCGCCACGCGGCCGCCCGCGAGCGCCTCCAGGCCGGCGCGACGATACCGGTCGGGCAGGCCGCGGGTGGCGTCCGCCAGGTCGCCGGGTTCCACATCCTCAATGCCGGTATTGGCCGGCAGGCGGTTCTGCGCCAGGCCGATGCGGCCATTCCGCAAGTCGGCCTGAATCTGTTCGTGCTGCGCGGCATCGAAACCGTTGGCGGCGAGCAGCGCCTCCAGGCTGCCGGCGCCGCCCGTCCCGGCGCCCGCTTCCTTCTCCGGACCGCGTGGCAGCAGGTGATCGAACATTTGCTGCACCATGCCGCCGAACTCCGGGCGGCTATGACAGGCGGAGGCGAAACGGTCCAGCTCGGCGCGGCGCGCCGGGGAGAGCAGGCGGGCTTCGGTGCGCACCAGCGGCGGCACCGCCAGGGTGTAATACTCCGGCGGCATGAGTGCGTCATCGCCCGAGCGCAGCGTGGCCGTGGTGCCGCACTCGTTGATGCGGAACCCGTACACCACCGGCTCCATGGCGAACGGCAC
>JASHSS010000492.1 GCA_030038565.1 Bryobacteraceae bacterium
CGGCTAGAATCGAAACCAGCGCAAAAACGCCTGATTCTGGCCTGTCTCGGGGACAGATTCCCGGGCTGAAGACCGAGGGAGACGCGGCCCCGCTCACCGAAGAACAGATTCGCGAGGAACTGAATCGTGTCCTCGCCAGCCACGAATTTCGCACCAGTAAGCGCTCCCGCGACTTCCTCCGCTACGTTGTCGAGAACACCCTCAACGGCCGCGAGCCGGCTCAAGGAACGCACCATCGGGATCGAGGTCTTCGGGCGGTCCACCAGCTACGACCCCTCCGACGATGCCACCGGGCGGGTGAAGGCCGGGGAGGTGCGCAAACGGCTGGGCCTCTATTATTCCTCGGAGGGCGCCGCCAATCCGGTGCGCCTCGAACTACCCTCCGGCACGTATGTCCCGGAGTTCCACCCGGGATCGTTCCCCTCGACCCCTGGCGCACCGCCCGCCACGCCCGCCGCAGCCGTGGCTCCCTTTCCCCCACCCCGTTCCCGGCCGCTATGGGCCGCGCTCTCTCTCGGCCTGGGCCTGGGCCTCGTGGGCGCGCTGGCGTGGTGGATCGGGGAAACTCCCTCGACGCCGCTCGACCTGTTCTGGTCGCCGGTGCTGCGCGGAAGTTCGCCGGTGCTGGTTTGCGCGGCCTTTGTTCCGGTGTGGAGCACCCCCAACCTGAAACCCGGCGCCACCCCTCGCCTGGAAGATTTCGTCCCGCTCACCGATCAGTTCGTGGGCGGCGGTGACCTGATCGCCACCTCCCGCCTCGCCGCCATGCTCACCCGCGATCCCGTGGGCATCACCGACAACGGCCAACCCACCGCGTGGGCGCTTCCCGGCCTTCCCGCCGACCGCCGCACCAACGAGGACTACGCCATCGTCTCGCGCGTCTTCCACCCCGATACCCACGCCATGCTGGTGGAACTGGCCGGCATCACCCAATACGGCACCGACGCCGCCGCCGACCTGGTGACCAATCCCGACCTGATGGCCGAAGCTCTCCGCGGCGCCCCCCGCGGTTGGCAAAAGAAGAACCTGCAAATGGTGTTGCACGTGAAGGTGATCGCCGGCGCGCCCACCTCGCCCAAGGTCCTCCAGACGCACTTCTGGTAATTCGCCCGGCCAAGCCGCGGACCATTTTCTCCACGTTCTTCGTCGCGGTACTTCGCGCCTCAGCGGCTTTGCGAGACCATGTTTTCTTCACGGCGCACGGCCTTCCGAACCTTTCGCCCCCTTGCGCGTCTCTTCAACCATGACGCGGCTCTGGCAGGACCTCCGCTTTGCTCTCCGGCAGCTCCGCAAAACCCCCGGCTTCACCCTCATCGTGCTGGCCACGCTAGGGCTGTGCATCGGCGCCAATACGGCCATTTTCAGCGTCCTCGACGCGGTCCTCCTGCGGCCGGCGCCTTACCCCGCGCCCGAACGCCTGGCGCTCCTCACCACGGTCATCCGCGACCACGGCGCCGAGGATGTCAACGATTCCCAGACCGGCGCGCTATTCGAGGCGGTGCGCGAGGGTGTTCCGCTGCTCGACCTGGCGGCTTATGCCGGCTACGGCGGGGTGAACTTTGCGAGCGGCGGCCACCCCGAATTCGTCGAGCAGCAACGCGTCTCGGCGGGCTACTTCCGCGTGCTTGGCGTGCTGCCTCAATATGGCCGCGAATTCACGCCCGCCGAAGACCTGCCCCTGGCCCGGCCGGCGGAGGGCGGCGGCTCTCCGGTCGCCATCCTCAGCTACCCGTTCTGGCAGCGCATCTTTCACGGCGACGCCGGCGCCCTCGGCCGCACCGTCACCCTGCGCGGGGAACCTTACACCGTCATCGGGATTATGCCCAAGGAATTCCGCGCCAGCGCCCCGATCGACGTGTGGACCCCGCTGCATCCCTCGCGCACGGGCGAAGGCGGCGGCTCGAATTACGGCGTGGTGGCCCGCCTGAAACCCGGCGCCACGTGGGCGGCGGCCCAGCAGCAGTTGCAGGCGCTCAGCCGCAGCCTGATGGAGACGCCCGGTTTCCCGCGAAACGGATATCGCAATTTCGAGGAGCGCATTGTGCCTCTCGGCCAGGGGCTGGCGGCCGATTCGCGCAGCCAGCTTCTGGCGGCCTGGGCGGCGGTCCTCATGGTGCTCATCATCGGCTGCGTGAATGTGGCCGGACTGATGCTGGCGCGGTCCAGCGCGCGGCAGCGTGAAATCGCCACCCGCCTGGCGCTGGGGGGCGGACGCGGCGCCATCGTGCGCCAGTTGCTCACCGAAAGCGTGCTGCTGGCGCTCGGCGGCGGCGCGCTGGGCGTGGCGCTGGGCTACCGCGGCATCGCCTGGCTCAAGGACCTGGGAGCCGGACGCCTCGAGATGTGGCACGCCATTCGTATCGACGGCGGGGTGCTCCTGGCCATGCTGGCTTTGTCCGTTGCAACCAGCCTGCTCTTCGGTCTGGCCCCTGCGCTCGAAACCAGCCGGCTGGACATTCGCGCGGTGCTGGTGGAAGGCGGCCGGGGTGTCATCGGCGGACGCCGCCGCTGGACACGCCAGGCGCTGGTGGCCTCGGAGGTGGCGCTCTGCCTGGTGCTCCTGGTGTGCGCCGGCCTGCTGGTGCGCACGCTGGCTTACTTGGACGGCCTCAACCCCGGGTTCGACGCCCGCAACGTCATCTCGGCCGCCGTCTCGCTCCAGGACGCGCGCTACCGCACCAGCGCAGCCGTCAGCCGGCTCTATACCGACGCCATCGATCGCATCCGCCGCATCCCCGGCGTGGAATCCGCCGCCGTAGCTCTCACGCTGCCCTACGAGCGCCCCTTGAACGACGGATTCCGCACGCTCGACGGCGACGATCTCCAAGGCCACGGGATCGAAGTGGTCTACGTGACCCCCGGTTACTTCGAAACCTTGCGTATCCCCATCCGGCGCGGCCGGGGCGTGGAGGAATCCGATACTCCCGATGCGGCCCAGGTAGTGGTGGTGAGCGAGAGCTTCGCGCGCAAGTATTACGCCCACCACCAGGCGCTCGGAGGAAACCTCCGCATGGGCAAGGAAAACCGCCGCATCGTGGGGATTGTCGGCGATATCCAGCAGCACAGCGGCCTGGACAATCTGGGCCCGCTGGCCGTCGAACCCACCATCTACCTTCCCGCCGCCCAGTTGAGCGACCAATACCTGCAACTGATCCACACGTGGTTCTCGCCCAGTTTCGTGATCCGCG
>JASHSS010000493.1 GCA_030038565.1 Bryobacteraceae bacterium
GACGCCGCCTTCGGCCCCGTCGAGGCCCGAACCGCCGGCGCGGCCCGAGCCGCGGCAGCAGCCGATGCGGGCGGGCGGCGAAGCCGGCGACCTGATGGAATTCTTCAAGGAATGGCGCCGGCGCACGGCCCAACGGCTGGCGGTCCCGGCATATATCGTGCTGAGCGACGCGGCCCTGGAAGACCTCTGCCGCAAACAGCCAACCAATCTGCGCGAGTTGCTGGCAGTCTACGGCTTCGGCGAGCGCAAAGCGGAATTGTACGGCAGCGAGATCTTCTCAACCCTGGAGGCCTTTCGCAAAGGCGCGCGGGCGGCGGCGCGGGAAGTGGCGACAGTCTCCCCCGCCGAGGAAACTATGCGCCTGCTGGCGGAGGGCAAGAGCTTCGCCGAAATTGCCGTGCTGCGCTCGCGGCAGGTGGCCACGGTAGTCCACATGGTGGCGGACCTGATTGAAAAGGGCCGCGTGGAGTACCACCTGGAGTGGGTGGGGAGGGAGGGCCACGCGCGCATTCTGGAAGCCATCGCCCAGCACGGATCTCAATGGCTGAAGCCGTTGCGCGAGGCCCTTCCGGCGGATATCACTTACGAGCAGATCCGCCTGGTAGTAGCCTTCGCGCGGCGCCAGGAACTGGAAGTCAGATAAACATCTCCTCGTCCTGCGTGGCCGAATCCACGGAGGACCTCCGCGGCCCTCGCACCAACGTCGAAACCGCCGCCGAAATGCCCGCCGCCAGGCCGTTGACTTCGAGCACCGGACGCAACACCGCGTGGCGGATGGAATCTCCCGCATGTTCCACCTGCTCGACGGTGTTCTCCACCGCCGTATCGATTTGTTCCAGGCGGTTGCGGGCGCGGTCGCCGGCTTCGTAGAGCAGGCCGCCCAGGCGTTCCACCTGCTTCCGGCCGGTGGTGGCGATGGCCGCCGCCTCTTCGAAAACTTCCGAGACCTTGGGGCGGTTGTCCTCCACGGTTTTTCGGACGGAAGCCACCAGGTTGGCCGCGCCTTCCGCCGCATGGCCCACTTTCTCGGCGGCCTGGCCGGTCTTCTCCAGCATGGGGATCAGGCGGTCCACCAGCGGGCCGGACTTTTCCACCACCGGATCGAGCTTGGCCAGCACCGGATCGGCTTGCTTCAGCAAGGCCTCGACGCGTTGGTGAATCGCCAGGGAAACGCGGTAAATCGCGGACATGGCTATGGCTTGCACGATCACCGCCAGAGTAACCAAGCCGACGCCCACCGCGATCACGATGCGAAAGGCATTTTCATCCATGCGAAGAATCCCTTGGGCCGCAGCTAACTGGCCGGACCGTCAGTCACCGGTGGCTGGCGGTTTACGGTATCGCGATAGGCCTGTTTGCCGGCTTCCACGGCGTCGGCCAAGTTACTCTTCTGGCGGTTGAGGGCCTCTTTGCCCTTATCCACCCACTCCGCGGCCGTCTGCTGCGCTTGCGCTCCCCGTTGCTTGAGATAGTCCGCGCCTTCGCCTGCCTTGTCGCGGATGATCCCGCGAGTTTCCTCGCCGGATTTGGGCGCGAACAGGATGCCCAGACCGACACCCACGCCCAACCCCAGCAGGAAGCTGGAAAGCCCGTTCTTATTCATCATTCCTCCTCAGTAAGCGGTGTGCTGTATTAACGGGAAACCACCCTAGGTCAGTTTTCAGTATACTCCCCCATGGGATTGTGAATCATGGAAGAAAGGAAACCGCGCCCGCTGGATGCGGAGGCGTTGTGGACATACGCACTGAAGGTTTTGGGCGGGCGGGCCCATTCCACCGGCGAGTTGCGCGAGAAGCTACGTCGCCGCGCTGCCCGCCTGGGCGACGTGGACAGCGTGCTGGCCCGTTTGAAAGATGCCCACTATCTGGACGACGAGCGCTTCGCCGAGGGCTTTGCCAACGCCCGCCTGGGTGGCCAGGGAATTGGGCGCCGGAGGGTGGTGAACGACCTACGCCAGAGGCGCGTGACCGCTACCGTAGCCCAGCGAACCGTGGAGAAGATCTATCGGGACGTGGACGAAGAGACGCTCATCGAACAGTGGATCCGGCGCAAGTACCGCCATACCTTGCGAGGACCCGAGGAGCATCCGGTTTTCCAGGAAGACAAGGATTGGGCCGCCGCCTACCGCCGCCTGATGCACGCCGGTTTCCGCGCGACTGAGATCGTCAAGGTGCTCAGGCGATTCGCCAGGAACCCGGAACTGCTGGACCAGATCGAACCGCCCGAGGAGGCGGAGGAGACTTAGTACAGCAATTCATAAATACGCTAACGTGTATTTGCCCTTGAATTCGGGTCGTCGACCGTGGCATCGTGGTGATGAGGTGCGCGACCATGCCGAGATCAAGCCCATTTACGATTACCCTCTCATCCGTCGAGGAAGCCGAATTGCGTCGGCGTGCAGGGAAATATACGTTGCCGTATTTTCAGGTTCAGCGTGCCAAGATGATCCTCTATGCGGCCGAAGGCATGCCCAACGACGAGATTGCCGCGTGTCTGGACACTCGCCGTGAGGTGGTCTCTCTTTG
>JASHSS010000494.1 GCA_030038565.1 Bryobacteraceae bacterium
ATGCTCTACAAGTACGTGATCCGCAATGTGGCCAACAAAAAAGGCAAGACCGTAACGTTCATGCCCAAGCCCATCTTCGCCGATAACGGCAGCGGCATGCACACCCATCAGAGCCTCTGGAAAGGCGGCAAGCCGCTGTTCTCGGGCGATTGCTACGCCGGCTTCAGCCAGATGGGCCTGCACTACATCGGCGGCCTGTTGAAGCACGCGCGCGCGCTGAGCGCCATTATCGCCCCCACCACCAACAGCTACAAGCGCCTGGTGCCGGGATACGAGGCGCCCGTCAACCTGGCCTACTCGCGGCGCAACCGCTCGGCGGCCTGCCGCATCCCCATGTACTCTGCCAGCCCCAAGGCCAAGCGCGTGGAATTCCGCCCGCCCGATCCGGCCGCCAATCCCTACCTGGCGTTTTCGGCCATGCTCATGGCCGGCCTGGATGGCGTGCTCAACAAAATCGATCCGGGCCAGCCCCTCGACAAGGATATTTACGATCTGTCGCCCGAGGAGATGAAGAGCGTACCCTCGATGCCCGGTTCGCTCGACGAGGCTCTCACCTGCCTGGAAGACGACCACGCCTTCCTGATGCGCGGCGATGTCTTCACCGAAGAGCTGATCGAGACCTTCATCGACTACAAGCGCAAGAACGAAGCCGAGGCCGTCAGGCTGCGTCCGCACCCCTACGAGTTCGCGCTGTACTACGACATCTAGGAAAGAACCGCCGGCCGGCTGGCTGAAGGCCGGCCCCACCCCCAGGCAAGAAAACCCGCGGAGGGACGCGTGTAACTGTTCCTCCGCGGCCAACTCCTTTTTTAGAAATTATCCAGCAGGTGCCCCATCTTCTCCTGCTTGGTCCGCAAGTAGGCTTCGCGCGTGTCCACCACGTCGGCCAGGCATGGCACCCGCTCCACTACCTTGACTCCCGCGGCTTCCACCGCCTCCACTTTGTCCGGATTGTTGGAAAGCAGGCGGATTTCGTTCAACCCGAAATACTGTAGAATCGCGCCGGGCAGCAGGTAGCTGCGCAGGTCCGAATCGAAGCCCAGGCGCTCGTTGGCTTCCACCGTATCGGCCCCCTGATCCTGCAATTCATAAGCCCGCAACTTGTTCAGCAGGCCGATCCCGCGGCCCTCCTGGTGCTCGTAAATCAACAGGCCGCGGCGTTCCCGGGCGATGCTCTCGAGCGCGATCTCCAGTTGTGCCCGGCAGTCGCAGCGCAGGCTATGAAATACGTCGCCCGTCAAGCACTGCGAATGGATGCGCACCAGGGGAGGTCCCAGCGCTAAGTCGCCCATCTTCAGGACTACCGCCTCTTCCACTCGCCCGGCCGTAACGCCGCGAAATCCAAAAATACGGAAGAACCCGAATTGAGAAGGAAAATCCGCCTCCGCCACCTTTTCCAGCTTCAGCGGTGTGGAACTGTTCATGCTTAGTTATGGGAACCTTAGTGCTTCTATTATAATGGCTTCCGATGGTGAATGCTGCAAACTGACCCACCCCCGCTGGCACACCCCGGGATGCTGGAGTCCTACTACGTCCCGCTGCTGGTCCGTTTGGGAGTGGTGGCCGCCATCGCCAGCATTCTGGCCCGCTCCGGCCAATTCAAGCGCAGCTTGCTGCGGGAAACCCGCACCATGAACCAGCGGCTGGAATTGTCGCTGTGGCTCTCGGTGGTGTTCGGCGCGTCGGTGGCGGTGAGTGTGGCCAGCCCGACCTATCGCGCGGTAGACCTGGGACTGGAGGGCAGCCTCCTCGCCGGCCTTCTCGGCGGTTACGTCACGGGGTTGCTTTCGGGCGTGCTGATTTCCATACCCGCCATGATCGCCGGCCAGCGCCTCAGCATGGTGCTGCTGGCGGGCGTGGGCGTGCTGGGTGGCCTCTTGCGCGACTGGGCGCCCGATCCGGAAGAAATCTGGCGCTTCTCCCCGCTTCCCGATCTCAACATTTATCGCTTCTTCACCGAAAGCCGCAATTACCGGCGCGCCTCGTTTCACCTGCTCACGCTGGCCGGCATCCTCTTCGCCGAATTTTTGCGCCAGACCATGGGGGATTTTTCACTCGACAACGCTCCCTTCCGTTTGACCCCCAAAAATTTCAACCCGCACCCCAGCTTTATCGAGTACGCGGCCCTCTACCTCACCACCCTCCTGACCGTGGCCATCCCGCTCAAAATCTGGAACAACACGCGCAACGAGAAGAAGCTGGAGGAACAGGAACGCCTGCTGGTGGAGGCCCGTCTGGCGGCTCTCACCAGCCAGATCAACCCGCACTTTCTCTTCAACACCCTGAATTCCGTCTCCTCGCTCATCCGCACCGACCCCGACCAGGCCCGCCTCATGGTGATGCGGCTTTCCAAAGTCCTCCGCCGGCTCTTGCGCAAACACGAAAACTTCACTCCCCTGCGCGAGGAGTTGAGCTTCATTGAAGATTATCTTTCCATCGAAGTGGTGCGTTTCGGCGATAAGCTACGCTTCGAGAAGGACGTGGCCGAAGACACCCTGGAAATGCTGGTGCCCAGCATGCTCCTCCAGCCGCTGGTGGAGAACTCGATCAAGCACGGTATCGGGTGCAAGGTAGAGGGCGGCGCGATCCGAATCCGCACCCACCGCACCGCCCAGCGGCTGCACCTCCTGGTCGAGGACGACGGCGTCGGAATTCCAGAGGACAAACTGGCTACCCTGCTCGATCGCGGCATCGGCGTAACTAACGTTAATGAGCGGCTTAAGGTATTATTTGGTAACGAGTACAAAATGTGGGTGGAAAGCCAACCCGGCCAAGGCACGCGCATACAGATCGAGGTGCCCGAACTTCACACCCATCTGGTCGCGGTGTCCTGATCTCTGAAATAATGATTTCTTGGCCTATGCTTCCAAATCCCGACGCCCTCACTCCGGCTGAAAAACCGACATGCTGAACCCTTCACGAATCGACGCGCTCCCGCACTCGCCGCGACACCCGAGGATTGTTGCGCCCGGGTCGGACTGCGCCTTGTTCCTGGCCCAGTCGGTGCGCTCCCTGCCCGTGACGGCCTCGCTGTTTCCCAGTTCCCGTTTTCTGGCCGCAGCCCTGCTCCGGCAGATCGATTTTTCGAGCGCTTTCGTGATCGTCGAATTGGGCATCGGAACCGGCGCCGTCACCCGCCAGATCCTGCGCCGCCTGGGACCGCGCACAGCGCTCTACGGCGTCGACCTCAATCCGCATTTTGTCACGCACGTGCGCCACCGCATTCGCGACTCCCGCTTTTTCCCGATTTTAGGGCGCGCGGAATGCCTCACCTCCCTTCTTCGCGAACGCGGTATCCGCCGGGTGGACGCCATCGTTTCCTCGCTCGGCCTCACCAGCATGGCCCCCGACCTGCGCTCGAAGATCCTGCGCCAGGCCGCCGAGCACCTGGGGCCCGATGGTCTTCTCACGCAGTATCAGTACCTGCACGCCGGATCCTCCCGCCTGCTCAGCTCCCTGGGAATTCGCCCATTCGCGGAGAAGGAATTTCTGGGGCGCTACTTCCGGCAGGTGTCCTCGGAAAGGGTCCTCTGGAACGTGCCGCCCGCCACCGTCTACACCTGCCGCCTCTGAAGGCGCCTCTGCACCCCGGTCTCACAACGCCGCCAGCAGCTTGGCGATCAGCGCTGTACGATCCGCTATCCGGTTCACCAGGATGCTCTCGTTGGGCGCGTGCGCGCCCTCGCCTACACCACCCAGCCCGTCCAGCGTCGGCACGCCCATCGCCGCGGTGAAATTTCCATCCGACCCGCCGCCCGTCAGCGACTCGTCCACCTTCACTCCCAGCTCCGCTGCCAGGCGCTCCGCCGTGCGGAACAGCCGCACGATTCCCGCCGACCGCTCCATCGGAGGACGGTTCAAACCGCCCGTCACCTGAATCGTGCAGCGCTGGTCGAACGGTTTCAACCGGCGGAATTTCTTCTCCAGCCCGGCCGCATCCTTCAAGCGAAGCACCCGGATATCCACCACCGCGTGCGCCTCCGAGGCCACCACGTTGGAGCGCGTGCCGCCCGCCACCAGCCCCGGATTCACGGTGATCCCGCGCGCCAGGTTGGTGAATTCCGCCACCCGCCCGATCTGCCGCGCCAGTTCCAGCACGGCGCTCGCTCCAGCCTCGAAGTCCACCCCCGCGTGCGAGGCCTTGCCGCTCACCCGGATCGTGAAATCGCCCACCCCCTTGCGCGCCGTCTTGAGCTTGCCTTCCAGTCCCGTACCCGGCTCCAGCACCAGGACCGCTTTGCTGCTGCGGGCGTTCTTCTCCGTCAGCGCGCGCGAAGACTGGCTGCCCACTTCCTCGTCGGAATTCAATTGCAGCAGTACCTTCGAGCGCGCCGGGATGTCCAATTCGCCAAGCGCCTCCACCGCGAACAGGAAGAAGGCGATGCCGGCCTTCATGTCCAGCACGCCCGGTCCCCACAGCCGGCCCTTCTGGTGGCGGAACGGCATGCCGCGCAATGTCCCCCGGGGCCACACCGTATCGGAGTGCCCCAGCGCCAGAATCTGGCCGATCTTGCGACGTCCCGGCAGCCTGGTCTCGCAAACCAGGTGCTTGCCGAAACGCCCGCCCGGATAGGTCTTCACGCGCCCGAAGCGCGCCGCCCGCTCCGCCACCAGTTCCACGAAGCGTCCCACGGCGGCCGGATCGTCGCTCGGCGATTCGCATTCGGCGAACTCTCGGATAGTCTCGATTATGGCGCTCTGGCGGCCGCGTAAGTAGGAAAGGATTGGGTCCACTTTGGGCTCTTTTATCCCATACTAGTCGATTGCGCCGCCGGAAGAGATACGCGCCCGCCGCTATTCCGCGCGCAGCGCCCGCTCGGTTCGATGAGTGGCACGGTTGCGGAATCTCCCCGCCGGCGCCCGGCAGATTCGCCGCCCGGCCCTCGCCGATTTCCCCCGCACCCGTGCGATAATAAGCCGTTCGTCATGCTGGATATCAATGACATCCGCGCGATCCTGCCCCACCGTTATCAATTCCTCCTGGTGGACCGTATTGTGGAACTGGAGTCGGAGCGCATCGTCGGCATCAAGAACGTCACCCTGAACGAACCCTTCTTCGCCGGCCACTTCCCGGATTTTCCGGTGATGCCCGGCGTGCTCATCATTGAGGCCATGGCCCAGACCGCCGGCGTGCTGGTG
>JASHSS010000495.1 GCA_030038565.1 Bryobacteraceae bacterium
AGTCGGTGGGATCGCAGATTTATAACGGCGGCGCCGCTTTCAGTTCAGGAAATACGTACGGTACAGCGTGTCCCGCTGCTTGGGCACAAAACCCGCGTCGCGGATCATCCGGCGCAGCTCTTCTTCGCTCGCGCGATGATGCGCGCCGGCCGCCGAAACCACGTTCTCCTCGATCATGATGCTGCCCACGTCGTTGCCGCCGAAGCGCAGGCCCAACTGGCAGGTTTTTAAACCCTGGGTCACCCAGGACGATTGCACGTTCTCGATGTTGTCCAGGTAAATGCGCGAAATCGCCAGGGTTTGCAGGTATTCCACCGCGGTGGCCTCTTCCTTCACGAAATGCCCCAGCGAGGTGTTCTCGCGCTGAAAGGTCCACGGGATGAAGGCCGTGAAGCCGCCGGTCTCCGATTGCAGATTGCGCACCAGTTCCAGGTGATTCATGCGCTGCTCCAGGGTTTCGCCGCAGCCGAACATCATGGTGGCGGTGGTGCGCATGCCCAACTGGTGGGCCGTGCGGTGCACGTCGGTCCAGTCGCTGGTCGAGCACTTCAGGCGGCTGATGCGGTGGCGGACGGCATCGTCCAGAATCTCCGCGCCGCCGCCGGGAATGGAATCCAGGCCTGAGTCGCGCAGCCGGGCGATGGTGTCGCGGAGCGAAAGGCCGCTCACCTCTGCGATGTTGGTCACCTCCGGCGCAGACAGGCAGTGCAGATGAATCCGGAAGCGCTGCTTGATGCCGCGGAAGAGATCCTCGTACCATTCGATCTTCAGGTCGGGATGCAGACCGCCCTGCATCAGCACGCCTGTGCCGCCCAGGTCGATGGTTTCCTGGATCTTGGCATAGATGGTCTCCTTGGGCAGCACGTAGCCTTCCGCGTGGCCCATGGGCCGGTAGAAGGCGCAGAAGCTGCAGTACTCGGTGCAGAAATTGGTGTAGTTGATGTTCCGGTCGATGATGTAGGAGACGATACCTTCCGGATGCCATTTGCGGCGCACGGCGTCGGCCTCCATGCCGATGCCGATGAGGTCGCCGGATTGGAACAGGTCGAGCGCTTCCTGGCGGCTAATCATATCGATCCCAGCGGGGTAATTCCAAGATATCAGACCGGCGGGCCGCGCCGCGCGTCCGGAAACCTCCGGTGCTGGGGCAGCACCGCGGTCCCCGCGCGGGATCGGAGCCACGCCTTGGTTTTCAGAGACTTGCTTACAGGGTTACGGCCGGAATTTCAGGCAGTCATGGCGGCCAGTTGGGTTTCCACCGACTGCACGAAGACGTACAACGTAAACAGCGGCTTGGGATCGCCCTTGCCCCAGCGGTTGACTCCCCATTTGACGCGCAATTTCCTGACGTCCGGATGCTTGGACAGGTCTACCAGAAGCTGATAAGTGCCGCAGTAGAACTTCTGCGGGAAACTGGTTACCGGTTTGGTTCCCCACTCCGATCCGTCGGCCGATCCCCAGATGGACACGTCGAGGCTTTCCTGTTCGATGATGCGCGTGATGCCCAGGGTTAGAATTACAACTCCCCCCTGCTGATCTCCAAGGCCGATGTCAGGCCCTGTGCCGGCTTCACGAACGGTTGTTTCGGGCAAAAGAAACTGTGGAAGCATCGGGAAACTTCCCGCCATCAGCACCTATAGTTCAACGCCACTACATATGCAACCTTGTTAATTGGTGCCGAGCTTCCTCCAGCGTCTCATATTTTTTGCAAAAACAAAAGCGCACATGTTGCCCGCCTTCCGCTGACTGTGCGTAAAAGCTCGAACCGGGAACTGCAGCAATGCCAACGTTTTCAACCAGATGTCGAACCAGCTCGAGGTCGTTGGGGAACCCCAGGCCGGCAATTCCGGCCATCACGTAATAAGCACCCGCGGGAGTGAACGGCTGGAACCCGGCGGATCGCAGGCTGGTCAGAATATGGTCCCGCCGGTTCTTATATTCCTGCGCCAGATTCTTATAATATTCCTCCGGAAGTCCCAGCGCCGTGACGCCTGCCTGTTGCAACGGCGCGGCGGCTCCCACGGTCAGGAAATCGTGCACTTTGCGGATCGAATCGGTCAGGTCGGGCGGCGCCAGGACCCACCCCACGCGCCAGCCGGTCACCGAATAAGTCTTGCTCATGCTGTTCACCAGCACCGCCCGCTCGCGCATCCCGGGCAGGGAAATAATCGGCACGTGCGCCGCCCCGTCGTACACGATATGCTCGTAGATCTCGTCGGTGATGGCCAGTGTGTCAAACTCCTGACAAAGCCCCGCGATGAACTGCAACTCCTCGCGATTGAATACTTTGCCGGTGGGATTGTTGGGCGAATTGAGAATGATGGCCTTGGTGCGGGGGTTAAAGGCGCGGCGCAGCTCGCCGGGGTCGAAATTCCAGCCGGGCGCCTGCAACCGGACGTACCGCGCTTCGGCCCCGCAAAGCTGCGAATCGGGGTTGTAATTCTCGTAGAACGGTTCGAACAGCACCACTTCGTCGCCCGGATTGACCACCGCCAGCAGGGTCGCGATCATCCCCTCGGTGGCGCCGCAGCACACCGTGACCTCGCGCTCCGGATCGAATTCCAACCCGTACCACCGCCGGTACTTGGCCGCGATAGCGTCGCGGAACGGCTTGGCCCCCCAGGTGATGCTGTACTGGTTGATATCGGCGGCGATGGCCTCCGCCGCTGCGTCCTTGAGGATCTGCGGCGCCGGAAAATCCGGAAAACCCTGCGCCAGGTTGGTGGCGCCGTGAACCAGGGCCAGCCGGGTCATTTCGCGGATCACCGATTCGGTGAAATTCATCGTCCGGCGGCTGCGAAACCGCGTACGCGCGCTGGTGAGCGAAGGCGACATTTTTCGAGATTACCACCTTCGATCCCAGGGACGCCCGCGCCCCGTCCCCGGCCTCGCCGGCGGCGTGGAACAATTTCGCGCCACTGGCGGTCTATAGAATTGTCCTATGCACCCCTGGCCCGCACTCCGGCGCGTATACCCGCTCTGGTTCCGCCTGGCCCTTACCGCGGTAGTGGTCTACCTGGGATGGACCTTTCTGGCCCGCTACCTGGCCGAACAGCGATGGCGGCTGCGGACCTCTTCCGCCGCCCAGGGCGCCCGCCAAGCCGCATTCGACCGGACCTACGGCGGCTCCAGCCTGAAGATCCTGGCCTTCTACGCGCGCGATGGCGTCCTGCTGGAAGGCCATTCCACGGTGATCTGCTATGGCGTCGAGAATGCCCGCGCGGTGCGGCTGGACCCGCCCGTCGAAAACCTCACGCCTTCGCTCAACCGCTGCATCGAAGCCATGCCCGAACGCGACACGCGCTACACCCTGACCGCCCAGGGAGCGGGCGGGGAAGTCTCGTCGTCGTTCGAGATCCAGGTCAAGCCCGATCCGGCGGAGCAACCGCGCATCACCTATTTCAGCGCCGGCAAGCCGCGCATCGAGGACGGGCGTTACGTCTTCCGGCTGGAGTGGGGCCAGGCGAACGGCCAACTGGTGGAGATCCGCCCGCCCGTCTTTCCGGCCCTGCACGGCTCTCCCTACGGCCAGTTTTACGTGGCGCCCCGCGAGACCACCACTTACGTGCTGACCGTCACCGGCAAGCATGGCCACCAGGCGCAGAGATCGCTGACGGTCGAGGTGCCGTAACCGCCGGGCAGGCGGGCCTTCATCCTGCCACGGCCTTTATCCGCGCGGCCGGAAAGTCGTCTTCCGCGGTAAGCTGAAATACGTTGCAGGCCGATTACCCAGGTTTCGCCGAATTTGCCGAGGGCGACGTTCCTCCGGAGCGCCTCGCCGACCGCTTGGTCAATGGGCGCTTGCCGCTCGATCAGGCCCTCGGTTGCGCCGCCGACCTGGCGCTGGCTCTGCGCGATTTGCACGCCTCCGGGCGGGCCCACGGCTCGGTGACCCCGGTCTTCGTCGGGCTGGAACCTTCGCGCGCGGTCCTGTTGCCCGCGCCGGGCAGCGCCCCCACCGCCAGCCAGGCCGGCGACGTGGCGGCTTTCGGCGCCGTGCTGTATGAAATGCTGTTGGGCCGCAAACCCGCCCCAGGGGCCTTCGATCCCGCTTCCCTCCGCTCTTATCCGGAGCCCTGGACCCCGGCCCATCAATCCGCCTTGCGAGTGGTCGAGAAATGCCTGGCGGTCGATTCCCACACCCTTCCCGACCTGCGCAACATCGCTACCGAAATACGGCTCCTGTTGGTGATTGCGCGCCGGCCCGGCACGCCGGCCTCGGCGCTGCGCCGGACCGAGATGCCCGGCGCCCTCCCGCCATCCAAGCGGGCGGTGGACTCCGACGATTCCGCGGTGACCCTCACCGACCTGGTCTGCCCCTGCTGCGGAGCCGATGACGTGCACCTCTCGGCTCAGCGCCCCGGGTTCGAGCGCCTCCTCGGCAGGTTCGACGTTTCCTTCTTCCGCTGCCATCGCTGCTTCCACCGCTTCATGATCGTCTTCGGAATCAGGATCAAGGTGCTGTAACCGCTCCAGGAGCGGCCTCCG
>JASHSS010000496.1 GCA_030038565.1 Bryobacteraceae bacterium
GCCGTCCACGCGCGCTACTACGATCCCGTCTACTCGGATTATCACGTCTGGGGGCCTCCCGAAGCCGCCTATTACAACCGGTGGCTGGTGGAGACGCACCATCCCCACATGGAATACCGGAGGCTTCGTCCGGAGGAACAGCGCTCCTATTGGACCTGGCGTCACCAACAGGGCGACCGCCACTGAGACCCCGCGCGGGCGGCGAATCGTAACGGGACGGCGGCCGGGGTGGCGGGACGGTCGCCGCAGGATGAGTCTCTCCACCTCCGGCCCGCGCCCCACGCTATAATCGCATCGTAATGGATGTTTACGAGGAGTTGGTGCGCCTGCGCCGTCTGGGACAGAAGTGCGCCCTGGCGACCATTGTACAGGTGCGCGGCTCGATTCCCAGTTATGAGAGCGCGAAACTGCTGGTGCGCGAGGACGGGTCGATGATCGGCACCATCGGGGGAGGCTGCGTGGAAGGCGAGGTCTGGAACGTGGCGCGCGAGGTGATTGCTTCGGAAAAGCCCCGGCACCTCACCTTCAACCTGGGGCAGGACGCCGCCTACGATAATGGCCTGATCTGCGGCGGGCAGCTGGATGTCTTTGTCGAGCCGGTACTGCCCGTGCCGCACGCCTTTATTTTCGGCGCCGGGCATATCTCCAAGGGCCTTTCCAAGGCCGCCACCCTCGCCGGTTTTGCCACCGTGGTGGTGGATAATCGCGAGAACTTCGCCAACCGCGACCGCTTTCCCGAAGCCTCCGAAGTGCACGCAGCCGAGTACGAGGAAGTTTTTCCCAAGTTGGGAATCAACGAAACCAGCTACGTGGTGATCGTGACGCGAGGCCATCGCGACGACATGCGGGTGCTCAAGCTGGCCATCGCCACCGAGGCCCGTTACATCGCCATGATCGGCAGCAAACGCAAAGTCTTGAACGTCATCCGGGAACTCGAAAAGGAAGGCATCGCGCGCGCCGCGTTCGAGCGCGTGCATGCGCCCATGGGCCTGGACATAGGGGCAGTTTCTCCCGAAGAGATCGCCATCGCGGTGGCGGCCGAGATGATCGCGGTACGCCGCAACGCCGCTTCCAATTGGCGCTCCCTCTCGATGTCGGTGTTCACCGGCGAATCGACTCGCGCAGTGCTGGCCCAGTGAGCCGAGCCGCCACTTGCGCGGGCCTGGTCCTGGCGGCCGGCGAATCGCGACGGATGGGTTTTCCGAAGGCTCTGCTGCCTTACCGCGGCGAGAGCTTTCTGGACCGCACGGTCGGAATGCTGGCGGCCTGCTGCGCGCCCGTGATCGTCGTGCTGGGGGCCGGGGCGGAGGAGATCCGGGCGCAAGCCCGGCGGCCGGCGACTTTCGTGCTGAACCCCAACTATCGCCGCGGACAGACCAGTTCCATGCAGGCCGGCTTGCGCGCGCTTCCAGCGGAGTCGGCGGGCGTGCTCTTTACCCTGGTGGATCATCCGGCGGTCGCCCCGGAGACGATCGCCTCTCTGACAGCCGAAAGCGAGCCGGGTGTGTTGGTGCGGGTCCCGCGGTACCGGGGCAAACGCGGCCATCCGATCTGGTTTTCAAGCGCCCTGGCGCCGGAGTTCCTGGCGCTGGCCGAAGACGGCGCCGCACGGGAGGTGGTGCGCCGGCACGCTGCCGAAACCCGTTTCCTGGATGTGGACGACGCCGGGATTCTGGCCGACATCGACGACCGCGATTCCTATCGCGCCCTGGTAGAGGCCAGCCGATGAAGATCCGCCTCCGGCTGGTGCTGAGGGCTGCCGGGTGGGCGCTGGCCCTCCTGGTGACCGCCGGAGTGGTGGCGCCGTATCTTACCGCGGACCAGTATCGCGCGCGCCTGGAGGCCTCCATAGAGCGCGCTCTGGGCCGGCGCGTGGAACTGGGACGGGTGACCTTCAGCCTGTTCAGCGGGCCGGGCTTTTCCGTGGACAGCGTGGTGATCCACGAAGATCCCAGCATCGGGCTGGAACCGATCGTCTACGTGCAGGACCCGGGCAGTATGGAGGTGGTCCCCAGCATCTGGTCGTTATTGGGCGGCCGGTTCGTGATCGCCTCCATCCGGCTCACCGATGCCAGCATCAACCTGACCAAGAGCGGCCCGGCCTCCGAGCCCGGACGCTGGAATTTCAGCTCCTTCGTGAACCGCTCGGTGATGAGCCGGGCGCCGGCGATCCATGTCCGCGACGGGCGCATCAATTTCAAATTCGGTGACACCAAGTCGGTCTTCTACCTGACCAATACAGACCTCGACATTTCTCCGCCCGGTTCGCTGGGCAGCGGCTGGAAGGTCGAGTGCTCCTCCATGCCCGCGCGCACCGACCGCCCGGCGCAGGGCCTCGGTTCCTTCACCATCGAGGGCCGCTGGTATGTGGCGCCGGAGCGCGTGGACCTGAACCTGGAACTGGACCACGCGGGGCTGGGCGAACTGACCGCCCTGATTCGCGGGCAGAGCGGCAGCGTGCATGGCACCATAAGCTCGCGCCTGCACCTGGGCGGTCCGATCAATAATATCGGCATACAGGGCCGCCTGAATATTCAGGACGTGCACCGCTGGGACCTGCTCCCGGGCCGGGGGCAGGATTGGCCGCTGGACATTCGCGGGCGCCTGGACCTGACGGGCCAGTTGCTGGAACTGCAATCGACTTCCGCCGCCAATACGACGCCGCCGTTGTGGCTGCATTTCCGGGCGGCCGATTACCTCACCCAGCCGCACTGGGCGGTGGCCGCCAACTGGAACCGTTTTCCGGTCGAGCCGCTGATGGAACTGGCGGAGCACATGGGGTCCCAGTTTCCTCCCCGGCTGAGGCTCGCCGGCAGTATGGATGGTGCGCTGGGCTACTCGGGGCAGGGCAGTCTGCAAGGCGAGTTAGCCTTCCACGACGCGGCGCTGACAATTCCCGATTCGCCGCCGTTGCGCACCGAGGAGGCCCACATCGTGTTCGATCACGGCATGGTGCGGCTGACCCCGGCGGTGGTGCGCACCGCAGACCAGGATGAGGCGCGCATGGAAGCGGCCTACTCGATGGATGACGGCACACTGGATTTAACCATTGCGACGGACGCCATGAAGGTGGCGTCGCTGCGGTCGCAGGTGGCGCTGGCGGCGGTGCCGTGGCTGGAGCAGGTGCGCTCGGGGCAGTGGAGCGGGCGCCTGGAATATCATCGCGACGCGGATGACTCGGGCTGGACGGGCGACTTGCAATTGCAGGATGCGCGCATGCAGATTGCCGGCCTGGCCGATCCGCTGGAGATTGCCTCCGCGCATGCGCAGATCGATGGGGCGCGGTTGGCGCTCGATCACCTGAAGGCGCAGGCCGGGACGCTGGCGTTCACCGGGGATTACCGGTACGAGCCGGGGACGGCGCGCCCGCACCGGCCGCGGCTGCGGCTGGCGGAAGCGGATGCGGCAGCCATCGAAGCCGAACTGGCTCCCACGCTGGTGCGCGGAGGCATCCTCGCGCGTGCCTTCGGGCGCACCCGGTTGCCGGATTGGCTGAAGCAATGGAATGTGGATGGCAGCATTCAGATTGACGACCTGGCGCTGGCCGGATCGCACCTCGCCGGCGTGCGGGCGCGGGTTCTGTGGGACGCGGGGCGCGCGGAACTGGATGGCTTGCAGGCGCGCTTCGACCGCGCCTCTCTGAGCGGCCAGTTGGCGGTGAATCTGCGCGGCTCCTACCCCAGCTATAAGCTGACAGCCAGGGTGAAGGGGCTGAGTTGGCAATCCGGTAAGGTGGATGCGGAAGGCGTGATTCAAACCTCGGGAATAGGCGCGCAGCTGGCGGCCAACCTGACCTCGGAGGGGGCGTTTACCGGCGCCGCGCTGGATTTTGGCAGCCTCACGTGGCGCAGTGTTTCGGGCAGCTACCAACTGGGGCCGCGCCTGCGCCTGACCGGATTGAAGCTGCGCACCGACGACGACACTTACACCGGCCGCGGGACGACCCTGGACGATGGCCGTGTGGTGATCGTGCTGAACAACGGCAGCAAGGACCTGCGCATGAGCGGCACGCTGGCCCGGCTGCGGGTGGAAGACGCGCTGAAGTAAATCTCAGCCACCCGCGAAACCACCCCTTCGTGGATAGTCGACAATGATCGCGCGGCCATCCGTGAGCGCCTTGACGGAATGGTGCGCGCCGCCCGGCACGATGGCCACCACGCCGGGGCGGACGATTTGGGAAGCGCCGTCGATGGTCACCTCCAGTTCTCCCTCGATCACCTCGTAGACTTCCTCCTCGGGATGGAAGTGTTCGTGAATCGACGCGCCGCGGTGGAAATCGTAGTGCGCGAAGGTCATGCTCTCCGAATGGAAATACCGTCCGAACCAGCCGGGCAGGCGTTCGATGGTTTCGAGGCTACTGGTATCGACGAAGGGCATCCTGTGCCTCCCTGGAAAAAGGCTAGCATGCCCGGCGGCGCTGGCGCGCGGAGACCGGGAACGCGGGCGCGCCGGGGGCGATTTCGAATTGAGGAGGCGGTAGTGTAGAGTTTCATCCAGCGGCCGGTTGCGGTTGGGGCGCTGCCGCCGCGTGCAACGCCGCGGACGGGCCATTGCGCGGAGGCGAACCCAAATTGAGGAGGCGGTAGCGTAGGGTTTCATCCAGCGGCCGGTTGCGATCGGGGCGCTGCCACCGCGTGCAACGCCACGGACGGGCCGTTGCGCGGAGGCGAACCCAAATTGAGGAGGTGGTAGCGTAGGGTTTCATCCAGCGGCCGGTTGCGGTCGGGGAGCTGCCGCCGCGTGCAACACCGCGGACGAGGCGTCGCCCGGAGTGGAATCCCAAATTGAGGAGGCGGCGCGCAGGTGCCGGATTTAGCGGCCGGCCGGGGCCGATTGAGTCACCGTCGGCGCGTCTCCGCTTCCGTCTTTCAGCGCTTCGTTCAGCACATGCGCCAGGCGGGCTCCGGCGCGTTCGATTTGCAGGCGGATGAGCGGATCGGCGGCCGTCTCGTAACGGGCGTCCAGCGCCGCGGTTTGGCCTTGGGCGGCGTTGGGCAGTTTGCCGTAGACAATCTTCACGGCGGCCTTGTGCGATTGCTCGGCCCAATCCTCCACCGTGCCTTTGGCGAATTTCTTTTTGTGGCGGGCCGATTCGGCGGACAGCACGGGGAACAACTGGTCCTCGCTTCCCATGCGGTTCAGCAGGAAGCCGTCCCACACGCTGTGCAGGTTGGCCGGGCGGTCGAAGAACTGCACGTGCACGTCGTTGCCGCCCTTATCGTGGTTGTCGGAACAATGCAGCGGCTGGTGCATATCACCGATGAAATGGATCAAGAACAGGAGCGCCTCGCGTCGCGCCGGGGGCGGCGTGGCCGGATCGGCCAGGATCTTGCGGAAATCGGCGATTTTGGCGATGACGCAGTCGCCTTTGGGGCAATCGCGGGCCATATCGAGGTGCGCCTCGGTGATGGGGATATCGATGTAATGCCAGGGGGCGGTTTCGGGACGCCCGCGGCGAATCTGGTCGGCCCAACTGGAAACCGAGGCCATGGTGGCGCCCGGTCCCAGGATGGCAACCACGCGCGCGTGTACCGCGGGCGTGAGCTGCGCTTCGGCGATGCGAGCCACCAGGTCGTGGCCTTCCGGACCCCAGGCGCAAAGAGGCGCGCAGGCCGCCAGCGCGGCGAAGAAGGCGATTCGTCGCATGAAGCCTCAGGGTAACATGGCGTCCAGCCGTTCCAACAGCACGTCCGCGTCGGCGCGGGAGAAGACCATGGGCGGCTTGATCTTGATCACGTTGTGGTCTGGGCCGTCGGTGGCCAGCAGCACTCCGGCCTCTTTCATACGGTTCACCAGGGCGGCGGCTTCTTCGGCGGCTGGCTCCAGGGTCTGAGGGTCGCGCACCATTTCGAATCCCACGAACAGGCCCGCGCCGCGAACGCCGCCCAGCATCGGGTGGCGCGCGGCCAACTCACCCAAACCGGCCAGCAAATAAGCGCCGGTATCGCGCGCATGTTCCTGCAAGGCTTCGTCGCGGATCACGTCCAGCACCGCCAGGCCGATGGCGCAGGATACCGGATTGCCGCCGAAGGTGTTGAAATACTCCATTCCATTGGCGAACGAAGCGGCGATCTCGGGGGTGGTCGCCACCGCGCCGATCGGATGGCCGTTGCCGATGGGTTTGCCCATGGTCACGATATCGGGCACCACTTCCTGCGTCTGGAACATCCAGAAGTGCGAGCCGGCGCGCCCGAAGCCGGTCTGAACCTCGTCGGCCACGCACACGCCACCGGCTTCGTGCACGGCGCGATAGGCCTCCCGCAGGTAGCCCGGCGGGAGCATCACCTGGCCGCCGCAACTGACTGCCGATTCGGCGAAGAACACCGCCAAGTCCTGGGCGCGCCCGGCGGCTTCGACAACCGTGGCCGCGAAATCGACGCCGGGGTGGCGATACCGGTCCGGCAGGGGCGCTACGGCGACCCCCGGTGGACGGCCGCGCCCTCCCGGTCCATTAAACTTATAGGGGCTCAGATCGATCAACGCGTTGGTATTGCCGTGATAGGCCGTGTCTATTACCAGGGCGCCCCTGCGGCCGGTGTGGGCGCGGGCCAGGCGCAGGGCCAGTTCGTTGGCCTCGCTGCCGCTGCACACCAGGTAGATCACGCTGAGCGGCCCGGGCAGCATGGCGGCGAGGCGCTCGATATATTCCGCCAGGCGCTCATCGAGGTAGCGCGTGTTGGAGTTGAACAGGGCCTCCTGCCGCTGGGCGGCGGCCACCACCCGCGGATGGCAGTGGCCCACATGCGCCACGTTGTTGACGCAATCCAGATAGGCGCGGCCGGAGGCGTCGTAGAGATGCTGGCGCCAGCCGCGGATGATGTGCAGCGGCCGGCGATAGGAGACGCTCAGGGATGGGCCGAGATGCCGCTTCCGGGCTGCCAGCACGTCGCGCGGGGGCGCAATGGCGTGGTGGAAAACCTCCTCCGGCCATCCCGTGGGAAGGTCCGCCAGCCGCTCCAGGAGCGCCCAGGCGGCGCGATTGCTGATGGTCAGGTAGGGGTTGTGGGGCGCTTCGCGAGCCTGCCAGGCGGCGTAGCAGACGCTCATCGCCAGGCGCGCGGCGGCCAGGGGAAACAGCGCCACGATCTCGGCTTCGTTGAGAGGATTGACGCTATGGTAGGCGGCCACCACCTGGGTGGCGGCGGCGATCGGCTCCGGCTCGTCGAGCATGGCGTAGGCAAGCGCCACGGCCGGATCAGCGACCCGCGCGGAGCGCAGCATGTCGCCGTAATCCACAATCGCTACCACCCGGCTGCCCGCGGGGTTCACCAGCACGTTGTAATCGTTGGCGTCGTTGTGGATGACGGAGTGGCCGAGCGCCTTCCACTCGATCCCGGCCCAGGTGCGGAAAATCGGCTCCAGCAGGCGGCCCTGGGCGGCAGAGAGAAGGCCCAGGTGAGCGGCGGCGCGATCGGCGTGGGCCAGGTCCCAGGGGAATTCGTGGCGGTGTTGGGCGGGGTGGCCGAAGGTGGCGAGCGCACCATCCATGGCGCCTAAGGCGCGGCCGAGCGAAGCCAGCAACTCCGGCGAGTGGGGTTGGATGGTGGCCATGGGAACGCCCTCCACCCAGGTAAGCAGCCGCACGGCGTAGTCCCCGGCGGAGGCGATTTCGCCGCCCTCCTGTGCACGGATGAGGCGGGGAAACTCAAGGCCAGTGCCGGCGGCCGCCAGATGCTCGATGGCGCGGTTCTGAAGGTCCAAAACGCCACGTGATTCGGCCGCATTGGCAATTTTCAAAACGAACTGAGCGCCGCCGGCGTCGCGCAGCCGGAAATTCTGGTCGCGTTCGCTGGGCAGGGTCTCGGCCTCGGTGGAAAGGGCGTAAAGATCGCGCGCCAGGCGAACCGCGTCGGCGGAAGAGAAACCGGGGGCGTTGCGCACAGTGGAGGTCACATGCAAAGGATAGCGCGGCCGCTGGCAGGCCGCGGATAGAGATAGGGCCGCTGGCGCCAAGGGCCAAGGGCCGGGGCCACAGGGGCTCCCCACGTGCCCATAACTTGTTATACTCGCGTTTGGCAGCCCTTACATTGGCCAGCGTCCGCTGAGAACCATGGCCCACACTTCCAATCCTGCCGTGCGGTTGAAGGACATCGCCCGCGACCTGAATGTTTCCGTGATGACGGTCTCCAAGGTCGTGCGCGGTTGCTCGGATGTGGGCGCCGAAACCCGCCAGCGGGTGATGGCCCGCATCAAGGAGCTGAACTACCAGCCCAACTGGGTGGCGCGCAGCCTGGCCGCGCGGCGTACTTTCATCATAGGGCTGATTGTGCCGGACCTGATGCACTCCTTCTTCGCCGAGATCGCTAAGGGCATTTCAGCGGCCATTCGCCCGCTGGGCTACGACGTGGTGATCTGCAATTCCGAAGAAAATGCTGCGGTGGAATCGAGCGAGGTGGACCGGCTCCTGGCGCGCCAGGTGGATGGCTTGATCCTGGCCTCCGCGCAGCCGCCCGAGACGCTCAGCGTGTTCGAGCGGATTGAAGCGCGGAATCTGCCCTTCGTGCTGATCGACCGGCGCTTCAGCGAGGTGCGCGCGCCCTATGTGGGGGCCGATGACGAGGCTATCGGCCGGATGGCCACCGAACACCTGATCGCCTGCGGGTGCCGGCGGATTGCGCACATTGCCGGGCCCAAGCTGACCACCGGCATCGGTCGCCTGAACGGATACCGCGCGGCGCTCGACACGGCCGGCATAGCGTTCCACGAGCCGTACGTGGTGCATGCCACCGACGACGCCTCGGGGTACGATGCGGCCCGCCTGCTGCTGCGGTTGTCGCCGCGCCCAGACGCGATTTTTGGCTACAACGACCCGACCGCGGCAGGCGCGATGAAGGCCATCCTGGAAGCCGGGATCGCCATCCCCAGCGGGATCAAGGTGATGGGTGTGGGGAATGTGCATTATTCGGACCTGCTGCGCGTGCCCCTATCCACCATCGACCAGCGTAGTACCGCGATTGGTCAGCAGGCGGCGGACATCCTGGTGAAGGCCATCGGTTCGAAACGCAAGCGTCCGCCCCGCACGGTGATTGTCGAGCCGGCGCTGGTGGCTCGCGAATCTACCGGACACTGAGAAGGGAACGGCCGGGGAAATCCCAGGTTAAACCAATTGTTCCAGTAGAGATACCAGATAATCCTGATCGAACGGGCCGGAGCGGTAAGTGCGCGCATCGAAAAACCGCCACATCCGCTGGCGCCTCTCCAAGGTGTAAAACAAGAGCTGTTCTTCGACCACATCCCGGTCCAGGAGGACCTGGTTGAAGGCCCGCACGGAGCCGGAAATGATGTAGGGAATCCGGAAGTCCTCTGTGGACACCAACTCCGGCGTGCCGCGAAACTCGACTTGCAGGATCCTGCCGCGGATGTTCATTTGAATCAGGTTGGGGGAAGTATCCCGGTAGCTGTCTTCGGAAAAGACCGGGGGGTCCAGCACTACCAGTCCGCGGGTCAGAAGGCCGTTGAGGCGGTCTACGAACCCGGTGCAGATACCGTGCAGTTCGGTCGCGGCCAGACGCCGCAAATCGGCAATCTCCCGCGCATGATCGATGGCGCGCTCGTCTTTGTCGGCCAGCGCGTCGATGCTCTCTGCCAGCCGTTTCAGGCGGATATCCGGGATGGCCTTGCCTGCCTCCGCCGGTTCCGCGGATTTGCGTCTTCCCAGCATTTCCCTTCCAGGATACTGCGCCTCGCGGTGCGAAGCGGACTTCACGGGAGATGTACTCGTCGTGGTTCGAGGGCTTCGGTATGCCGTGCCGGGCGTCTGGCGCACGGCACGTTCCCGCCGCGGCGGTCAGCGCCGGCTGCGTTCGCTCAATTCATGCGGCTCCAAGAGGTCCAGGAGATCCAGATTCAATTGTCTCAATATCCCATCGGCGCGCGAGAGGGAAAGCAACCGCTTTCCCTTCAGGACGTTGTGGATATGTGGCTGGGACACGCCGGTAAGCCGGGAGAGTCCCCGCTCGGTGATTTCCCCGCTTCGCACCAGCCGCAGGAGATGCTCCACCAGTCGTGCGTGGAATTCTGCAAAGTCCATCGCCGATCCTATTTCTTTCTGAAATACAGAACTACTAGAAATCCCTTATATATATGGGAAATATCCTAGGAATAAAGGATTCACCACCCAATTTCAGTCTACATGCTAAGGCCCTTTTTAATCAGGTAATTATCGAATACTAAGGTACCGGTACGGCTAGTTGAATTCTAATGGAAAGGAAATAGAAATGGTTGACGATTTTCTATCTCGGGTTAGATTGGGCTCAGTTGAAAACGAATGGCGGCGAGCCGACAAGGCCGCTTCCAGGAGGACATTCTCAAAGATGATGTGGAATCGATCTACAGCAATCGGCTTGGCGAAAGCGTCCTGTGCGTTTTGCCTGGGCCACGGTATTCGCCCGACCCGACAACGGTCTGAAGCACCGTGCCGATGCGTTTTTCGCGCGGTTTTTCGCGCCTGTTATAACCGCTTCCGCGAGTGCGCCGCCAAAGGGGAGCGCACCAGCACGGTTTCATTGGAGTTCTGCAATGGACGGGAGGGTCGCCGGACTTATTCCCGAAAACGCGAAGAATATATGGCCGACTTTTGCCTGGTCAGCCAGCGCATCCTTGACGACTTCGAGTATCGCCTTTTTCGGTACCATTTCCTCCTGGGCGCCGATTGGCGGCTGTGCTGCCGCCAGATGAGCATCGACCGCGGAACATTTTTTCATGCGGTGTATGACATCGAGCAGAAACTCGGCCAGGCGTTCGCGGAGATCGAACCCTATCCTCTGTATCCCCTCGGCGATTATTTTGCCGGCGTGATCCAGCGCCCGGCAGCGGTCGAGGCGATGCCCGTGCGGGTCCCCAAGTCGAGCCTCAAACGGCCCATCAGCATGCTCGAAGCGGTCAAACAGTGCGCGTGAAAGAGGCCGGAAGGGCGTACCGCCATTTCCCGGCTCAGTCCGGTGGCCTGCGAATCGCGCGGCGGTTCGCAGGCTCGCGAGGGGAGTGGCGCGCCGCGGCGCTCGCCGGTCTGTTTCTTCCCTCTACAATAAGTAGTTCCGGCTCCCACCTATGGACCCTCTCACCCACACCGCCACGGGGCTGTTCCTCAGCCGGGCCGGGCTGAATCGCTGGACTCCCCTGGCAACCCCCATTCTGCTGTTGGCCGCCAATGCCCCCGATATCGACATCGTCACCGCCGCGGGCGGCTCATTGAGCTATCTGCATTATCACCGCCATCTGACGCATTCCCTGGCAGGCATGCCGGTGCTGGCCCTGCTAACCGTGCTGGTGGTGAGGTTGGCCGCCCGCAAGCCGGTTCGCTGGGGAGGAGCATTCGCCGCCGCGCTGGTAGCGGTGGCTTCCCACCTGCTTCTCGATCTCACCAACGTGTACGGGGTGCGGCTGCTGTTGCCGTTCTCCTCGCGCTGGTTCCGGCTGGACCTCACCAGCGTGATCGACCTGTGGATCTGGGGCGCTCTGCTGCTGGCGGTGGCCGCGCCCTTTATCGGGCGGCTGGTGGGATCCGAAATCGCCTCCAGCGGGTCCCGCCCGCCCGCCTACGGACGCGGATGGGCCTGGTTCGGCCTGGCCTTCCTGCTGTTTTATAACGGCGCGCGCGGCGTGCTGCACGCCCGTGCGTCGGCCGGATTGAATGCCCGAATCTACCAAGGCGCCGACCCTCTCCGGGTGCTGGCGGGTCCCAGCGCCGTCAGCCCCTGGCGCTGGCGCGGCGTGGTGGAAACACGCGACTTTTATGCCGTGGAGGATTTCAGCCTGGCGGCGGACTTCGATCCCACCCGCGCCGAAATCTTCCAGAAGCCGGATCCCAGCCCGGCCATCGATGCCGCGCGCCGCACCACCGTCTTCCAGGAATTCCTCGACTTCGCGCAGTTTCCGCTGTGGAGGGTTTTGCCGGTTCCCGATCGCGAAGATGCCCAGGAAGTGGAGGTGGTGGACCTGCGCTTCGGCTCCCCGCAGGCCCCCGCGTTCGTGGCCACCGCCGTGGTGGATGGCCGCGGACGCGTGCTGGAGGCTGACTTCTCTTACGGCCGCCTGCGCCCGCGCTGAAGCCTGCGGCGCCTGGGCCCGCGTGGAAGGCCCCGAGCCGGCGCCCGCGCGAAAGTTCGCCGCGTACCGAGCTTATGCCGACCCGCCCCTACGCCCGCGCGGAAGGCTGCGGCCACTGCATCCCGCAAGGAACTCGCGCGTGCATGCGAGGGGTGTAATGCCGCGCCGCCCGCGGCCAACGCGCCCGCGCGAAACCTAAACCACATGGGCGCGCGGGCAAGCCTCATGATCTGCTGGCACGCGCACTCGCTCACGATGGGGGCTCTGATCGGAGGGACGAGCGCGAGCAAGCGATTGCCGTGTGCTGGCGCAAGCGCGCCATGCTCCGCCCAGACGGAAACGGGCCACCGCCTTCCGGCAGCAGCCCGTTTGATTACGTTCGATTGGCCCGTCCGGACTGGCGCCCGGTCTAGAAGGTGAATCGAGCTTGCATCTCGATACGGCGGTTATTCGCCGTACTGCCCATGCCTCCAGTGGGGCCGCCGCCGAAGCCGGTGTTCACGCTGGTGGGCTGGCCGAACTGGTTCGAGGTCAGCACGCCCTGATACCCGCCCGGGTTGTCGTGGTTGAGGATATTGGTGATGTTCAAACCCAGCGTCACGTTGTAGCGATGATTGGTGGTCGCCCCGCCAAAGCCGCCGCGTCCGCCGCCGCCACCACCACCGCCCATGCGCATCCCGCCGCCGCCACCACCGC